>JAKDMV010000001.1 GCA_030452125.1 Micrococcaceae bacterium
TCGTCGTCGGCATTGATTCCTCGACCCAGTCCTGCAAGGTGCTGGTCCTGGATGCTGCCACCGGGGCCGAATTGCGCTCGGCCAAGGTGGCCCACCCCGATGGGACCAGCATCGATCCGCGGATCTGGGCCGCCGCCCTGCACCGCGCCTGGAAAGAAGCAGACCCGGCGGGGGCGGGTACGGTCATCGGCGTCGGGCTGGCCGCCCAACAACACGGCATGGTCGCCCTGGACGTGGCCGGGGAACCGGTCTTCGATGCGCTGTTGTGGAACGACACCCGCAGCGCTCCCCAGGCCGCGGCCATGGTCTGCGACCACGGGGCCGATTTCTGGGCCCGGGAGGTCGGATCGGTGCCGGTGGCCTCCTTCACCCTGACGAAGCTGGCCTGGCTGGCTCGGAACGAGCCCGAAGCCGCGGCACGGGTGCACCGCGTGGTGCTGCCCCACGATTATCTGAACCACGTGCTCACGGGCAGCTGGTTCACGGATCGCTCCGATACCAGCGGCACCGCCTATTACCACCCTGCTACCGGATACCTCCCCGAACTGCTGACCGAATATTTCGGTCGCACCCCCGAGCTACCCGAGGTGATCGCCCCGGACGCCGTCGGCGGCCAACTCCTGCCCGAGTTCGGGGCCGACGGGGCGGTCGTCTCGGCGGGCGCCGGCGATAATGCCGCAGCCGCCCTGGGCCTGGGGCTGCAATCCAGGGAAATTGCGGTGTCCATCGGCACCTCGGGCACCGTTTTCGCCTCCGTGCCGGATCGCCCCACCGCGGACCCCACGGGGGCGGTGGCCGGATTCGCCGACGCCACCGGCGGCTACCTCCCCTTGCTCGCGGTGATCAATTCGGCCCGGGTGATGGCCACCACCGCCGAACTGCTCGGCGTTGGGCTGGCTGAATTCGACCAGCTCGCCTCCTGTGGGGACCCGTTGGCCGGAGGACTGAACCTCATGCCCTATTTCGATGGCGAACGCACGCCGAACCTCCCCGGGGCCACCGGGAGCCTGACCGGAATGAGCCGGGCCTCGTTGACCCGGGAGAATCTGGCCCGGTCCTCCGTCCTGGCCGTGATGAACTCGTTGGCCGATGCCGCCGAAGCCCTCTCCGAGGTGTCCCGACCGGCCCAACGGGCCCTACTGATCGGCGGTGGCGCCCGCTCGGCATCCTTGCGGGCGGTGGCCCCCGAACTGCTGGGAATCGACGTGGACGTCCTGGAAGCCGGCGAATACGTGGCCTTGGGCGCCGCCCGGCAGGCCGCGTGGGCGGCCACCGGGGAATTGCCGGTCTTCGAGCGGCACGTCCAGGCCCGTCTAAGTCCGTCGGGCGACGGCTGGGGGCGGGAATCGCGCACCCTGTACGCCGCCGAACGCACCCGCCTCTACGGCGTGTAGGCCCCTTCACGAGGCAGCCGCAGGGAGGCCGAGTCCTACTTCCAGCCGTCCTCACGGAGGGTGCGCAGCAGGGCCAGCGCCCCGCCGTCGTCCAGGATGGCCAGCGCCTGCAGATAGGGCTTGGTGAAGTCCTCGTGGTCGGCCAGATCGCCGAAGAGTTCCCGGTCGCGCAGGAACGCCAGCGGGTCCTCGTCCTGGGCGGCCGCAGCGGCGAGGACGCGGTCCCGGAGCCGGTCGACGACCTCGATGGGCTGCCCTGCCTCGTCGACCCCGCGGGCGTAGCGGGCCCAGGAAGCGACGATCGCGGCGCTGAGGCGCACCGCTCCGCCGTCGGACAGGTTCGCCCGGATGACCGGGACCAGCCAGGTGGGGATCCGATCGGAGGATTCAGCGGCCAGGCGGGCCAGGGTGTCCTGGACCTGTTCGTTGGCGAAACGTTCGATGAGCTCGTGCCGGTAGGCGTCCAGATCGATCCCCGGCACGGGCTTGAGCGTGGGGGTGGCCTCGCGTTCCATATAGGCGAGGAGGAACTCGACGAGCAGCGGGTCGGAGCAGGCCTCGTGGGCGAAGCGGTACCCGGCGAGGTAGCCAAGGTAGGCGATGCCCTGGTGGCTGCAGTTGAGCAGGCGTAGTTTCATCAGCTCATAGGGTTCGACGTCGTCGACGAGCTGGACTCCTACCGACCCCCAGTCGGGGCGCCCGGTGGGGAATCTGTCCTCCAGGACCCATTGGATGAAGTCCTCGCAGACCACCGGCCAGGTGTCTTCCACACCGTATTCGGCGGCAATGGCAGCCCGGTCGGCCTCGGTGGTGACCGGGGTGATCCGATCGACCATGGAGTTCGGGAAGGGCACCTGCTCGGCCACCCATGCTCCGAGCTCCGGACCCTTCAACCGGGCGAAGGCGGTGAAGACCTTTGCGGCCAGGTGGCCGTTGCCTTGGATGTTGTCGCAACTCATCACCGTGAACGGCGCGACTCCGGCGGCTCGGCGGCGACGCAGCGCCTCGGTGACGAACCCGAACGTGGTGGTTGGTACGGCATCCTCGGCCAGATCGGCGGCGACCGCAGGGGTAGTGGCGTCGAATTCCCCGGTGGAGGGGTTGTAGTTATAGCCCCCCTCGGTCACGGTGAGCGACACGATCCGCACCATCGGGTCGGTGAGCTGCGCCAGGACCAGCTCGGGACCGTCCGGGGCATAAAGGTAGCGGGCGATCGAACCGACGACCCGGGCATCGCGCGTTCCATCGGGGGCCTTGGACACCAAGGTATACAGGCCGTCCTGCTCGGCCATGACATCACGCATGCGCTGGTCGTGGGGCATGAGCCCGACGCCGCAGATGGCCCAGTCCAGATCCTGACCCGAGTTCATCAACGCGTCGAGATACATCGCCTGGTGGGCCCGATGGAAGCCGCCGACACCAAAGTGCACGATGCCGATGCGTCGTTGCCCCAGTGGATACCCGGGCACTGCGACCAGGTCGTTGAGTTCGGCTAGGGCCCCGGCCTGCAGACGCGTCATGATGTGCTCCGATCGTGATGTAGCTAACAAATCCGAGCATAACATATGAGCAAACCAGTTGACTCAAATGAGCGCGATATGCTGATGGTCTCCCTTGCTAGGGTGGGGCCTCGTGAGCAGCTCTGATCCTTCCCGCCAGAAATCGGTGTGGCGCGCCCCCGGAATGCCGGCGCTACTGTCCCTGACGGCCGCCGGTTTCGCCGGATTCGCCGCCCTGCTGCCCATGGCCCCGCTCTGGGCAGTCCACGGTGGAGCTGATGAGGCCGGTTCCGGCCTCGTTAATGGCGCCCTCCTGCTGGCCACCGTCCTCACCCAGGGTTTCGTCCCGCGGCTGCTGCAACGACTGGGAACGGGCCGAGTTCTCGCCGCGGGTCTGCTGCTCCTCGGCGGACCCTCCCTCCTGATGCTCATCTCCGATCAGCTCGGTTGGATCCTGGCGCTGTCGTTGATCCGTGGGGTGGGGTTCGGAATCTTGACGGTCACCGGTTCCGCTGCGGTCGCCCATCTGGTGGCACCGGCAAGGCATGGCGCAGCCATCGGGGCCTATGGCGCGGCGATCGCCGTACCCCAACTGCTCCTGTTACCTGCCGGTCCGTGGCTGGCCGACACGATCGGTTTCTGGGCGGTTTTCGCCCTGGGAACCCTGCCGCTGCTGGGTATCGCGGCAGCCCCCCGGTTGGCCCAGGCCCTACGTGTCCGCGAAGCCGAACAGGCCCGTCGCCGCCCGGCCCAGGAGCTCGACCTGCCCGCCGAGGGCACCACGGCGACAGCCGGGCGGCGGCTCCCCCGGCTTCCGGGTGGACTCTTCCAACCGATGATCCTGCTCCTTGCCGTGACCCTCGCCGGTGGCGCACTGATCACCTTCGTCCCGCAAATGAGCTCCTCCCCCGCCGCAACGACCGGGGGTCTGGCCCTGCTGACCGCCACCGCTGCCGTCAGCCGGTGGCGCCTGGGAGCCCTGGCCGATCGGCATGGGACGAAAGCCTTCCTCTGGCCGCTGGTGCTGCTCACCTGTCTCGGACTCGTGCTGGCAGCCCTCGCGGTGAAGAATCAAGACGCGACCCGGGTCCCCCTGCTCCTGGTGGCCATGACGATCATCGGCATCACCTATGGCGGTCTACAGAACCTCACCTTGCTGCTCTCCCTTTCGGCAGTACGGCCAGCGCAGTATGGGACGGCGAGCGCCGTCTGGAACATGGGCTTTGATGCCGGAACCGGTCTGGGATCGGTGCTCGTGGGAGCCCTGGCCGCGGGGCTGTCCTTCCCCATCGCCCTGTTGGTGGCCGCCGGAATCTCGCTGGCCACTCTGCCGCTGGCGCTGATGCGCCAACGCGCGGCTCCTTCGGCCTAAACTCAGGGGATGAAGAACACCGACAAGGCGGCCGTCGAGGCCCGCAAGGCAGTCCGCAGCGCATGGTTCGAACGCGCGGCACGGCTTGGCTTCGTGGCCAACGGCATCCTGCATGCCATGCTGGGCTTCCTGACCTTGAATGTCGCCTTGGCGCGTGGCGGGGATGCCGACCAGTCGGGCGCCATGAGGACGCTCTCCGCACAGCCCGGTGGCGAGATCCTGATTTGGATCTGCTTCCTGGGCTGCCTCCTGTTGGCGGTCTGGAGCCTGGCCCAGGCCATCGTTCCCAGCCAGAAGGGCCTCGGTTTCATCGTCAAACAGGCGGGCACCGGCGTCGTCTTCGCGGCCATCGGCACCACCTTCGGCAGCTACGCCCTCGGGGCCGGAAAGGACTCTTCGGAACAGAGCCAGTCCGTTTCGGCGACCCTGATGTCCTCACCCTTCGGAAGCGTCGCCCTGATCATCGCCGGCCTGGTCGTCATCGGCGTCGGCATCTATTTCATCTACTCCGGCGTGGCCCGACAATTCGCCAAGAGCCTGCGCCGGCCCTCCAGCCCCACGGTGCAGCGCACCCTGATGATCCTGGGCACCGCGGGTTACGTGGCCAAGGGGCTGACTCTGGCCGCGCTGGGACTGCTGATCGTCGTCTCCACGGCGCAACACGACCCCGAGGATTCCACCGGCCTCGATGGTGCCCTCAAGGCAGTGCGCGATCAGCCGTTTGGTTCCTTCGCCCTCATCGCGATCGCCGTCGGCCTGATGGCCTACGCGGTCTTCTTGTTCATGCGCTCGCGCTATGACGAGATGAAACAGGGTGCCGGGCTCTAGGAGCGCATCAGGTTGCGCCGCTCGATCGCCGGGCAGGCGTCCATGACCACATCCAGTCCGGCGGCCGTGGCGCGGGCCGCGGCGGCTTCATCGATGACCCCGACCTGGAGCCACACGGCCTTCGCGCCGATGTCGATGGCCTGGTCGACGATGGCGCCGACCTTCTGCGAGTTCACGAAGCAGTCCACGACGTCGATGGTCCCGGGGATCTCATCGAGCCGGGTGTAGCCCCGCTCCCCGTGGACGGTGTCCCCCTTCAGCGAGACCGGGACGATGTCCATGCCCAGGTCATCACGCACGATCCGCGCCACCCCGACGGCGGCTCGCATCGGATTATTGGACAGACCGACGATGGCCCAACGGGCCGGGGTGGTGAGCAGACGCCGGATGGTGTCCGGATCGTTGATGTGGTGCTGGCGCAGCTGTGGACCGTCGGTCCCGCCATCACCGAGTACCGGCTCGCGCAGCACCGGTTCGGAAAGCACCGGATCGGACACGTTCAGGACCGGCTCAGTGGTGCGCAGCTGCGGATCGGTGGTGCCCAACGGTGGTCCTTCGACCTCGGGAACCTCCGGTTCAACGACGGCTCCGCGACGGCCGGTCCCCGCAAGGTCGAGACCTGGCGGTGCCGATTCCCCGGGGGTGGACGGCGGACGGACCGGTGCCGCGGGGATGTCGACATCGGCAATATCGGCCTCCGGGATATCGGCTGCGGGGATCTCCAGATCGGGGATCCCTGCCAGCTCGGCATCGGACGGTTGGTTCTGCGGTGCTGGTTCCGTCATGGCCCCCACCTTACAAGGCCCACCGGCGCCCGTCAGCCCACCGGGGCCGTCTGCTGGGTGGCAGCTGCCGAGTGCTTGGAGAACGCTCCCCGGTAGGCGGCGGCCGGGTGGTTGGCCTCCAGGGTGGCCGTCCTGCCGAAGACCTTTTCCCGCAGGGTCCCGGGTGCGTACTCGCTTTGGGCCAGACCGCGGGCCCGCAGTTCTGGAAGGACCCCCTCGATGAAGTCGGTATAGGAGCCGGGAAGGATCTGGTTGATGATGTTGACCCCATTGATCCCGGCATCCTGCCACCGCTCAAGTTCGTCGACGATTTGTTCCGGGGTACCGGCGATCTGTTGTGCTTTCGCCCGCGAGCGGGCCAGATCTCCGACGGTCGGCTTACCGCCGGGTACCGAGGCGATGACCGCCTCGAGGACCCCGCGTGCCCCTTCGGTTTCGATATCGCCCAGCGGGGTGTCCAAGTCCAGGCCCCCGAGGTCCACGCCGATGCCCCCGCCGATATGCGCGATCAGGGCGTGGGGGTCCAGGTACTGGTCATATTCGGTCTCCTTGCGCTTGACCTCTGCCTCGGTGCTGCCCACGACGAAGGACAGCCCGGCGAAGATCTTCGCGTCCCCCGGCGATCTGCCCGCTGCGGCTTCGGCCGCCCGGATGGCCGTTGCTTGTTTGCGCACGTATTCGGTGTTCGGGGCGAACAGGAACGTGGCCTCGGCATGGGCCGCGGCGAAGGCCTTCCCACGCGGTGAGCTGCCGGCTTGGAAGAGGAACGGGGTGCGCTGCGGGCTCGGCGAGGACAAATGCGGGCCTTCGATGGAATAGCGGGGGCCTTCATGGTGGATCTTGTTCACCAGGGCCGGGTCGGCATAGCGACCGGTCTGCTTATCGGCCAGCACAGCCCCATCCGCCCAGGAGCCTTCCCATAGTTTATAGACGGCGGAGACGTATTCCTCGGCCCAGTCATAGCGGTCTGCGTGGGCGGCCAGGCCCGTGGCCCCGAAGTTGCGGTGGGAGTTCTCCAACACGCTGGTCACGATGTTCCAGGCGACCCGGCCTCCGGAGAGGTGATCGAGGGTGGAGAACTGGCGGGCCATCTGGAACGGGTCGGACTGCACCACCGAGCTGGTCAGCGCCAACCCGATCTGAGAGGTGGTCGCGGCCAGGGCGGAGGCCAGCACCAGAGGGTCATTGGAGGGTACCTGCAGCCCCTTCTCCACCAGCGAGGCCCACCCTCCCTCATGGTCGCCGTAGAGGCCCACCACGTCGGCGAAGAACAGGGCATCGAATTTTGCGTCCTCGAGTTGCCGGGCTAGATCTACCCACAGACCGAGCTCGTTATAGCGATGCTGTTGGGCCTCGGGGTGACGCCACTGGCCTCCCAGGATGTGGCTCGGGGTGTTCATCAAAAAGGCGCTCAGCAGCAGGCGCGGGCGTTGGTTGGTGCTCATGCTCGGGTGGTGTCCTTCGGAGTCGTGGTGGCTTCGCCGATGCTGTTCAGGCCGATGGGGATGGTTCCGTTGATGTGGAAGTCACCGACGGAGCGGGCCTTGAAGGCCGCCGGGTTGTGGGTGGCGACCGTGCGGGCGTTGCGCCAGTGCCGGTCCAAGGATTTTCCGCGGCTGGTGGCGGAGGCCCCGGTCACGTCGAAAAGGGCCCCTGCGGCATCGAGGACCAGCGGCGGGACAGTCACCTGGGCTTTCTGCACGGCGATTTCCGCGCGCAGGAACGCCGCTTCCGTGTCCAGGGCCACAGCCGGATCGACGGCGGCGTCCAGGTCGCGGGCCGCTGCAGCAACCACTGCTTCGGCGGCATAGACCCGTGCGGCGAGGGTGCCGACATGTTCCTGGATCTGTGCGTCATCGCGGAAGAGTCCACCGGATCCGGTATTGAACGTCCGGGTGCGGGCGGCGACGAGTTCGGAGGCGTCGCGCAGCGCGGCCCGCCCAATCCCGGCCAGCACGGCCAGCAGGACCAGTTGGAAGAACGCCGGTTCCAGCGTGCTGGTGACCTTGCGGGAAATGATGTTGGAGGACTCGACGGCCACGTTGTCGAAGATCGCGGTTCCGGTGCCGGTCAACGGTTGGCCGAAGCCGTCCCAGTCATCGTGGATGGCCACCCCGTCGGCATCGGTGGGGACGACGGCGTACTGCCGGCCTTCGACGCCCTCGGTACTGGCCAGCACCACCACCCAATCGGCGAAGATGCTGCCGGTGGTGTAGTACTTCGCACCATTGAGGACCCAGCCGCCGTCGTGCCGTGTCAGTTTCGTCGCCGTGGTGCCCAGGGCGTTGCCGCCGCGTTCGGTGGCCGCATTGCCGAAGATCTGCCCGGCCAGCACCCGCGGGAACCAGGTGTCGCGGAAGTCCCGCGGCTGCAAGGCAATGGTTTCGACGAAGGAAAAATGTGATCGCAGCAGATGGGCCACGTTGGAATCGGCGGCAGCCAATTCCACCAGCAGCCGGAACAGGTGTTCATGGTTCACCGGGTCCCCGCCGTATTCGGCCGGCACCCGCAAGGTGGTGAAACCGGCCTCCTGGAGGCACCCGACTTGTTCGAAGGGAAGCACATGGTCCTGTTCGCGGGCGACGGCGTCGACGGCGATGGCGTCGAAGACGGGGCGGAAGCGTGCGGCCAGGGCAAGATAGCGGGCTTCGGAGCCCTCCGGCACGGGGGTGTCGAAGGCCGGTGGGGTGGTGGTGGTTTCACTCATGGTCGTTCCTAACTGACGAGGGTATGTTCGGGCTCGGAGACGGGGCAGGCGTCTTGGCGTGCGTCCAGATCCCGCGCACTGGTTTCGGGGGAAAGCAGGGTGGTGACGACGGTGAGCGCGCCGACCGCAACGAAGTAGGCGATGACCCAGATCGGGCTGCCGCCGCCGGCGGCCAGCAGCGCGGTGGCCACCAGCGGGGCCAGGCCACCGCCCAGGACTGAACCGATCTGATAGCCGATGGACACCCCGGAAAAGCGGACCCGGGTGTCGAAGAGCTCGGAGAAGAACGCCGCCTGCGGCCCATACATCGCGTCGTGGCCGATGTTCATGCCCAGCACGACGGTCAGCACGATCAGCACGAAGCTGCCGGTATCGAGCAGCGGGAAGGCGATCAGGGCAACCAGGATGCTGAATATCCCGCCGAAGAGGTAGGTGCGCCGGCGCCCGATCCTGTCCGATACCCAGCCCCAGAACGGGACGGTGACCAGTCCGAGGGCGGAGGCGATGAGAATGGCCTGCAACCCGGTTTCGCGGCTGATTCCGCCCTGGGCCAGGTAGGTCAGGATGAAGACCGTGTAGACGTAGTAGAACGCGTTCTGGGCGATGCGCAGCCCGGTGGTCAGGGCGACTTGGCGGGGATGGGTGCGCAGCGATTCCAGCACCGGGCGGCGGGAGACCTGCTGCGTTTGAACCACCTGTTTGAAGGAGGCGCTGTCCTCGATCCTCAGCCGCACCACCAGACCGACGACGACCAGCAGGATGCTCGCCAGGAACGGCAGCCGCCATCCCCAGGCCAGATAGGCGGCATCCGGCAGGGCTGATTCCAGTCCCAACAGCACCGCCGTGGCCAACAGCATGCCCGCGCTCGGGCCGATTTGGGTGGCGCTGCTGGTCAGTCCGCGGCGTCCGGGGGCGGCGTGTTCGACGGTCATCAGGGCGGCTCCCGCCCATTCGGCACCGTAGCCGATGCCCTGGGCCACGCGCAGGATCAGCAGTAGCGCCGGGGCAATCCATCCGGCAGTGTCGTGGGTGGGCAGCAAACCGATCGCCGTGGTGGCGATACCGGTCAGCAGCAGGGAGGCAACCAGCACGGTCTTGCGTCCGATCCGATCCCCGTAGTGCCCTCCAAGAAGCCCACCAATGGGGCGGGCGATGAACCCGACGGCATAGGTGGCGAAGGCCGCCATGGTCCCGACCAACGGGTCGGCCGGTGCGAAGAACAGCGGGCCGAAGACAGTCGCCGCGGCGAGCCCGTAGAGCACGAAGTCGTAGCCCTCGATCGTGGTGCCGATGAAGCTGGCGACGGCGACGCGTGAACGCATCCTGCGGGTTGGCGGGGTGGGCGTGGTGGTGGTCATGGTGGTTCCTTTCCATCGGTCCCGGCGGAAGCACCTGCCCGAAACGGGTGGTTGCTGCGGAGTCAACGAGCCAGGTCTCTCGTCCGCTCTGGATGGTGGTTCTCGTAGGTGCTGCTAGCTGGTGGCCAGTTGTGCTCCCGCGAGCCGGTAGTCGGCGGCCCGGTGGCTGTCCTTGACCCGGTCCCCGGCGCCGAAGAGCTTCTGGCGCAGGGTCCCCGGCGCGTATTCGGTGGGGTAGGCACCCAGGGCCTGCAGTTCGGGGATGACGAATTCGACGACGTCCTCGAACGTGCCCGGGGTGATGGCGTAGGCGATGTTGAAGCCGTCCACGTCGGTGTCCTCGACCCATTCGACGAGCTTCGCGGCGACCTGGGCCCCGTCACCGACGGTGACCGGGCCGAAACCGCCGACGCCGATCCATTCGGCCAACTGGCGGATGGTCCACGGTTTGCCGTCATCCCCGGAGGCCTTCTTGAACGTCTCCACCGAGGACTGGATGGCATTGGACTTCACGTCCTCACCGATCACGTCGTCAAGGTCGTACTGTGACATGTCGATTCCGGTCCAGCCCGAGAGCAGGGCCAGCGACCCGTTGATGTCGGCGTAGGAGGCATAGTCGGCGTATTTGTTCTGCGCCTCCTCGTCTGTGGCAGCGGTGATGATCGTCTGCATCGTGTAGATCTTCACGTCGTAGCGGTCGCGGCCGGCGGCCTCGACATTGTCCCGGATCCTCCGCACGGTGTCGGTGAGGATTTCTTTGGTCGGACTATTCACGAAGACGGATTCGGCGTTCGCCCCCGCGAATTCCAGGCCGCGCGGGGAGGCACCGGCCTGGTAGATGACCGGGGTGCGCTGCACCGAGGGTTCGGTGATGGCAATGCCCGGGACCTTGAAGTACTTGCCCTCGTGGCCGATCTCGTGGACCTTCGACGGGTCGGTGTAGACCCCCGATTCCCGGTCGCGGAGAACGGCGTCGTCCTCCCAGGAACCCTCGAGCAGCTTATAGACCACTTCGAGGTACTCATCGGCGTGGTCGTAGCGTTCGTCGTGTTCCATCTGGTCTTCCTGGCCCATGTTCCTGGCTGCCGAGGGCAGGTATCCGGTCACCACGTTCCAGCCGAGGCGGCCGTTGGTCAGGTGGTCCAGGGTCGCCAGTCGGCGGGCGAACGGGTAGGGGTGTTCGTAGGCGGTTCCGGCGGTGACCCCGAAGCCCAGGTTCTCGGTGACGGAAGCCATCGCGGAGACCAGCAGGAACGGGTCGTTGACCGGGACCTGGGCGCCGGCGGAGAGCGGGGTGGAGTTGGTGGATCCGTAGACGTCGTAGGTGCCCAAGACGTCCGCGATGAAGATCCCGTCGAACAGCCCCTTCTCCAGCGTCTTGGCCAGCTCGGTCCAGTAGCCCAGTTCCTTATAGCGCCACGCCTGGTCCTGCGGATGACGCCACAGCCCCGGCGATTGGTGGACCACGCAGTTCATGTCGAAGGCGTTCAGGCGGATCCGGCGGCGTGCTGGTGTGGTGCTCATTTTTCTCCTTCAGGGGTCTTGAGGTCGCCGACGGCGCCGAGTTTGCGCGGCGTCGCGGCGTTGACCTCGTAGTCGCCGACGATGCGGGACTTGTACATGGCGGGGTTGTGGGTGGCTATGGTGCGCGCGTTGCGCCAGTGGCGGTCCAGGTTGCAGGCGGTGGAGGTCGCCGAGGCGCCGAGGCCGTCGAAGAGCTTGCTGGTCGCCTCGAGCACGAGTGGTTGGATGCTCGTCTGGGCCCGGTTGGCGGCCAGCTCGCTGACCGCGTACTGCTCCGCGGGGCTCAGCCCCGGTTGGCCGATCACCGATTCGAGTTCGGCGATGGCGGCCAACAGGATCGCGTCCACGGCACAGGCGGTCGCCGAGATCTCTCCGATGACCTGCAGGACCTGGGGTTCATGCCGGGAGGGGACGCCGGTTCCGGTGGTGAAGGCTCGTTCACGCAGTTGGGTGTGGGCGCGGGCGTCGGCGAGGACCGCCCGGGCGATACCGGCCTGGACGGCGAGCAGCACCAACTGGAAGATGGCCGATTCCGGGTGGACGTCCAGCACCTCGGGGTCCAGGAGCGTATCCACGGGAACCCGGGTGAATCCGGTGGTCCCGGTGCCGGTGAGTTGTTGGCCGAACCCGTCCCAATCGTCGTGGATGACCACCCCCGAATGCTGGGTGGACACCACCGCGACGTGGCGTCCTTCAACCGCCGGCGCCATGGCGGTGACCGCCACCCAGTCGGCGAAGAGCGTCCCGGTGCAGTAGTACTTCTGCCCCGTGAGCAGCCAGCCGGCCTCGGACTGTTCGACGGCGGTGTTCAGGTGGCCCAGGTCGTTGCCGCCGCGCTCGGTGTAGGCGTTGCCGACGATCTGCCCGGCGACGAAGCGGGCGAACCAGCGCGCCTTGACCGCCTCGTCGTGGAGCAGCAGCACCGATTCGACGAAGCCGATATGGGCCCGCAGCAATTGGGCGATCTGCGAGTCGGCCTCCCCCAGCTCGATGAGCAAGCGGAAGGAATCAACCAGCGAGGCGCCGAAGCCGCCGACCTCCCGGGGGACCCGCAGGGCACCGAAGCGGGCCTGGTTGAGCCAGCCGACCTGTTCGAAGGGCAGGATCCGCCGGGCATCTCGGTCGGCGGCGCCATCGGCGATGCTGGCGAACACGGGTCTGAAGACCGCCGCGAGTTCGTCGTAGTGTCCGTCGGCGGGCACGCCGGGGGTCAGTTTGATCAGGTGTCGCGGGGTCACTTCGTCGATCGGCAGGGCAGCCACAGAACATCACTCCATCGGTTCCGGCGTGAGCACCTTCCTCCCGACGGATCGGGAAGGGGTTGCTGCGGCGTCACGGAGCCAGATCTCTCGGCCGCTCTGGATGGTTGTTGTCTCCATTGGGCCACATCATGGGCCCTCAGCGCCACCGTTGGAGTCAACGGAAACCACTTTTCCGGGGTGTTTCAGCCCAGGTTCCGAGCCCCAGGCAATCCAAGCAACATCGAATATTTCCGTTATTTGCACGGGTTCTGGACACGAAAGTTCAATCCGGGCACCTCGCAGGAAACATCAATGAAATATTTCGCAACGCGTCGTGTGAAGTTGCTTCTTCTGGTGCCGGTGGCCTTTAGTGGAAAGGTACCCATCCCGAGCGGCCGAGAGATCTGGCTCCGTGACGCCGCAGCAACCACGCCGAACAAGGCCCCGCCACCCCGCGGAACCCGTCACCGGCGAAGGTGCTTCCGCCAGGAACGATGGAGCTGAGTTCATGAGCATTGCCCCGACCCGTACGACCGACGCACAGCAGACCCGCCTCGGGGGCTCCGTCTCCCCGAAAGCCCACGACAAACGCATTCGTTCCCAAGGGACGTGGCAGGGATCCATGCGGACGAAGATCCGGATCCGGGCCTTCGGCTTCGAAGTGGACGAGCCCGAACCCGTTGGCGGGACCGATACCGCCCCCACTCCCATGGAATACATGGTCGGCGCAGTCAACGCATGCCTGGGCGTGGTGGTCGAACAGATCGCCGAGGAACTGCAGATCGGTCTCGAAGCCATCGAGACCTATTGCCTGGCTACCCAGGACACGCGCGGATTCGCCGGTACCGCCGATGTCCAGCCCTTTTTTCATTCCTGCCGGATCGCCGTCCACGTCCAGACCGGAGAACAAGATGCCAGCCGGTTGGACCAGCTGACGACGTCCGTGGAATCACGTTGTCCGGCGCTGACCCTGATCCGCGCCGCCGGCGTTGTCGTGGATCTTCGCTGGCATTTCGCGGAGTTGATCGATGTCGACGCTCCTGAAAGGGAATGCAACAACGCGGATGCCCTCTCTCGCGGTCTCGACTCGCGGTCCCGAAAGGTGGAGCAGTGACATCGGCGGGCGCATGGACCATCGGCTTAGCCGTGGGCTATACGGCTCTTTTGCTCTTTGGCGGCCGCTGGTCCCGCGTGCGCGCAGGGCGTCCCGGCGGACAGGGCTTCTTCGATGGCGGCCGTTCCTTCAGCCCTTGGACCGTCGCCTTCTGCATCACGGGGCTCTTCTCGGGCTCTTCATATATTTCCATCATGGAACTCAGCTATCGGACCGGGATTTCCGCTGCCTGGTACGGAGTGGCCGAAACGGTGCAAATTCTGCTGATCGCCTTGTTGCTGGTGAAACCGCTGCGGGAGAAGCTCGTCGTGACGGTCACCGGCATCATCGGTGATCGGTTCGGTCGGGCGGCTAAAGCCATCGCGGGCGTCATTACGGCGGTCACTTTCCCCATGTGGTCGGTGGCCACAACGATCGCCTTCGCCTCGGCTTTGACGGCGTTCACCGATTTGCCGCTGCAATGGACGGTCACTGCGACCGCGCTGCTTCTGTTGGTTTTTCTCTGGTCGGGCGGCATGAGGTCCGTGGCATTCAATCAGACGTTGAACTGCCTGGTCTTCGTCGTCATGCTCGTCATCGCGGGCTTCGTAGTGTTGTCGAATCCCGGCCCCGGCGGTTGGCAGGAATTGGCAGCCACCCGTCCGGCGATGGTCGACCCCGGAAATGCCGGGCTGTCCCTCATCGTCGCCTGGTTTGGGACATTCATCGTCAATGTGCCGCTGGCGCAGGCTGCCTTCCAAATGACCATGTCCTGCCGCTCTCCGCGTGACGGCCAGAAGGGCCTGTATGCGGCAGCCCTCTTCGGGATCCCCTTCATCGTCCTCGGTGCCCTGGTGGGGACCTCCGCAGCCATTGCGGTTCCCGACCAGGAACTTGGCCTCGTGGCTGTCCCCTATTACATCAGCGAGACCCTGCCGGCGCCGCTGGTCGGCCTCTTCTTCCTTGGCGTCTGGGCCTGCGCCATGGGCTGGGCGGGGCCATGCCAGTTTTCCGGAGCCACGTCCCTGGGCCGTGATGTCGGCAGCGCATTACGCCCCAAGGCCACCGAACAAGATCTGGTTCGCTACACCCGGTACTCCTTGGTTGCCCTGACGGCCTTGATGATCCTTTACGGGATCCTTCGCACCGAGCAGGCTGCCTGGTGGAACGTCCTTGCCTGGACCTTGCGCAACGGGGCCACGTTGGCGCCGGTTCTCGCGGTCTTCCTTTGGCCGTTGGCCAGCCGTCGGGCAGTACATGCAGCCATGCTTTCCGGGTTCCTTGCCGGCATTGCCTGGAACCAGCTCTCGGGCTGGTCCGCCACAACGTTCTTCGCAGGAATCCATCCCGTGTGGGTTGGAATGGGCATCAACCTTGCAGTCATGGTCGTGGTCACGCTGGTGACCGTGCCCTGGGAATCCACCCCGGATCGAAAACGACGAACGGCCGGCATCCGCTACACCGCGGGTGGAACGTTGGTCGCTGCAGCACTGCTGACGTTCGGAGAATGGCTGGGACATTTCGGGCTTCTGGGGCTGGGACTCTTCACCGCCGTGACCCTCTACTCACTGGCGATCTTCAATCTCACCGTAGGAACCACCCGCCGGCAGCACCTGCCCACCACGGAAGAAACCATCCCGGTTTCCGCCTAGGACCCCACCGGTCATCTCCCGGGGGCCGCTACCCACCGCGGGGAAGCCTTACATGGCCCCGCGTCATACTGCCCACCCGATTGGAGCACCCATGACCAACGTACCGACAATGGACTCCCCCACTGCCGACGCCCAGCTCGATGTCCTGAACGCCGAAGCCGCACGCCTGGACTTCTGGGCCGAGGCCGCGGCACGCCTGGACTGGACCGAACCCTGGCATACGATCCACAGCACTACCGCCGTGGACCCGGTGGCCCGCCGGGGCCCCGAACTACGCTGGTTCGAGGGCGGGAAACTCAATGCGGCGGTGAACTGTGCCGACCGGCATGTCGCCTCCGGCCAGGGGGAGAAGGTCGCCCTGCATTTCGAGGGCGAACCCGGGGACCGGCGCAGTGTCACCTACGCCGAGCTGACCGGCATGGTCAGCCAGGCGGCCCACGCCTTGACCTCCCTGGGCATCGGCGTCGGGGACCGCGTGGTCATCTACCTGCCGGTGCTGGTGGAGACCATTGTCATCACCCTGGCCTGCGCCCGGATTGGTGCGGTGCATTCGCTGGTCTTCGGCGGCTTCTCGGCCGAGGCCCTGCGATTCCGGGTCGAGGACACCGGGGCGAAGCTCCTGGTCACCACCGACGGCCAGTTCCGCCGCGGAACCGCGGTGCCGGTCAAGGCCCACGCCGACGCCGCGGTGGCCGGGGACAACGCCATCGAACACGTATTGGTCATCCGTCGCACCGGCAGCGGGATCGCGTGGACCGAAGGCCGGGACCTGTGGTGGCACGAGGTGGTCGAGAAGCAGCCGCGCACCCACGCCGCCGAGGCCTTCGACGCCGAAACCCCGCTGTTCATCATGTACACCTCGGGGACCACCGGGAAGCCCAAGGGTCTGGTGCACACCACCGGCGGCTACCTCACCCAAGCCTCCTGGAGCCACGAGTTCCTCTTCAGCCATCCGGACCCCGGCCAGCGGGACCTGGACGTGCACTGGTGCACCGCCGACCTGGCCTGGGTCACCGCCCACACCTACGAGATCTACGGACCACTGTCCAACGGTGTCACCCAGGTCCTCTACGAAGGCGTCCCCAACGCCCCGCATCCGGGACGGCACTTCGAGATCATCGAACGTTATTCGGTGACCAGCTACTACACGGCCCCGACCCTGGTGCGCTCGCTCATGGGCTGGTTCCCGGACGGTATCCCCGCCGATCACGACCTCTCCTCCATCCGGATGGCCGGCACCGTCGGGGAGGCCGTGAACCCCGAGGCCTGGCGTTGGCTGCGCACCCAAGTCGGCCGCGATTCACTGGTTCCCGGTGAGCCCAATGCCGGCATCCCGATGGTCGACACCTGGTGGCAATCCGAAACCGGCGCCACGATTCTTTCACCGCGCCCCGGCGATACCGTGCTCAAACCCGGTTGTGGCACCCGGGCACTTCCCGGGGTGGCCACGGACATCGTGGACGAGGACGGCGCCCGGGTCCCGGCGAACGTGCAAGGGAACATCGTGCTCACCGCCACCGGTCCGGCCATGGCGCGTACCGTGTGGGGCGATCCGGAACGCTACTTCAGCAGCTATTGGCAAAAGTACGCCGCGCAGGGCTGGTTCCTCGCCGGAGACGGCGCGAAGTACGACGACGACGGCGACATCTGGATCCTGGGGCGCACCGATGATGCGGTGAACATCTCGGGTCATCTGCTCTCGACCATCGAGATCGAATCAGCTCTGGTCTCCCATCCGGGGGTCGTCGAGGCGGGGGTCTGCCCCACCGTCGATGCCACGACCGGTCATGCGGCAACGGCGTTCGTCGTCCCCCATGACCCAACATTGGTCGATACCGACGGCAGCGCCTCCCCCACTCCGGAGCAGGTGGCGGCCGCCGCCGATCTGCGCGCCCATGTGGCCGCGCAGATCGGTCCGATCGCCAAGCCGCGCGACATCGTCTTCGTCCCCGATGTCCCCAAGACCCGTTCCGGGAAGATCATGCGCCGGCTACTGACCCAACTGTTCGAAGGATCCGCGTTGGGCGATACGACGAGCCTGCAGAACGAAGAGTGCCTGCCCGCCCTGGAACGGATCTGTGCCGCTGGCTGATCATTCGGTGTCCGACACCGACACCTTCCGCTGGTAGCCGCGCTGGGTCAGGTGGTCACTGACGTCCTCTTCGGTCCAGCAATCGATGTTCTTGATTTCCGGCATGTCGGTGGCCAGGAAGACCGGGTCCAGGCCTTGGGCCCGTTGGGCGTTGTAGTGGCGCAGGAGCTTGAGTGCGGTGGGTGCCAGGATCGTGATCACCACCAGGTTGATCATGGCAATGAAGACCATCGTGACCCCGGCCAGCGACCAGGCCAGGTCAACGGAGATCACGGACCCGAGGAAGACGACGGCGGTGACGGCGAGCGCGAAGAGGGTCCGCACCCGCTTGTTCCGGGTGATGAAGTTGACGTTGGCTTCCCCGTAGGAGAAGTTGCCCAGCACCGAGGTGAAGGCCAGCAGGAACATGATCACCGCCAGGGCGATCGCCGCCCACGCCCCCAGGTTGCCGACCAGGGATTCCTGCACCATCACCAGGCCCTCGCCGCCTTGTCCGAGGTCCGGGAAGGCGATGAGGACGATGAACGCGGTGATCGAGCAGATCAGCAGAGTATCGAAGTAGACGCCCAGCGTCTGGGTCAGCCCCTGCTTGACCGGGTGGCTGACCGAGGCGGTGGCGGCGACGTTGGGGACCGAGCCCATGCCGGCTTCGTTGGAGAGCATGCCGCGCTGGACGCCCTGGACGATGGCGACGCCGATGCCGCCGCCGACGGCTGCCTTGACGTTGAAGGCCCCGTCGACGATCTGGCCGACGACGCGCGGGAGCTCTTCGAAGTTCATGAGCACGATCACGAGGCCGAAGCTGACGTAGATCAGTGCCATCAACGGCACCAGGTTCTGCGCCACGAAGGCGACGCGGCGCATCCCGCCCAGGACGATGGCGGCGGTCATGCCGGCCAGCAGCAGCCCCAGGGCCCAGGGTAGCCAGGTCACGGATTCCGGATCGGTGAAGGTGCCGACCGCGCCGGTGACGGCGTCGACGATGGTGTTGGACTGCAGCGAGGTGAAGGCCAGCGCGAAGCAGAAGATGAACAGGGTGGCGAAGAAGACGCCGAAGCCCCGGCTGCCCAGGCCGCGGTGGATGTAGAAGGCCGGACCGCCCTTATAGGTGTCTTCGCCCCGGGTCTTGTAGAGCTGGGCCAGCGTGGATTCGATGAAGCTCGCGGCGCTGGTGAACAGGGCCATGATCCACATCCACATCACCGCACCGGGCCCACCGATGAACAAGGCACCCGCAACGCCTGAGACGTTGCCGGTTCCGACGCGGGCTGCCGCGGAGACGATGAACGCCTGGAACGCCGACAGGGACTTCGTGTTGCTGTCCTCGTCGCGTTGCGCTTTTTCCGTGATGGATTTGAACATGGCCGGCAGCATGCGGAACTGGACGGCTTTGGTTCGAAGGGTGAAATAGAGCGCCAGGACGACGACGACGGGCATGCCGATGAAGGTCCACAACCAGCCTTCAGAGGTACCGAGCCAGTCATTCAGGTTCGCGAGAGTCATTGAAAAACCGTATCAGAACCTGTGGCATACATCACCGGCCTAGTGGACGGGTGTCGAATTCCGTCGCACCATCGTGTTCTCGAGCTGGCAGGTGTCGGTGAGCACGATCTCCCCGTTCTCCAACCGCGGGTGGACGGCGTCCTGCAGGGCGCTCATGACCAGCCGGATGAGGGTCCCGTGGGCGACGACCACCAGATCAGCGTCCGGATGCTCCCGGACCAGGCCGACCAACGCGGCCAGCCCCCGGTCGACGACCTCGGCTTCGGGTTCGGCACTGAGCAGTAGTTCGTCGATCCGGGGGCGAGGCATCCCGAGCACCGCCCGGCCTTCGCCCTCGCCGTAGTGGCGTTCCTGGAGCCCCACGACGGGTTCCACCGCCTCGAGACCCAGCGCGGTACCGATCAGCGTGGCGGTCTCCACGGCCCGGCCCAACGGCGAGGAGACCAGGGTGCCCCAGTCGCCGTCATGCTCGGCCAATCGCTCCCCGGCGGCGCGGGCCTGGGCCCGGCCGGCCTCGTTCAGGGGGATGTCGGTCTGCCCCTGAAGACGGCCCTCGGCGTTCCATGCGGTTTCCCCGTGGCGCACCAGCGCAATGCGTGTTCCCATGCACCCATCCTATCCGGGGCCCGCAGCGTGCAGTTTGTTCGGACCGGCCACGAAAAAGCGCCACGTGGCGAAACATTCTTTGATGGAACCCGGAGATTTGTCACGATGGGGGATCGGGAACCTCCCGACCCCACCCCGAAGGAGCCACCACGTAGATGTCCGATCACCGGTTTGGATTCCGTACCCGCGCCCTGCACGCCGGAGGCACCCCCGATGCCGAGCACGGGGCCCGTGCGGTCCCGATCTACCAGTCCACCTCGTTCGTGTTCAAGGACACCGACGACGCGGCCAACCTGTTCGCCCTGCAGAAGTACGGGAACATCTACTCCCGGATCGGCAACCCCACCGTCGCGGCCTTCGAGGAACGCGTTGCCTCCCTGGAAGGGGGCATCGGGGCGGTGGCCACCGCCTCGGGCATGGCCGCGGAGTTCATCACCTTCGCCGCACTGACCGGCGCCGGAGACCATATCGTCGCCTCCTCGAAGCTCTACGGGGGCACCATCACCCAGCTGGACGTGACGCTGCGCCGCTTCGGCGTGGACACCACCTTCGTGGACAGCAACGAGGCGGCCGACTTCGCCGCCGCCCTCCGCCCGGAAACCAAGGCCCTCTACACGGAGGTCGTCGCCAATCCGTCGGGGGACATCGCCGACCTCAAGGGCCTGGCGGCCGTCGCCCGCCAGGCGGGCATCCCGCTCGTCGTCGACTCCACCCTCACCCCGCCGTACATCCTGCGCCCCATCGAACACGGTGCGGATATCGTCATCCATTCGGCCACCAAGTTCCTGGGCGGCCACGGCACGACGATGGGCGGGGTCGTCGTCGAATCCGGCCGCTTCAACTGGGGCAACGGGAACTTCCCGACCCTGACCGAACCGGTGCCCTCCTACGGCAACGTGTCCTGGTGGGGGAACTTCGGCGAATACGGGTTCCTGACGAAGCTGCGCTCCGAACAGCTCCGCGATATCGGTCCTGCCCTGTCCGCCCAGTCGGCCTTCCAACTGCTGCAGGGGGTCGAGACGCTCCCGCAACGCATGGACGCCCATCTGGCCAACACCTCGACGATCGCCGCCTGGCTCGAGGCCGACCCCCGCGTCAGCTACGTGAACTTCGCCGGACTACCTTCCCACCCCCAGCACGAACGGGCGCAGGACCTGCTGCCCGATGGGGTCGGCTCGGTCTTCAGTTTCGGGATCTCCGGCGGGCGCGAGGCCGGAGGCCGGTTCATCGAGGCGCTGCAGCTGGCCAGCCATCTGGCCAATATCGGTGACGCCCGCACCCTGGTCCTGCATCCGGGATCGACGACGCATCAGCAGTTGAACCCCGAACAGCTGGCCGCCGCGGGCGTGCCGGAGGACCTGATCCGGCTTTCGGTGGGGCTCGAAGACGTCGAAGACATCATCTGGGATCTGGATCAGGCACTCACCGCCGCCCAGGCCACCTCCGCCGACGCCGCCGGAGCCGATGCGACCCCAGCAGATAGCGCCGAAGAGATCGGAGTCTTCTCGTGAGCACCGAAACCACCGAGCGCGGATGGATCGGCCCCTCGGCCCCCGAACGGTTGAACATCCTGCGCAACACCCGTTCGATCGCGATCGTGGGGGCTTCGAATAAACCCTCCCGGGCCTCCTATTTCGTGGCGACCTACCTGCTCTCCTCCACCAGCTACACGGTCTACTTCGTGAACCCGGTGCTGGACGAGATCCTGGGCCGGCCGGTCTACGCCTCGTTGGCCGAGCTGCCCGAGGTCCCCGATCTGGTCGAGGTGTTCCGCAAGAACGACGACCTGCCCGGCGTCCTGGACGAGGCCCTCGCGGTCGGGGCGAAAACACTGTGGCTACAGCTCGGCGCCTGGCACGAAGACGTCGCGACGAAGGCCGAAGCCGCGGGAATGAACGTGGTGATGGACCGCTGCGTGAAGATCGAACACGCCCGGTTCCACGGCGGCCTGCATCTGGCCGGTTTCAACACCGGCGTCATCTCCTCCAAACGGCAGGTCCTGGCCTAGAAACTACGACGGCGGCCCTCCCGAAGCCCGGGATGGCCGCCGAGGTCGGCCCCCCTCAAGCATTGATGTCGGTGCCGATCCGCCGGTTGGCCAGCACCGGCAGGAACTGGCGGACTTCCTCCACCCGGCGACGGGTGACGTCGACGGTCGCCAGCGCCTCGGTTTCCTCGCCCAGGAAGGCCACCGGGATGCCCAGCGGATCCAGGATCGCCGAGTGGCCCACGGTGTTCGTCGAGCTCGTCCCGGCGGCAGCCACCCAGACCGTGTTCTCCACGGCGCGGGCCTTGAGCAGGGTCTCCCAGTGGTCGATCTTGTGGTCGCCCTTGAACCAGGCGGCGGCCACGAGGACCACGTCCGCGCCGGCGACCGCCAGACGGCGGGCCACCTCGGGGAAACGGATGTCGTAGCAGGTCATGATCCCCACGTTCAGTCCGCCGATCTCGAAGACGGGGACCGCCTCGACGTCGCCGGATTTGATCCGGCTGGACTCCTGGTAGGAGAAGGCGTCGTAGAGGTGGATCTTGCGGTACGTCCCCAGGATGGCACCGCTGGAATCGATGGTCACCAGCGTGTTGTAAGGCTGGGGGTCTGCACTGGGCTCGTATCCCCCGGCGACGATCGCGACCCCGAATTCGGCGGCCAGGAGCGAGAGCTGCTGGACGAAGGTGCTCCAATCCCGCTCCACGGCGGTGCTCAGATCCCCCTCGACCTTGCGGACCGTGAACATCGTTTCCTCGGGGAAAAGCACCAGTTCCGCACCGGAATCCTTGGCGCGGGCGACCAGGCGGCGAACCACCTGCAGGTTCTCTGCCATTTCGCCGCTGGGTGAGAGCTGTCCAACACTGATCTTCATGGTTTCCGCCTTCCGCTGTGCGTGCCTCCAGCCTACCCATGATCGATCAAAAGGTGGATGGATCCAGACGGTGCAGACCGTAACGTTGAGGACGTGAAGAAGCCTCAACCCAATAAGTGGGCCGCCCTGGCCGTTCTGGCCGCCGGCCTATCCATGATCGTGCTCGACGGCACCATCGTCGGCGTCTCCCTGCCGACGATCATCACCGACCTGGGACTCGACCTCGGCGACGCCCAGTGGGTCAACAGCCTCTACTCGGTGGTGCTGGCCGCCCTGCTGCTCAGTGCCGGCCGATTGGGCGACCGGGTCGGACGACGCAAACTCTTCGTCGCCGGCGTCGTGCTGTTCATGGCCGGCAGCCTGTTCTCCGCGATGGCCGACTCCTCTTCCTCCCTCATCCTGGGCCGGGCCATCCAGGGCGTCGGCGGTGCCGCCGTCCTGCCGTCCACCCTGGCCAGCGTCAACGCCAACTTCCAGGGGCGCGACCGTGCTGCCGCCTTCGGTGTCTGGGGCGCCGTGATGTCCGGGATGGCAGCCGTCGGCCCGCTGCTGGGCGGCTGGCTCTCCTCCAGCGTCGACTGGCGGTGGATCTTCCTGGTCAATCTGCCCTTCGGTCTCCTGATCCTCGTGGGCACCGTGCTTTTCGTTCCCGAAACCAGTGACACGCATGCGTCTCCGGGATTCGACGTCGTCGGGCTACTGCTCAGCGCCTCCGCGTTCGGCCTGTTGGTCTTCGCGCTGATCGAGGGCCCCACACTGGGTTGGTGGACCCCCCAGCAGCCCTTGACCATCGGCCCCGTATCCTGGCCCGCAGGCAGTTCTCCGGTCATCCCGCTGGCGGTCACCGGCGTCGTGCTCCTCGCGGCGTTCCTGGGCTGGCAGGGGCACCGCGCCACCGTGGGCAAGGCCGCCCTGCTGGATTTGACGCTCTTCAGGATCAGCACCTTCTCCTGGGGAAACACCGCCGCAGCTGCGGTCGCCGTCGGCGAATTCGGCCTG
This sequence comes from Micrococcaceae bacterium, assembly GCA_030452125.1. GTDB lineage: Bacteria > Actinomycetota > Actinomycetes > Actinomycetales > Micrococcaceae > Arthrobacter_H. The sequence continues at coordinate 23,515 of JAKDMV010000001.1, forward strand.
CTGCTGGTCTTGCCCCTCTTCCTGGTGAACGTGCTGGAGACCGGCACCCTCGGAGCCGGGCTGATCCTGGCAGCCATGGCGTTGGGTGCCTTCGGCTCGGGGGCAGCGGCACGGCATCTGGCCGATCTGATGGGCGCGGCCCGGGTGGTGATCCTCGGTCTGGCGCTGGAGGTCGTCGGGGTACTGGTGCTGGCGATCTTCACCAGCAACAGCCTGCCCATCGCCCTGTTGGTTCCTGTGCTGGTCGTCTACGGTCTGGGGCTGGGCCTGGCCTCGGCACAGCTGACCGGGACCGTCCTGCGGGACATCCCCACCGAAGCCTCGGGCGAGGCCTCGGCCACCCAGTCCACCGTGCGCCAGATCGGCTCCGGGCTCGGCTCGGCCATCGCCGGAACCATCCTGGCCGTCGCCACGGCGGCCAGCGCCATGGGCCTGCTACGCGATGCCGGCGCCGACGAGGCCACCGCCACCAAAATGGCCTCGGGGCTCAGTGACTCCGCAGGCGGCCTGATCTCCAGCGTGAATCCCGCCAACCCGTTGCATGATGCCCTGACCGCAGGGTTCGCCACGGGCGTGCAGTGGTCGCTCTTCGGCGCTGCAGCATTCCTCATTCTCGGGCTGATCGCCTCGTTCCGGGTCGCCTCCGCGGCCCGGTTGACCGGCAAGGGCGCCACGGGCGCCGACGCGGGGCTCAGCCAGGAGTAACCTGAGCGCATGGAAACCGACCAGCGCACCGTGGACGTCTGCGTCGTCGGCGCCGGGCCCACCGGACTGATGGCGGCGAACTGGCTGGAACGACTCGGGGTCGAGGCGGTCATCATCGACGGCAAGGCGGGGCCCACCCGTGAATCACGGGCCTTGGGCGTCCAGGCCCGGACCATGGAGATCTACGCACAGCTCGGCGTGGTGGACCAGGTCCTGGCCCAAGCGGTCCCGGCCAACGAGATGCGCCCGGGAGTCGGTCGCAGCTCGTGGCATCCGGTGCCGCTGGATCGGATCGGCCAAGGGCTGACCCCCTACCCGGGGATCACCATCCTGGAACAGCACGCCAACGAAGAGATCCTGGCCTCCCGGCTCGCATCCCGCGGGCGGGCGGTGGCCTGGAACACGAAGCTGCTCGGTCTCCGACAGGACGGCGACGGGGTCGACCTGGACGTCGAGTCCGCCGATGGGCCCCGGCAGACGATCCGTGCCAGGTACGTGGTGGCCGCCGACGGCGCCTCCTCCCCGACCCGCGGGCAGTTGGGGATCGGCTTCGAGGGCGAAACCAACGAAAAGGTCTTCTACGTCATCGACGCCCACGACGTCCACGGCACCGGATCGGGCATCAACGTCCGGCTCGCCGGCGATGACTTCCTGCTGACCTTCCCGATGTCCGACCCCTCCCCGGACGCCCGCAGGGTCAGGCTGCTGGGCATCCTGCGTGAGGCCGCCGGGGCCCGGAGCAGCACAGCCCACGCTGCCAGTGGCGATCAGGTCGGCGTCGATGAGCAGCGCGCCCGGGGCGCGCTGGAGCAGGACTTCGGGGTGAGCTATTCCCAGGCGGGCTGGTTCGCCACCTACCGGGTCCACCACCGGGTGGCCGATGCCTTCCGTGCCGGGCGGGTCTTCCTGGCCGGGGATGCCGGTCATGTGCACTCCCCCGTCGGGGCCCAGGGCATGAACACCGGACTGCAGGATGCCCATAATCTTGCGTGCAAGCTCGCCGATGTCCTCTCCGGTCGCATGCCCGAGTCCTATCTTGAACGCTACGAGGCCGAACGCCGTCCGGTCGCCCGCAGGCTGGTCGCCACCACCGACCGACTCTTCTCACGGGTCACTTCCTCCACGGCCCGGGCACGGTTCATCCGCAGCCGGGTGATGCCGTTGCTGTGGCCGGTCCTGGTGCGTGTGGCCCCCCGGGGCCCGCTCGGCACCCGGATCTTCGGCTACGTCTCCCAGCTGCGCATCCACTATTGGATGACCGAGCAGGAGCGGACCCGGGCCGAGGCGCGCCACGGTGTGGCGAGGATCCGGCGCCGGGATCCGGTGGTGGGCCGCCGGCTGCCCTGGATCGGGGCGACGAACCCGGGCGAGGACAACCACGCCCCGCTGGCCTCGGCCCGGTGGCAGGTCCACGCCTACGGGGCGCGGGCCGCAGGCCGGGGAGCCATCACGGCCCAACAGCATGGCGTCGAGTTGCACCTCTTCGGGGCATCGCCGCGGCGTGGGCTACCCGACGGGACCGTGGTGGTGGTGCGCCCCGACGGGTTCGTGGCCGTGCGGCATCGGGTCAGGGCGCACCGCCGCGAGGCCTAGAGCGAGTCGTCGATCAGGTCGTGACGCACGATCGTCTGCTCGCGGTCCGGGCCGACCCCGATGGCCGAGATCCGGGTTCCCGAGATCTTCTCCAGCGACAGGATGTAGTTCCGCGCGTTCTCCGGCAGATCCTCCATGGTCCTGGCCTTGGTGATGTCCTCGGTCCAGCCGTCGAAGTATTCGAAGATCGGCTTCGCGTGGTGGAAGTCGGTCTGCGTCATCGGCATCTCATCGTGGCGGACGCCGTCGACGTCGTAGGCCACGCACACCGGGATCCTCTCGATGTTCGAGAGCACGTCGAGTTTGGTCACGAAGTAGTCGGTGAAGCCATTGACCCGCGAGGCGTGGCGGGCCAGAACGGCGTCGTACCAGCCGCAACGGCGGGCCCGTCCGGTGTTCACACCGAACTCACCGCCAGTCTTTTGCAGGTACTCGCCCATCTCGTCGAAGAGCTCGGTGGGGAACGGGCCGGCCCCGACACGGGTGGTGTAGGCCTTGATGATCCCGACCGAGCGGGTGATCCGGGTCGGCCCGATGCCCGAGCCGACGGAGGCGCCGCCGGCCGTCGGGTTCGAGGAGGTCACGAACGGGTAGGTGCCGTGGTCCACGTCCAGGAACGTGGCCTGCCCGCCTTCCATGAGCACCACCTTGCCGGCGTCGAGCGCCTCGTTGAGCACGAAGGTGGAATCCACGACCAGCGGGCGCAGCCGCTCCACGAAGCCCAGGAAGTACTCGACGATCTCGTCGACCTCCGCGGAGCGGCGGTTGTAGACCTTCACGAGCAGTTCGTTCTTCTGCCGCAGCGCCCCCTCGACCTTTTGGCGCAGGATGGATTCGTCGAAGACGTCCTGGACGCGGATGCCCAGCCGGCCGACCTTGTCCATGTAGGCCGGGCCGATGCCCCGGCCGGTGGTGCCGATGGCCCGCTTGCCCAGGAAGCGTTCGGTGACCTTGTCCATGGTCTGGTGGTAGGGGGCCACCAGGTGGGCGTTGGCCGAGATGCGCAGCTTCGAGGTGTCGGCGCCGCGGGCTTCGAGGCCGTCGATCTCCTCGAACAGCGCTTCGAGGTTCACCACGCAGCCGTTGCCGATGATGGGGGTCGCGTTCTGGGACAGGATGCCCGCGGGAAGGAGCTTCAGCTCGTACTTCTCGCCACCGACGACGACGGTGTGCCCGGCGTTGTTGCCGCCGTTGGGCTTGACCACGTAGTCGACACGGCCTCCGAGCAGGTCAGTGGCCTTGCCTTTTCCCTCGTCACCCCATTGGGCTCCGACGATCACGATTGCTGGCATGGGATCCTCCCCCTTGCGTGGGTCAGCGGCCGGCTTGCGCCGGGTTCCGGCGGTGCCGGACACAAGAACGCCCCTGACCTCCGTACCCCGCCCCGAAACCGGGCTGGAGCGTAAGAGTGAAAGGGGCTCTTACGCATCAAGGTTACCCAAGTGCCCGCCAACATGCGACTTTTTCCACGCATTGGACCAGTCATGAAGCGTCGGCGGCCACCGGGGAGAGCCAGCGCAGCGCTCCCGCACGGAACCGTGCCCCCGACCACGACCCGGCCTGCTCGGGGATGCGCCCGAGCCAGGGGGTCGAGGTGGTGGCGCACCGGTGGCGCAGATACTCCTCGTTGGTGGCATGGAGGATTTCGGGGTCTTCGGGCCAGCTTCCCAACAACAGCCCAGTCAGTTGCAGGCCGCGGGCCCGGGCGGCTTCGAGGGTGAGCAGGGTGTGGTTCAGGGTGCCCAGGTCGGGGCGGGCCACCAGCACCAGGCCTCCGTCCACGGCGGTGCACAGTTCGGCCAGGGTCTGTCCGGCGGCGGTGAGTTCGACCAACAGACCCCCGGAGCCCTCGACCAGGACGAGGTCCACGTTCGAGGCCAGGGCCCGGATGGTGGCCACATGTTCGCTCAGCGGTGGCAGCGCGACCCCGGCGTCCCGGGCCGCGGGCACCGGAGCCAGGGGCAGCGGCAGCCGGATCCCTTCCTTCACGACGACGTCCTCCCCGGCCAGCCGGTTCACCTCGGAGACATCCGCCGGTTCCGGTCCGCTTCCCGTGGCGGGGATGCCGGTCTGCACCGCCTTATACACACCGACGCGCAGCCCTTCGTGCTGCCAGCGGGCGGCCAGCGCCGCAGTGGCCACCGTCTTGCCCACACCGGTATCGGTTCCGGTGACCATCACGATCTTCATGTTCCTCCATCGATCTGCGCCCGGACCGCCCGAGGCGCCTGAAAGGAGAGCAGCCGCAGCCACTCGGGTTCCGGGCCGGAAGGCACCGCGTCCGGTAGGGTGCGGGCCACCTCGTGGAGCACCAGTCCTGCTTCGAGTTCCGTCAGGCGGGCGCCCAGGCAGCGGTGCAATCCGTGGCCGAAGGCCAGCCCATAGCCGGCCCCGTCCTCGGCCACCGCGTCCGGGGCGTGGTGACCGGTCAGTTCCAACAGGATTTCGGCCCCTGCGGGCAGTTGGCGGCCGGACAGCGTGGCCCCCGGCACCGTTGTACGTCGCCAGGTGGGGACCGAGGACTCGGTGGCCAGCACCTGACGGACCCGCCGCTTGCTGGCCGTCAGCCCGTCGGGTCCGCCGCATTCGGCCCAGGCCACGGGATCGGCCAGGGTGCGGTGGAGGACGGTGTTGATCAGCAACGCCGTCGTCTCCTGTCCGGCGATGACCAGGAAGTAGCCCAGCGAACAGATCTGCCGTACTCCCAGCCCTGCCTCGTGCAGGACCCCGAACAGGTTCGTACTGCCCCTGCTGGCGGTGACCGATTCCCTGAGCCAGGCATGGAAGTCGGCGGCCCCGTGGGCGAGTTCGACCTGGCGGTCCGGCCCGGGCCACCCCCAGAACAGTTCCAGCGAGTCACGGCTCCACCGTTGCAAGGTCTCCTGCTCCGGTCCGGGCACCCCGATCAGTTCCCACATGATCTGCGCGGGGATCCCGCCCACGCGTTCGCCCAGGTCCAGCGTGGATCCCTGTTCCAGTGCGGGCCGGGCTCCTGCTGCCTGTTCGCGGGCCAGCGAGCTGACCCGGTCGGCGACGGCTGCGACCTTGGCCGGGCTGAAGAAGCGGGCGACCAGTCTCCTGACGCGCAGGTGTTCCTCCCCCACGGCCGAGGCCAGTACCGGCGGCAGGGCGAAGCCGACCCGGGCCAGGACACGCAGCGCCTCCGGGCCCAAGGGTTCGACGGCGGTCAGGGCGTTGGTAGGGAGGAATTCCGTGGTGCGCTGAAGGACCTCGCGTACCTGCTGCGGGTCGCTGACGGTGAAGTAGTCGGCGGCTTTCATGCCGTCACCCGGGCATGGCGTGACACCGTTCTGGCCACCGTGGCCAAAACCTCCACCAGCTCCTCGGGGTGCTGGGTGGCCCGGGCCGTCAACCGGATGCGGGAGATGCCGTCCGGGACGCTGGGCGGTCTGAAGCATCCGACGGCGATCCCGGCCCCACGCAGTTCAGCGGCGATCATGGTGGCCGTTTCGGCCGATCCCACCCGGAGGGAGACCACGGCCCCGGCCCCGGATTCGATGACCTCGACCTCGACCTGGTTCCTCTGCCCCGGACTCGAACCGGCAGGGAACAACCGGCCCAGCGTGCCGGTCATCAGCGCCACGCGCTCCGGCACCAGCCCGGCCAGAGCGGGGTCTTCCTCCAGGATCCGCACGGCTTCGCCGGCCGCCGCCGCGCTGCCGGGCGCCAGGGCGGTATCGAAGATGAAGCTCCTGGCGGTACTGGCCAGGTGGGTGCGCAGCATTCCTGCCGGTTCCCCGCCGAACAGCACGGCCCCACCTTGGGCGCCGAGCGCCTTGGACAGCGTCGCGGTGACCACCACCGAGGGGTCCGCGGCCAGCGAAGCGGCCCGCACCGCCCCACCGGCGGTGCCCACCCCGAGTGAATGGGCCTCGTCGACCAGCAGCAGGGCGTCGTACCGGCGGCAGGCGGCAGCGAGTTCGGCCAGCGGGGCGGCGTCCCCGGAGACCGAATATACGGATTCCACGACGACCACGGCCCGCGGTTGGCTGCGGCTGGCCAGTAGGTCGATGGTTTCCTTCACGGAATGATGGGAGGTCCAGGCCAGCGGGCTGCGGGCCAGCCGGGCCCCGTCGATGAGACTGGCATGGGCCTGCTCATCGAGCACCAGCAGTGTTCCAGGCCCGCCGAGCGCGCCGAGGATCCCCAGATTGGCCAGGTAGCCGCTGGAGAAGACCAGTGCCTCGTCCCTGCCGGTCAGCCGGCAGAGCCCGTCTTCGAGTTCCCGATGCACCGGATGTGTCCCGGTGACCACCCGGCTGGCGGAGGAACCGGTCCCGTGGCGCAGGGTCGCCCGGTGCGCCGCCTCGGCCAACCGGGGGTCGCGGGCCAGGCCCAGGTAGTCGTTGGAGGCCAGATCGTAGAGTCCGGTGGCTTCGTCGGTGGCGCGGGCCAGTCCACGCACCTCTCGGACCCGGGCACGTTCTAGGAGCCAGTGCTGCCAGGCGCTCATGCGTGGACCTCGGCGATCGCCCCGGTCACCGCTGAGCAGAGCCGGGAGATCTCCTCCGCCTCGGCTACGTAGGGCGGCATGAGGTAGACGAGGTTCCTGAAGGGGCGGACCCAGGCGCCGGCCCGGACGGCGGCATGGGTGAGCGCGGTGATGTCGACGGGCCGATCCAGTGCGATGACGCCGATGCCTCCCAGCACCCTGACGTCGCTGACGCAAGCAAGTTCCATCGCCGGTTGCAGTCCGGTGAGCAGGCCGGCTTGCAGGGCAGTGACCGCGGTCTTCCAGGCGGGCACCCCGGCGGCGTCCGGGGTGGCGAGCAGGTCCATCGAGGCGGCGGCGATGCGGCAGGCCAGCGGGTTGCCCATGAAGGTCGGTCCATGCAGGATCGCGTCGGTATCGGAGGCGGCGATGGCGCGGGCCACCTTCTGCCCGACCAGCAGTGCCGCCAGGGTCACGTAGCCGCCGGTCAAGGCCTTGCCCACGCACATCAGATCCGGGACGACGCCGGCCCATTCGCAGGCGAAGTACCTTCCGGTGCGCCCGAAGCCGGTGGCGATCTCGTCGAGGATGAACACCAGATCCTCCGCGTCGGCGATCTCCCGCAGGATCCGCAGGACCTGCGGCGGGTAGACATACATGCCCCCGGCCCCCTGGAGCACCGGTTCCACCACGATCCCCGCCAGGGTGTCGGAGGACTCGGCCACCAGCCGCCGGACCTGGCCCTCCCAGGCATCGAGTGCTTCGGTGTCATAGGTCCAGGTCCCGCCCTCCGGGGTCCCCGCGTCGGGCTCGAAACGGGCCGGAGGTGGACGGGAGGCGAAGAGGTGATCCGCCACCAGACCGGGGAAGGCCGAATGCATCCCGTCCACCGGATCGCAGACACCCATCGCCCCGAGGGTGTCACCGTGGTAGCCGCCCCGCAGGGCCAGGAACCGGTGGCGGCCGGTGTGGTGCCGGGCCCCCTGGTATTGCACGGCGGTCTTCAACGCCACCTCGATGCTGACCGATCCGGAATCGGCCAGGAAGACGTGCTCGAGCCCGGGTGGGGCGGCAGCCCGCAGGCGTTCGGCCAACTCCACCGCCGGGGCATGGGTGAGCCCACCGAACATGACATGGCTGTAGACCTCGATCTGGGCGTGGGCCGCGGCGTTCAGGGTCGGATGGTTATAGCCGTGGACCGCCGACCACCAGGAGGACATCCCGTCGATGACCCGGTGGCTGCCGCCGGGGCCGGCGAGTTCCAGCTGGCTGCCGGCGGCGGAGGTGACGGAGTACAGCGCCCCGGCGTCCAGGCTCGCATAGGGGTGCCAGAGCAGGCCCGCGTCCCGGTCGAGCAACCTGGGTGTGGCAGTGCTGGTGTGGGGCGCACTCATGCGTTGGGGGCCACTTCCGTCCCGGCACCACGACGGCGGATGGTTGGGTTCGCCCCGACGTTTTCCCTACTGGCGCCCAGGACCTCGAAGCCCGCATCGGAGATCATGGCCAGATCCGCCTCGGCCTCCTGGCCTTCACTGGTGAGGTAGTCGCCCAGGAAGAGCGAGTTGGCGACCTGCAGCGCGAACGGCTGCAGGGAGCGCAGATGCATTTCGCGTCCCGCGGCCATCCGGACTTCGGAGGCCGGGGCCGCGAGTCGGACCAGGGCCAGGATGCGCAGGCATTTGAGCGGGGTCAGTTCCCACGTCCCTTCCAATGGCGTGCCGTCGAAGGGCATGAGGAAGTTCACCGGGATGGAGTCGGCGTCCAGATCCCGCAAGGCGAAGACGGCCTCGACGAGCTGCTCGTCGGTTTCGCCCATCCCGACGATGAGTCCCGAGCAGGGGGACAAACCCGCCGTCTTGGCGGCCTGGACCGTGGCGACCCGGTCGGAGAACTCGTGGGTGGTGCAGATGTCCTCGTATTTGGATTCGGCGGTGTTCAGGTTGTGGTTGTAGGCGTCGACCCCGGCCTCGCGCAGTTTTTCGGCCTGACCGGATTTCAGGATCCCCAGGCAGGCGCAAACCTCCACCTCGGGGTTGCGTTCCCGGAGCTGGCCGACCATCCCTGCGACCCGGTCGACGTCGCGGTTGGCCGGCCCCTTGCCACTGGCCACCATGCAGACGCGGCTGGCGCCGCCTTGGATGCCCAGCTCGGCCTGCCTGACCGCTTCATCGGCGTCGATCCAGGTGTACTTCAGGATCTGGGCGGCCGAACCCAGCCGTTGGGAACAGTAGGTGCAGTCTTCGGGGCAGAGACCCGATTTCAGGTTCACCAGGTAGTTGACCTTCACCGTGTTCGAAAAATGACGACGTCGCAGCTCCCCTGCGGCGCCGACGAGGGCGAGGGTCTCCTCATCGGGGGTGGCCAGGATGGCCGCTGCACCCTCGGCGTCGAGTCCGTGACCGGCGGCCACCTTCTCGACGACCCCACGCCAACTGCTCGGAGTTGTATTGGCTACGGTCTGCTCATCGGTCGACTCCGCGACCCTGGCCTCTGGTGTTCCTGCTGGCATTGCCACGTTGCGTCTCCCTCATAAATCATGATTGAACACCGTTCAGCGGTGTCGTCGATCCAGCGTACAATAAATTGAACGGCGTTCAGCCACTCCCCGGGCACCGTAGACTACGGGCATGGCGTTGACTCGGGATCAGGTGGTGGGCTCCGCCGTCGGCATCCTCACCGAGTTCGGTCTGGCCGATCTGTCGATGCGTCGCCTCGCCCGCGAGCTCGAGGTCCAGGTCGGCGCCTTGTACTGGCACGTGAAGAATAAACAGGACCTGCTCGTCGACGTCGCAGCCCGCCTGCTGGGCGGAATCACGCTCCCGCCCCTGGCCGCCACCTCCTCCCCCGGCGGACCGGCCGAGTCCCGCGCGGCGATCATCGAGGTGGCCACGGCCATCCGCTCCGCCCTGCTGCCGGTGCCCGACAGCGCCGAAGTGGTGCAACTGGCGCAATCCATGCAGCCGGCGGCCCTGCTCCCGCTGACCGGGCTGCGTGATCTGCTCGAGACCTCCGGCATCGATCCGGCCCATTCGGCCTGGGCGCAGCATCTGATCCTCAACCACATCCTGGGTTCCGTCGCGGCCGGTCAGGAACACGCCAAACTCGCGGCCCTCGCGGCCACCGACCCCTCGATCCCCGGCGGCCCGCAATTGGGGGCCGACGCCTTCGCCTGGGGTTTGGGCGTCATCCTCGACGGAGCCCTCCCGGTCCGCGAAGCGTCGAACGCATAACGAAGCCGCCGGGTGCATTGTGGGCCCACTGCCGGTTCCGTACCTTCGATGGAGGAACCCGGTCTTCCGGGTTCGGTCTCAGTACTTCCGAAGGGGAACAGCAAGTTCAATATTTCGCAGACCAGCCGTCACCGCTCCGGCGCCGCAGTGGCTTCCGGCCCGTCGCGCACCTCGGCCGGCCCCCGTTTGCTGGCCGTTGCCGCCGTCGGACTCCTGTCCCTGACGGCCTGCAGCAATGCCAACGGCGCCGGGGAGGCCAGCGCCTCGTCGAGCCCCGGCGGTGCTTCGGACAGTTCCGAGGCACCGGCCTCAGCAATCCAGGACCCGGGGGTGATCACCGAAGGAGCCGCCGACGAAGCCTGGAAGGAACAGGCCCGCTCGGCGGGCGCGGAAGGCAGCGAGATCGACGCCACCCGCTGTGTCGACGAGCTGCTGGACCAGAAGGCCCTGGATGCCGTGGCCACCGCCCTGCCGGAAGTCGGGGGGATGTACCTCAGCGGCCTCTACACCCACGCCGGCTGCACTTTCACCGCCACCAATCTGGACGCGGACGCCCACCAGGCGTCGGCCATGGTCCAGGTCCGCAGGTACTACCCCGGCAACGACGAGGAGTACAAGACGCTGGACGAGTCCGGTTTCCTCAAGCACGGCCAGTGCGCGGACGACGTCGAAACGGACGAAAACGGTGTCGCCACCGTCAATAAGCACGGCGTGAAGGAAAGCAACATCCCCGGGGCCTCCGCCGCCGTGGAGCTGCAGGCCGCCTGGCAGTGTTCCGAGGACGGGGCGACGAGCTCCGCCGTCCTCATCCATGCCGCGGACGACGAACAGGACGGCTTCTCGGATCCCACGGTCCTCACCGAACCGGAGCTGGCCCTCGAGATGGCCACCCACCTATCCGAGACCGAATCCGACTGGGCTCCACAAATGGACGAGATCTACGAGAAGAACTTCAAGGACGCCATGGGCCAGTAGCCCTCCCCTTCGACGGCGTGGCCCCGAAGCGTCGAAGGCATAACGAAGGCGCAGGACCCATTGGCCCGTCGTTCCGAATTCCGTAGTTTCGATGAAGCAACTTGTTTTTTCGGGTTCGGTCCCAGCAGTCGAAAGGAACAGCATGTTCAGCACATCGGAGTCCAGCCGCCCCACCGCAGTAGTACCGGGACGGAAACGCACCACCGTCCTTCCGCGGCTGATGGCCGTCACGGCCGTGGGATTCCTGTCCCTGACGGCCTGCAGCAATGCCGACGGCGCCGGGGATCCCAGCGCGTCCTCGAGCCCCGGTGGCACCTCCGAAAGTGCCCAAGCCCAGGAATCTGCGAGCCAGGACACCGGGATGATCACCGAGGGAGCCGCCGACGAGGCTTGGAAGGACCAGGCCCGGAAGGCAGCTTCGAAGCAAGCGGCGAAGCGCAACTCGGTGGACCCCGCTCCCTGCGTGGATGGTCTGTTGGACCAGAAGACCCTCGACGCCGTGGCCACTGCAATTCCGGAAATCGGCGGGCTATCCATGAGTGGTCTGTACACGCATGTCGGTTGCGGCTTCACCGCCACCGACCCCGACGATGAGGACCTGCTCCAGGCCGCCGCGGAGGTCCAGATCCGCAGGTATTACCTCGCCAACGACGAGGAGTTCAAGACCCTGAACGAGTCCGGGTATCTGAAGCACGGCCAGTGCGCCGACACCGTCGAGACGGACGAGAACGGCGTCTCCACGGTCAATAAGCACGGCGTGAAGGAAAGCAAGATTCCAGGTCCTAGCATCGCGGCCGTTGACCTGCAGGCCGCCTGGCACTGCTCCGCGGACGGTGCGACGACCTCCGCCGTCCTCATCCATGCCGCGGAGGGCGAAGAGGACCGCTTCACGGATCCCACGGTCCTCACCGAACCGGATCTCGCCGTCGAGATGGCCACCCACCTATCCGAGACCGAATCCGACTGGGCTCCACAGATGGACGAGATCTACGAGAAGAACTTCAAGGACAACACCGGCCAGTAGCCCCGCCGATCCCGCCCCGGGGACCACGAACCTCAGGGGGCGAGTTCGGCATACCCCTTGAAGGCAGGAAGCTGGCTTGATTCGGCATCCGCCACGGCCCGGCGGATATCCCAACCGTCTCCCGGCACGCGGGGGCTGATCACCACCTGCACCGTGAGTGTCAGCAGCGTGCCACCGGCGTCCGGGGACAGCTGATAACCGTAGATGGTGTGCACATCACCGTCACCGGTGGAGATCACCAGCTCCCGCTCCGGGGTGAAAACGGCCAGGCTGTAGGTCCGCACGTTGTCCCCCATCCGGACCTCCAGCTCCACGCCGGGGCCCAGCGGGGCATCCGCATGCATCTCCGTCACCCCGGTGAGCCACAGTGGTGCCGCGGTGAAGTCGGTCAGCAGGGCCCAGACGCGTTGGACGGGCAGGCTGATGTGTTCGCTGGCCTGGTAGGCGGTGGTCTCGTCATCCTTCGCTGCGGTGCCCATGACTGCAGCATGCCCTGCGTGGCGGCGGAAGTGAAGACTTCGCTGCAAGCGGTCATCGCCCTGATGTCCGGAGCGCGGGCCGGATCAGTTCCCCAGCCGGCCTTCCGAGGCTTCGAGGTAGCAGGACCCGCACAGCGATTCGTACCAGACGTCCTGCCCGTCAATGGCGACCTGGTCGCCGTCGAAGACCACCGTGTCACCGATCCTTCGGGTGTTGAAGATGGCCTTGCGCCCGCACCGGCAGATCGTTTTGAGCTCTTCGAGGGTGTGCGCCAGTTCCATGAGCCGCAGCGATCCGGGGAACATCCGGGTCTTGAAGTCGGTGCGGATGCCGAAGGCCAGGACCGGGACGTTCTGCCGCACGGCGATGCGGAAGAGGTCGTCGACCTGATCGGCGGAGAGGAACTGGGCCTCATCGATGAGCAGGCAGGCCACCGGCTGCTGGTCCACGTGTTCCAGCAGGGCATCCGGATCGTCTCCCGAGGCGTGGGCGTTGAACAGGTCGACGGCGGATTCCCCGGGCGGGATGAGGAAGTCGACGGTACGGCTGACGCCGAGCCGGGAGACGATCTGGTCATCGCCTTTGGTGTCGACATCCGGCTTGGCCAACAGAACGCGTTGTCCACGCTCCTCGTAGTTGAAGGCCACCTGCAGCAACCCCGTGGACTTGCCGGAGTTCATGGCTCCGTAGCGGAAATAAAGCTTGGCCAATGGGTTCCTTTTCGTTGCGGCGTGCGCACCGAGTCTATGCGTTGGGTGGCCACCGGGGAGGCATCAGCCCAGTTGGACGTCGCGACCGAAGACCACGGCCTGCAACACATCCTCCAACTGCCAGAGGATGTAGGAGCTGTCCGTCGCCCACAACCCCGGATGATCCCTTCCGGTCTCCGGGTGCTCGATCAGGCCGATGCGGTAGTTCCCTCGGGGACCCACATTGACGTAGGTGATCGGATCGATGGATGTCGTATCGCCTTCCGCTTGGATTTCCCAGATGAACCACGGGTGGTTCCAGACCTGTTCCATGGCCTCGTTCGCCCCGCTGGGCAGCGGCGTTTCGCCGGCGAAACGTTCGTCCAGCTGCCCGTTCTGCAACAACAAGGGCTCGACGTGGACATTCCATGCAGGTCCTGCCCCGACCCAGCGCGACGCGCAGGAGGACAGTTCGCTCAACGGGATGAGCTGGACGTTGAACATCGTCTCGTCGTCGGGGTGCCAGGACTGGTTCAGTACCCGGGGGCCGTACCCCTGCTCGGCGGCCACCAGGGCCAGATCCCCCACGACGAAGGCCTGCAGCATCGTTTCCCCGTCCAGGAACCTGCCGGTCAGCCGCATCCGGGTCGTCGCCCCGTTCAGCATCGCGGCCATCACGTCGCCGATCTCGCTGAGTCGGCCGCCTTCCAGGACTCCGAGTTCCTGCAATTCGGCCAGTACCGGATCCTTGGCTCCTAGGCCCAAGCGTCCCAGCACCGAGTCCTCCAACTCCCCCATGCGCGCGATGGCGGCACCGGTCAGCCAGGTGCCTTCGCCGATCCACGACCCGGCTGCCTGGTAGAACGAATAGTCTTCCAGCACCTCACCCCGGGCACGACTGGCGACTTCATCCACGGATGCTTCCGGGGATCCACTCGATGATTCCTCCCCGGCCGGTTTTTCTTCGGTGTCGGCTGCTGGCTGCAGCACCGATACCGACCGGGCGATCGCCTCGAATTCCTCCGCGAAAAGGTGCCGGGTCTGCAGGGCTGTGGTGGTGCTGATCTGGATGGCCCATCCCTGGTGGATGACGAGGTAGTCGACACCGCTGACCGTGCGCCCCACCGGTGCACGATGCGTGTATTCGATGATCCGGCCGGAATGACCCAGCGCCTCTTCGGTGGAAGCCCCCGGGCGGAAGTCCCATTCGGAGACATCCACGATCCGACCCTCCGTCAGATCGGCGACGATCCCGGAGACGGCCAGCCGTCCGAAGTCCTGCACCGTGCCCGAGTACGGGTTCACTGTCACGACGACGTTGGGCGTGAATTCGCCCTGCACCGCCGGCATGCTGCCGAAGAGCTCTACTTCGGGACGTAGCTGCTGGCCGGTCCATGGGGCCGGGAGCTCGAAGGCCAGGATGCCTTGGTATCCCTCATACCGATCCGTGGTGTGTGCCTGCGTCATGCCCATCCTTTTCTTGCTGCCCTCGCGGGCACCTGCTCTCCCGGCCCCCAGAGAGGCGTTTCTTCCGTGCCGCCGCGAGCGACCCACTCCTTATGCCAACGCGGCGTCACGGCGGCCGGCCACCACCAGCGCATCCCGAACACGATGGGGACGAAAATCACCAGGAGCACCGTCCACAAGGTTTCGGCGTACTCCGCACGAGCCAAACTGGCGAAGACCGCCGGCCAGATGCACAGCACCGCCACCCCGCCCACGCCCAGATACATCGGATCGTAGTTTCTCTGCGTAAAGATGAAGGGACCGGGCTGCTTAACCGCCCAGGTCCGCCACCGTCCGCTCCAAGCCAACCCCCAGGCCGTGAGCAATGCCAGCCCGGGAAGGCCGAAAATCAAAACGGAAAGTAGAAAATCTTCCATGCTGTGAACCGTATCGCTCCCTAAGCTAGCCGAATGGGTTGAGTGATTTGAGGATCTTTTTCCCGGTTTCCTTCGCTGCTTCGCCGATGGATCCAATGTCACCGTGGCGGAGGTCGTTGATCGTCGATCCTATGGCATTGCCTACTTGGCCGCCGACCCAGCCACCGGCCAGTCCACCGACGAAACCTCCGACGGCTGCACCCACCCCTGGAATGGGGATGAGCGCCTGGCCCACTGCCGCCCCGACGCCACGTCCGACCGCAGTACCAACGATTGCCCCGGTTTCTTCTGCGGCAGTGACGACCGCAGCATCTTTTCGAGCTTCCTTTTGATGCTCAGCGTGGGTCATCTCCGGGTTGCGAAGCACACTATCGTTATAGCCTTCGCCGTAGGCCCCGACAAAGGTCATTCCGGCGCCGGCTACGGTAAGTAGCTTCCCTCCGGGGCCCTGGGTGAACTTATTGACCTTTTCCAGCGCCTTGGGCAGCTTGACGGGCCCGGTGCGCGTGTTGGGGTTACGTTCATGGCGTCCGGGGCCTCGAGTCAATTGCTTGGTCACCCGCACATGCGCCCCGTCCCTGATGGGCTTCACGTTCCATGGGTACTTCGCAGCCAGTGGCCCTCCGCCGACGGCGAGGGCCATCGGGTTGGCTGCATGTTTCGGGATGTAGTGATTCCCGGCGAGACGGGCATGCTTGGGGACGTAGCTCGGGTTTTTCCTACCGCCTCCGTCGGCGATGCGCTCCGCGTAAGACTTCGGAACTCCGAGTTTCTGCAGCCTCTTCTCCGTAATGCCGTACCGCTTCGGCTGGAACCCCTTCTTATGCTCATTCCTGTCTGAGTTGTAGACAAAGAACAGCTTTCCGTCCCTGTACTCGAAGGACGAAGCAGTGAGGCCGAGCACTGTGAGCGCGGTTACAGCATCCCCTCCGTACCCGGCTGCCTTGTTCGCATTCTTGAGGCCATCCCCGAATAGCGGGTTGAGCTCGGCGATCTTGGAAGCGCAGGTCGAGACCGCATCGTCATATAGCTCGGCAACGGCATTGACTTCCAGCTGAATATCACCAGTGGTGTCGAAATAATCGTCAGGGCGGGCCTCTTCCCTCATCTCGTTGTGACTCGCCGCACGCGATACGACTGCGTCATATCGTGCTTTGAGACCAGCGATCCTGGACGAGAAGTCCTCCAGCGCCTTGGCGGTGTCGTCGGTGACGGTGCCCACGGCATCGATTGGTGGGGACAACACCGTTGTCACCGCCGCGTAGACCTTGTCTTGATGCGGGGATTCGAAGACCGCTCCCAAACCAGACCAGTGGCTTTGGACATCGTCACGGATATCCCCGCAGTCCGTTCCGACCTTGCGCACGGCCTTGGCCTTGGAATCGATCGCAGCGGTATCGGGAAGCCTGTCAGGAAGCGGGGAAATGACAACGCTCATCAGGCACTGGCCTTGGTCTTCGGGGGAGCCGGGATCGAGTAGATCTCGGCCTCCGCGTCCGCAGCCATCTCCCAGTGGGCATCGGCGTAGGCCCCGATCGATGCCTTGGTGTTTCCGCAGATGGAATATCCCGCGTTCTTGCCGGATTCCAGCAGCTTGCCTAGAAATTCTCCGAGGAGCCCATCGAGTGCCTCCCCGATTTCCAAGTGGTCACAGGCCGTCGCCGCTTCGTTGAATGCCGTGTTCAGCTTCGTTTCCTGGCCTTCGAAGTCGTCCACCTCTCCCTGGGCCTTGTCCACAATGGAGTTCGCCGTCACGACGCTGACTTTCCACCCATCTCCTGCCACTGACTCGGCCTCCCCGTTCATGTAGTCATTTCCACTGTCCATCAGCCTATGACAGGCAGAATGAAGCCGCGATGGGGAGAACTCCCCATCGCGGCTTTACTCTGCGGGCGCGCCGAGCGCCACCAGGTGTTACTTACCGGCGGAGATACGCTCTGCCGCGGTCGGGTCGGAGTCGTTGAGGAACGTTCCGATCCGGTCGACTTCCTCGGCTTCGCCGATCGCTGCCGCGGCCCGCTGGAGGGCATACAGCGAGCGCAGGAAGCCGCGGTTGGGTTCGTGCGAGTACGGCACGGGACCCTGACCACGCCAACCGGCCTGGCGCAGCGCGTCGAGTCCTCGGTGGTAGCCCACCCGCGCGTAGGCATAGGACTCGACGGTGCGGCCGTCGTCGTAGGCCTCGTCGGCGAGCATCGCCCATGGCAGTGATGACGCGGGGAACCTGGCCGCCAGGTCCACGGCTTCGTCGCCGGCTTCGAGACGCGCGTTGACGTCCTCGTCCGGGGCCAGGAGGGTCTCCGGGATGGCCAGGAGGTTGCGTCCGAGTGCTTCGCTCATATTATTTCAGGCTCTTTCCGGCGGAACCGAGCTGGCGGGCCGCCTCAACGATGCGTTCGGCCATGGAGGTCTCCGCGGCCGCACCCCACACGCGGGGGTCGTAGACCTTCTTGTTTCCGACTTCGCCGTCGATCTTCAGGACGCCGTCGTAGTTGGAGAGCATGTGCCCGGCGACCGGGCGGGTGAAGGCGTACTGGGTATCGGTGTCGATGTTCATCTTGATGACGCCATAGGAGACCGCGTCGGAGATCTCCTGCTCGGAGGATCCCGAACCACCGTGGAAGACCAGGTCGAAGGGCTTGTCCTGGCCGAGCTTGGTGCCGATCTCGGCCTGGATGTCCTTGAGGATCTCCGGACGCAGCTTCACTCCACCGGGCTTGTAGACCCCGTGGACGTTGCCGAAGGTCAGCGCGGTGATGTAACGGCCGTGTTCGCCGGTACCCAGCGCCTCGACGGTGGCCAGCGCGTCCTCGACCGTGGTGTAGAGCTTTTCGTTGATCGCGTTCTCCACGCCGTCCTCTTCACCACCGACGGTGCCGATCTCGACCTCGAGGATCTGCTTGGCAGCGGCGGAGCGCGGCAGTAGTTCCTTGGCGATGCGGAGGTTCTCCTCCAGTGTTTCGGCCGAGCCGTCCCACATATGCGAGTTGAAGATCGGGTCACGGCCGGCCTTGACCTCCGCCTCGGAAGCGGCCAGCAGCGGCAGCACGAATCCGTCGAGCTTGTCTGCCGGGCAGTGGTCCGTGTGCAGGGCGATGTTCACGCCGTAGCTTTTGGCCACTTCCTTGGCGAAGGCGGCGAAGCCCAGGGAGCCCACCACCATGTCCTTGATCGAGGATCCCGACCAGTAGGCGGCGCCACCGGTCGAGACCTGGATGATCCCGTCGGACTCGGCTTCAGCGAATCCGCGGATGGCGGCATTCAGCGTCTGCGAGGACGTCACGTTGACGGCGGGGAAAGCGTAGGAACCGGCTTTCGCCGCGTCGATCATGGCGTTGTATTTGTCCGGGGTTGCAAGGGGCATGCTGACTCCTTATGAGTTGGGCTGGGAGTAGACATCGTTGGCTAGGTCCATCCTACCGACATGCGATCAAAGCCACACCAGCGTGTGACGGGCTCAGAGACGCCAGCAGCTGGACAGCTGGCGTTTTCCGTCGAATCGGCTCTTCAGGAAGTGCAGGGCACGCGGCACGGCGGCAATATAGCCACCGATATGTGCCGGGCCGGCCGTCGCATCCCAGGAGACGTTGACCCCCTGGGCGCACCAACGCTTCGCTAGGTCCCGTCCCGTGGCATAGGGAATGACGTCATCGAGCAAACTGTGGGACAGCAAGACCGGGACCTCCGGCTTGCGGCCCACCCCGATTTCTTGTTCCTTCAGCGCGGCCTTGAAGCGGGGTTCGTCCGCCACATCACTGAGCTTCTTGCCACTCTTGGTCAATTTCGCCGTATCGACGAAGGCATGGCTTCCAATGGCTTCGATCGTGCATTCGCTCCGGGCAGCGTTCATTTCCTTCATGCCCTCGGCGTTCAGGTACGACGCGGGCGCCAAGCCGTTGGAGGTGCCCACTCCATCGATCGCGAACAGCAGGAAGGCCGTGTAGAGGCCGGAATCCAAGCTGTCGGCCACCTCGCTCAGATCGGCGGGGACGGCGCCGGCGAAGGCACCCCGGAGCTTCATGTCCGGCGCGTATTCGGGGGCCAGCTCTGCTGCCGCCGCACTGGCACCTCCACCTTGGGAGTAGCCCACCAAGGCCACAGGGTTCCCTGCATCAAGACCATCCACGCCCAACCCCTGGGCCGCACGCACCCCGTCGAGTAGTGCATGGCCTTGCGAGGCCCGTGCCATGAAGGTGTGGGATCCGGGGGTTCCCAGCCCCTCGTAGTCGGTGATGGCCAGGGCGTAGCCGGATTCCAGCAACGCAGCCATCATCGGCCCCTCGTATTCCTGCCCCACCCCCATCTGGCGGGACGGCGCACACTTATCGGCCAAGCCCTGGGTGCCCACGGCGTAACCGATCACCGGACGCTCACCGGAGCCGGCCCACTTCTTCTTCGGCACCAGCACGGTCCCGGTCACCGCCATGGCATCCCCGTGGCTGTCGGTGGATTTGTACATCATCCGCGTCACGGTCGCGTTCGGGCGGATGAGCTTGACCGGGTCCAGGAAGAAGTCGGCAGGTTCGCTGCGCACCACCGCTCCGTCGGCTTCCGGCAGGGTCGCCGGTGGGGTGTAGAAATCCGGGTCCACGCTGTTCGAAAGCTGCTCCAGCTTCTCCTGACGCTGCACGTCTCCGGGATCGGCGGCGTCGGTCTTCTCGATGGAGGCCGGGTCCGAGGGAGCGGACGTCGCCGCGGCTGCCGGGCCGAGCCCTGCGAACAACAGGGACGAGGCGGCAACACAGGAGAAGAGCACGCGGAGTCGACTTGACTGGGACACGGGGGGCTTTCGGACAGGGGACATATTCGCTCCTTGTGACGGATGGCCATGGATCGGTACGCAAAATGACAAAGCAATGACCTGATCCGTACATTACTGATGAGTAACTAGTGACTCAGTTCACACCCTAGAGCGCCGGTTGTCGGAATGGAAGACCCGTGTCCTCCCGGATTTCAACTTCCCGTCGCCGCCGGTTCATCCGGCGCTGACACGGTGAAGGCGATTCCAGCTCCCGCTCCGAAAGGTTCACGATGACTCCCGGCAACCGGACCCTCCTGCCCATGCTCGGCCACACGCGCGGCAAGCGCAGCCCGGTCACCTGCGCCCTGAAATGCGACAACGCCTGCTCCAAGGCCGTCTGCAACACCTCCTCGAACGACTATTTCCGCGATATCGTCTCGGCCCAAATGACGCGTCGCTCGGCGTTGGGACTCGGGGCCGCCGGAGCCCTCAGCGCAGCCGTCGTGGCCTTCGGCGGGGCCGATACGGCCGTTGCCGGGCCGGTGCCCACCGGCCGCCCGGCCCGGCACGGACGACTGGACTTCACCCCCATCAAACCGGTCGACGCCGCCATCGACGTGTTCGATGTCCCCGAAGGCTTCGAATGGACGCCGATCATCCGCTGGGGAGATCCCCTGTTCCGCCACACACCGGACTTCGACTTCGATGATCAGAGCCCCAAGGCACAGGCCCAGCAGTTCGGCTACAACAACGACTACACCGACATCCTCCGCTCGAAGAACGGCAAGAAGGCCGTCCTGGTGTGCAACCACGAATACGTCAATCCGGGAATCATGTTCCCGGCGGCCCCGGGCACCACGGCCGAGGAGCGCCGCCGCCGCAACATCTTCCGTCAGGCGGTGGGCCTGAGCGTGGTGGAACTGGAACGCAGGACGAAGGGGACGCCCTGGGAATACATCCGGGGCGGGCGACGCAACCGCAGGATCACCCTGGACACCGAATTCGAGCTGACCGGACCGGTCGCCGGTTCGGAACTGGTGAAGACCCGGCGCGATCAGCGCGGCCGCTTCGTCGAAGGCACGCTAGGCAACTGCTCGGGCGGGACCACCCCGTGGGGCACCATCCTGTCCGGGGAGGAGAACTTCAATGGCTTCTTCCGCACGAACGGGACCTCGGCCGAGGACAAGCGGTACGGGCTCGAGAACAAGGCCACCTCCATGGGTTGGGAGCAGGAAGACCCACGTTTCGACGCCCGCGCCGAACGCTTCGCCAACGAGCCGAACCGTTTTGGATACATCGTGGAGATCGACCCCGAGGACCCCGATTCGACGCCGCGCAAACATACCAGCATGGGCCGGTTCAAACACGAGGGCGCCAACGTCATCGTTGCCGACAACGGGCACGTCGTGGCCTATATGGGGGACGACGAACGCTTCGACTACCTCTATAAGTTCGTGTCCAAACGCAAATACCGCAAGAACAACCGCCGGCACAACATGACCTTGCTGACCGAGGGCGACCTCTACGTGGCCCGCTTCACCGGCACGTCCGACGACGAGATCGACGGCTCCGGGGACGTCCCCTCCGATGGCGGATTCGACGGGACAGGTCGTTGGCTGCCGCTGGTCAAGGACGGTACGAGCCACGTTTCGGGCATGAGTATGGAGCAGGTCCTGGTCCACACCCGGCTGGCCGCCGACAAGGTCGGGCCCACCAAGATGGACCGGTGTGAAGATGTGGAACCGAGCCTGAAGAGCGGCAAGATCTACGTCGCGTGCACCAACAACTCCCAGCGTGGCACCTCAGGCCAGCAGAAGGCCGATGAGGTCAACCCGCGCACCGAAAACCGGGACGGGCATATCGTGGAGATCACCGAACACCGGGGCGGGCACACCGGGGACCGGTTCACCTGGGACCTGCTGATGCTGTGTGGCGATCCGGCGCAGGGGGATGCGACCTACTTCAGCGGCTTCCCCGCCGAGAAGGTCAGTCCGATCTCCTGCCCGGACAACGTGGCCTTCGATTCCCACGGAAACCTCTGGATCTCCACCGACGGCGCCCCCAGCGGCATCGGCTACAACGACGGCCTGTTCAAGGTCACCGTGGAGGGCAGGGACCGCGGGAAGGTCGAACAGTTCCTCTCGGTCCCCCGCGATGGAGAAACCTGCGGGCCGGTCATCCACGACGAGGAGTCGATGGTCTTCGTGGCGGTCCAGCACCCGGGCGAGGACGGTTCCTTCACGGACCTGCGCTCGCGTTTCCCGGACTACGTCCCTTCGGAGGCCCGCCCGGGCCCCGGTGAGGTCAGGGCACCACGCCCCTCGGTCGTCCAGGTGTACCGGCCGTAGTGCTGCGACGGCGGCGCCCCGCGGCGATGGCCACCACGGTGATCGCCGCGACCGCGCCGAGCTGCTGCGCCGTCCCCAGGCCCACCCCCACGGGGACGGTGCCCAGGCATCCGGCCGCCGCAATCAACCGCACCCGGGCGGGCCCGACCTGCAACGCCCAACGGAAAAGCCCCGTCGCGCCCAGGTACACCGCCACCCCGCCACCGACGAGCCACGCCGACACCACGGGGGCCGGGGACGACAGCTGACCCAGATCAAGTCTGATGCCGGCCGCGACACCGATGATCCCGATGATCATCAGCAGATGCGAGATGTCATAGCCGATCCGGGCCATCCACGACTGCCGCGGCCCGGACGCCGCGGCGAAGTGCTTTGCCGCGAGGTCGTCATCACCGACGAAGTAGGCCCACCACATGGCCGCGATGGCGGCCACCCCGAGCAGCCCCCCGGTGATGAGCGGGATATCGAGGGCCTGTGTCTGGGCCGCGAGTGCGACGGAGATAATCGACTCCCCCAGCACGATGATGATCATCAGCCCATGCCGTTCGGCGAAATTCCCGGGTCGGACCGCCAGACGGTGGCCGGAGGGTCGCAGATGGGAGGAGGCGAACAGGAGCGCCGCACCGCCGAACAGGATCCAGTCCCCCGCCCCGGTCACCCATCCTGCGGCGAGGACCATCAATGCGCCGGTGAGATTGACCGGCGCCACGAGTCTGATGGAGACGTCCTCCCGCGGGCCCTGCAACCACAAGAACCCCGCCAGATGCACCAGGGTCAGCAACAGGAAACCAATCCCCAACACGATGCCCGCCTCGCCAAAGGCCTGGGGTATCGCCTGTGAACAGACGAACAACGCGGCCATTCCGGCCAGGACGATCAGCCGTTGCAGGGTGCCCTCGGTCCCCATCGCGTTGGTCAACCAGGCGAATCCGCCATACATCCAAAACAGGATCGCCAGGATCAGGATCGCCTGGGCGATTCCTGCCGGGTCAGGGTGCAGGTCGATCACCTGCGTCACCTGGGTGACGGTGAAGACGAAGACCAGATCGAAGAAAAGTTCCAGGGTCGAGACATTCCCCGTCTCTGGAGCGGTCCCGGCCGGTACGGACATCGTCCACCTCCCTGGTGGGGCACGACCTCTCTCAGGTCAAGAATCCCACCGGAAGCGGCGCAGCGATACCTCTAGGCCGGCAATTGTCCGAAGACGTGGCGCCGGATCCAGGCGTGCATGGCGATCCCGGCCGCCGAGGCGGCATTGATGGAGCGGGTGGAACCGAACTGCTCGATGCTCAGCGTGGCATCGGCCACCGCATGGACCTCGTCGCTGAGGCCGGGGCCTTCCTGCCCGAACACCAGCACGCAATCACGGGGCAGGTCATAGGTCTCCAGCTGCTCCGAGTCCGGGAAGATGTCGACCCCGATGATGGCCAGGCCCTCGCCCTGGGCCCACTGGACGAAGTCCTCGACGCTGGGGTGGTGGCGCACATGCTGGTAGCGGTCGGTGACCATGGCCCCGCGCCGGTTCCACCGGCGTCGTCCAATGATGTGCACTTCCTTGGCCAGGAAGGCGTTGGCGGTGCGCACCACGGTGCCGATGTTCATGTCATGCTGCCAGTTCTCGATGGCGATATGGAAGTCGTGGCGGCGGGTGTCCAGATCCGCGACGATGGCCTCGTGCAGCCAATACCGGTACCGGTCCCCGACATTGCGGCGGTCCCCCTCCCGCAGCAGTTCAGGATCCCAATGCGCTCCGACGGGCCATTCCCCTTCCCAGGGGCCCACCCCGACTTCCGGTCGTTCCGCGGCTCCGGGGTCGGCGGCCGGAACCGCGTCCGGGGGTGGTGGGGAGGCAGGTTCGTGCGATGAGTGGTCCACCGTCCCAGCGTAATGCGTCAGCCGCGCACCGCAGGGCACGACGGTCGTCGGGGCAGATGGCAGAATATCCGCAGGAGGTGGTCATGGCCATTATCGATAACGGGATCTACGTCAACGGGCGTCGGGTGCACGATCCGTCGCAATTGGGGCACACCATGGCGCGGCTGCGCGAGCATTCCGGCATGGCCTGGCTGGGCCTCTACCGTCCCACCGAGGACGAGCTGCGATCCGTGGCCGATGAGCTCGAACTGCACCCGTTGGCCCTCGAGGACACCTTGAAGGGCCACCAGCGGGCAAAACTGGATCATTACGGGGACCACTCGCTGCTGGTGCTGCGACCGGCCCGCTATCTCGATGCCAGCGAGAAGGTCGAATTCGGGGAGCTGCACGTCTACATCGGGGAGGACTTCGTGGTGACGGTCCGCCACGCCGAATCCCCCGACCTGGCCCGGGTCCGCCACCGGATGGAAGAGGAGCCCGAACTGCTGGCCATGGGTCCACGGGCGGTGCTCTACGCGGTGCTCGACCAGGTCGTGGACGAATACGAGCCGGTCGTCGACGGCCTCTCCAACGACATCGACGAAATCGACGACCAACTCTTCTCGGGCACCCCCGACGTGTCCCGCCGGATCTACGAACTCTCCGGCGAAGTCATCGAACTGCAGCGGGCGACCGTCCCCTTGGAACGGATCCTGTCCATCCTGCGCCGGGACCTGGCCGGCGGGCAGCCGGTGGGGCCCGGCGGCCGACCGGCACCGTCCGTCGCCCGGGACGAGCAGCTGCTCGAACTGGACCACCGGTTCGCCGACGTCCAGGATCACGCCATCCGCGTCTCCGAGCGCATCGCCTCGTTCAGGGCCCTGCTGACCAATGCCCTGTCCTTGTCGGCGACCCTCGTCTCGCAGCAGGCCGCCCAGGCAGGGGTCGCGCAGAACGAACAGATGAAGAAGATCTCCTCCTGGGCGGCCATCCTGTTCGCCCCCAGCCTGATCGGCAGCATCTACGGGATGAACTTCACCCACATGCCCGAACTTGCCTTCACCTGGGCCTATCCGGCGGCCCTGGGGCTGATGGTGGGGCTGAGCGTCGGCCTGTACGTGGTGTTCAAACACAACAGGTGGCTGTGATTCCGGGTACGGCCCCCGTTCGTCCGACGGGATAGCGTTGACCCCGGAACCACCACGAGGCAGAAGAGGCTGAGAATGAGCACCGACGACCGCACACCCGCCGATATCGAATGCTGGCTGACCGACATGGACGGCGTCCTGGTCCATGAGAACAAGGCCATTCCCGGCGCGGCGGAGCTGATCGAACGCTGGGTATCGACCTCCAAACGCTTCCTCGTACTGACCAACAACTCCATCTACACCCCGCGCGATCTCTGCGCCCGGTTGGATGCCGCCGGACTGGTGATCCCCGAGGAGAACATCTGGACCTCGGCCATGGCCACCGCGGAGTTCCTGCGCCGCCAGTCACCGGGGGGAAAGGCCTTCGTCATCGGCGAGGCCGGACTGACCACCGCATTGCACGACGCCGGTTTCATCCTCACGGACCGAAATCCCGATTTCGTGGTGTTGGGGGAAACCCGCACCTATTCCTTCGAGGCCATCACCCGGGCGATCCGGCTGATCGCCCAGGGCGCGCGGTTCATCACGACCAACCCCGATGCCACCGGCCCCTCCCCCGAAGGCGTCATGCCCGCCACCGGGGCCGTCGCGGCACTGATCAGCCAGGCGACGGACCGGCAGCCCTACGTGGTCGGCAAGCCGAACCCGATGATGTTCCGTTCGGCACTGAACCGGATCCAGGCCCACTCGGAGACCACCGCGATGATCGGGGACCGGATGGACACCGATATCGTCGCCGGGATGGAGGCCGGACTGTATACGGTGCTGGTCCACTCGGGCATCACCCAGCCCGAGGACATCGAACGCTTCCCCTTCCGGCCAGACACTGTTTTCCCCTCGGTCGCCGAACTCCTCCCCCGGCTCTAGGGCACCGGGCGGCCGGCCGGCCCTGTTGATCTGCTCACCTCCGACCCTCCCCGGCTTGCCCCGCCCCGCCGCAAGCCCCTAGTTTCGACATATGCCCCTGTCGTTTTCCCTTGATTCCCCCGCCGACACCTCACCGCTGCTGGACTGGTCCTTCTGGCTGGACCGCCCGCTGAAGATCGCGATCGTCATCGTCATCGGCGTGGCGCTGAACTTCATCATCCGCCGTCTCATCCGCCGAACCACCGAACACATCGCCGCCGGTGAGGCCGCCGCCCTGTCCAAGGAGCACCGGAAGTCCGAGAAGAGCGGGCGGCGCTGGCTGGTGCAGGAGTCCCCGATCGCGGTGGCCCGGCGGACCCAGCGGGCCCAGACCGTCGGGTCGGTCCTGCGCTCTGTCACCACGATCATCATCACCGCGGTCGTCCTGCTGACCGTGCTCTCCCAGCTGGGCATCAACATGGCCCCGATCCTGGCCAGTGCCGGCGTAGTCGGTGTCGCGTTGGGCTTCGGCGCCCAGGCCCTGGTCAAGGACTACCTCTCGGGAATCTTCCTGGTCGCCGAGGACCAGTTCGGCATCGGCGACTACGTGGATCTCGGCGAGGCCTCCGGCGAGGTCGAGGCCGTGGGTTTGCGCATCACCCAGGTCCGTGACGTCGATGGCAGCCTCTGGCACGTCCGCAACGGCGAGATCCTGCGGGTGGGCAACTTCTCCCAGGGCTGGGCCCGCGCGGTCCTGGACGTCCCGGTCCCCTACGACTCGAAGATGCCCGAGGTCAACGACCTGATCCTCGCCTCGGCCCAACGGCTCCAGTCCGACCCGAAGTGGTCCCGTGAGATCCTGGACGACCCCGAGATCTGGGGGGTCCAGGACCTGAGCGGGGAGTCCATCACCATCCGGCTGGTCTTCCGTACCCGTCCGTTGCAGCAGTGGGCGGTGGCCCGGGCGATGCGGGCTCAGCTCAAGGCCGACCTCGATGCGGCAGGGGTGCGGATCCCGCTGGTCCAGCAGACCATCATCCGTGCGGCGAACCCCGAGGGCTTCACCACCGCGCATGCCGGGACCGGCCCCACCCCCGAGACGGACCCCGCCAGCCCGACCGGCGAGCCGGAGGCCCACCCGGACTAGAGGCCGAGCTCCTCCTTGCCGTAGGCGAAGAAGTAGGGAACCCCGGCCTCGGACTCGATGCGTTCCTTCGAGCCGGTGTCACGGTCCACGATCACCGCGACGGCCACGACGTGGCCCCCGGCCGCCCGGACGCCTTCGACGGCGGTGAGCGCCGAGCCGCCGGTGGTGGAGGTGTCCTCCAAGACCACGACGTTGCGCCCCGAGACCTCGGGGCCTTCGACCTGGCGGCCCATCCCGTAGGACTTCTGCGCCTTGCGGACCACGAAGGCATCCACCGCGCGGCCGGCCCGCCCGGCGGCGTGCATCACGGCGGTGCCGACGGGGTCGGCCCCCATGGTGAGGCCACCGGCGTTGGTGAAGTCGATCCCCGCATCATCGAGCAGATCGAGCATGACCTCCCCGACCAATGGTGCCGCCTCGTGGTGCAGGGTGATCCGGCGCAGGTCGATGTAGTAGTCGGCCTCCTTGCCGGAGGAGAGAGTGACCTTGCCGCGGACCACGGCGAGTTCGGTGACGAGTTCGAGCAGGCGGGCGCGGGCGGGGGTGTTCGAGGTCATGGACTTCATTCTAGGTCCCGTTGGACCGTGCAGGTCACGTCCGCATCGATGACGCGACAGCCGGTCCGTCCCGGGCTAGGGTGAAACCATGAACGCTCAACGACCGATCGGATACTGGCTCAAGCTGGTGGACTCGCTCATTTCCGAGCAGTTCGCCACCTCCCTGGAGGAGCACGGCGTCACGCGCCGGCAATGGCAGCTCCTGAACCTCCTGGGGTCCAAACCCCATACCTCCGCAGAACTCATGTCCGCACTGGCCCCGTTCTTCGACGAGGTCTCCCCCGAAGGCGAGCCGGCCTCCCCGGCAGAGCATCTGGCCGAACTTCTGGAATCCGGATGGGTCTCCCAGGACGGGGATTCCTACGCGCTGACCGACCGCGGCAACATCAGCCTGGAACGGCTCACCGAACTGGTCGAGGGCATGCGGGAGCGTTCCAGCGACGGAGTCACTCAGGAGCAGTACGAAACGACGATCGCGACCCTGCAACGCATGGCCACCAACCTGGGCTGGTCCGAGGCGGACCGCGCATGAACCCAGTCGACCCCACCACCGATCCGCTCGAGGCCACCCGGACGGCCCCGCATCCCGATGAGGTCTTCCACGGGACCCCGGAGGACGACGACGCGGCCTCCCCGGTCCGCGAAGTCACCTCGGCGGCGGCGATCGCCCGGTTCATGGAACGCACCGACGTCCTGCGTTCGGACGGTCGTTACGCCCTGGTGAATTCGACGATCACTCCGCATGAGGCGATGGTGACCGACCTGCTGTTCATCCGCGATGCCCTCGACGCCGCCTCGGTGGCCTACCTGCTGGTGCGCGGCAACGACGCCCGCCCGGTCATCGCCGTCTCCTGGGATGAGCGCAAGGCCATGCGCGCCGCCCTCGTGGCTGCCTGTCAGGACGAACCGTTCTACTCTTTGGCCGTCGACACCCGCAAGGGCAAGTCCCTGCTGGTGGCCGATGGCGCGTTGGCCCGGAAACCGAAGGCACGGATGTATCGGCTCTACCGTCCCCGGATCGAACCGGCCGGCGGTCTGGCCTTCGGGGCCTCCACCGGGGTGCAGATCGAATTATGGCAGTGGAAGGACTCGGGGCTGCTGGATCTGCCCATGGAGAACTCGCTGACCCGGGCCACCCTGCCGGCGGACGAAGCGGTCCGCGGGACCGTCCACCGCTACGGCAGGGAATGGCCGACCATCGAGAACATGTTCGCCGATCACGCAGCGGACATCTCCTTCCCCATCGATATGGTCTTCTCCTGGGTCGACGGCAACGACCCCGAGCACCAGCGCTATCGCGCCTCCTTCATGGACGGCGTCGTGGTCGGCGAGGGGGATGATTCCGAGGCCCGCTACCGGCAGATCGACGAGCTGAAGTATGCCCTGCGCAGCGTCTACATGTTCGCGCCCTGGGTCAGGCACATCTACATCGCCACCGATTCACCCATCCCTGCCTGGTTGGATGCCGACCATCCACGCATCTCCGTGGTGCGGGCCCCCGACCACTTCCGCGACCCCACGGTGCTGCCCACCTTCAACTCCCAGGCCGTGGAGTCGCAGCTGCAGCACATCGACGGGCTCTCCGAACACTTCCTGTACTCCAACGACGACATGTTCGTGGGGCGCCCGCTGGGCCCGGATACGTTCTTCTCCCCCGGCGGGATCACCAAGTTCATCGAGGCCGGAACCCGGATCGGGTTGGGCGATAACCATCTGGACCGTTCGGGCTTCGAGAATTCGGCCCGGGTGAACCGGCGGCTGCTCAACGACCGGTTCGGGCGCATCACCACCCGCCACCTCGAGCACACCGCGGCTCCCTTGCGACGCAGCGTGCTCAAGGAGCTCGAAGAGGTCTTCTCCGAGGAGTTCGCGGCGACGGCGGCCAGCAGGTTCCGCGCCAAGGACAACATCTCGGTCACCAATTCGCTCTACCACTACTACGCGTTGCTGACCGGCCGTGCCGTGACCAAGGAGAAGGCGAAGGTGAAGTACGTGGACACCACCATGTATTCGGGCCTGGACGCACTGCGCAAGCTGTTGAAGAAACGCAACCAGGACTTCTTCTGCCTCAATGACGGGTCCTTCCCCGAGGTCCCCGCCCGGGAACGCCAGGAAGTGGTCACCGACTTCCTGCAGGCCTACTTCCCGCTGGCCGCCCCGTGGGAGGTGGCCCGGACCGACCGGTAGCATCCTGCGCCGCCGCGGCACCGCCATCATGCCCGGTGGCCGGGGTGCCGATGGAGTGGGGGCTCCGGCCCACGGTATCGGGGTCGATGCCGTGTTCACGCAGGATCGCGGCCACCGCCTCCGGTTCCACGACATCTCCAACACTGACACCGCTGGCCACCGGGACCACCGAATGCACCACGGTCTCGGGGAGCACGTGCACCAGGTTGTAGCCTTGGGCCTCGTCGCGTCCGCGGGTGGTGTGGATCCCCCGCACCGGATCGGCTCGTGCTGCCAGATCCTGGGTGTAACAGCTCGCCGAGGCCACCGATACAGGGATTCCGGCGAAGGTCCCGAACGTCGAGTAGTGCAGGTGCCCGGCCAGAATGGCGCGCACATCGCTGCCGGTCAGCACCTCGGCCAGCCGCGCCTGGCCCCGCAGTTCCACCAGGATGGCCAGCGGTTGGACACTGGCGATCGGTGGATGATGCATGGACAGGATGGTCCCGTCGGGGGCCGGGGTGGCCAATTCGGCTTCGAGCCACCGCAACTGGGCGTCCTCGAGGTGGCCATGGTGGGAGCCGGGAACCGTGGTGTCCAGGGTGATCAGGCGTAGCCCGCCCAGCCAGAAGACGTGGTCCAGCGGGGTGGTGTCTGCCGGCTCGCCGAGCAGTTCGGTACGCAGGTTCGACCGGTCGTCATGGTTGCCTGCGGCCCAGAGGATCCTGGTCCCCAACCGTTCGGCCGCCGGTTCCAGGATCGAGCGCAGGGCGGCGTAGGCGTCGGGTTCCCCCTTATCCGCCAGGTCTCCGGTGACCACGAGGGCGTCGGGACGCACCCCGGAGGCCTCCAGCCGGTCCACGAGCGAACGCAGCCGTCCGATGCTGTCCAGCGTATCGGCCAACAAATGGCCCCCGCCTCGAACATGGGTGTCACTCAAATGGATGAGCACTCGGTCCGGAGCGGGGTGCTCCGGGCGGATGGGTTCCATGACCGCTTTCCTCACGCAGGTGGTACGCCTTACCGCACCCACTATTCCCCATCCGGGGCCGGTTCGGCGACGAAACGCCACGGTGATAGCACAACGGGGGCAGGCTAGGCTGATTCCATGCGCGATATGCAGGCACGGATCATCAGTGAAATGGGCGTCAAGGCCACCATCGACCCGCAGGAAGAGGTCACGCGGCGGGTGGCGTTCCTGCGGGACTACCTGGAGGCCACCGGCACCAGGGGCTTCGTGCTGGGCATCTCGGGAGGCCTGGATTCCACCCTCGCCGGACGTTTGGCGCAATTGGCCGTAGAGGCCGCGGCCCGGGACGGGGACGACGTGGATTTCGTGGCAGTCCGCCTGCCCTACGGCACCCAGACCGATGAGGACGACGCCGCGGCGGCGATGGAGTTCATCGCCCCGAAGACCGCCTGGACCTATGACATCAAGCCCGGGGTCGACGCCCTGGCCGCGGAATATGTGAAGACCACGAGCGAAACGATCAGCGACTTCAACAAGGGCAACATCAAGGCCCGGCTACGCATGACCGCCCAGTACGCGTTGGCCGGCCAACACGGGCATCTGGTCATCGGCACCGACCATGCGGCCGAATCGGTCACCGGGTTCTTCACGAAATTCGGCGACGGGGCGGCCGACCTCCTGCCGTTGTACGGACTGGATAAGCGGCAGAACCGCCAACTGCTGCGCCATCTGGGGGCCAGCGAGCGGCTCTGGGCCAAACCCCCGACGGCGGATCTGCTGGACGGGACCCCGCTGCGCACCGACGAGGACGAATTGGGCCTGGCCTATGACGACATCGACGACTACCTCGAAGGACGTCCGGTGCCGGAGGCCGTCGCCGAAGCCATCGAGACCCGGTTCCTGCGCAGCCGTCATAAACGCACCACCCCCGTGTCACTTCTCGATGATTGGTGGACCCGAGGCGCCGACTGAAGGACGGATCCTCCACAACCCTTCCAAGCAGTAGGATGTCCACGTATATTTTGGGGAACGCCTCGTCGGGGATGGCCCCGGCGCCCCGACGAAAGGTGGAACATGACCGTCACCGACCAGTTCCGTGAAGCCCGCGACCGCCTCGTCTCCCTGCGGGGGGACCAGGCCAAGGCCCGGAAGGAATTCCGTTGGCCCGAGTTCGCCGAATTCAACTTCGGGCTGGATTGGTTCGACGCCGTCGCCGCCACCAGGGAACGGGCCGACACCCCGGCGTTGATCATCGTCGAGAAGGACGGCTCCTCCACCCGCAGGACCTGGGCCGAGCTATCCGAACGCTCCGGCCAGGTCGCCAACTGGATGCGCAGCGTGGGCTTCTCCCGCGGCGACAAGGCGATCCTGATGCTGGGCAACCAGGTGGAGTTGTGGGAGATCATGCTGGCGGCCATCAAGCTGGGCATCGTCATGATCCCGACCACCACCCAGATGGGGCCTGCCGATCTGGCGGACCGGGTCGAACGCGGTGGCGCCAGCTGGGCCATCGCCGGCACCACCGATCTGCCCAAATTCGCCGACGTGCCCGGGGACTACCGGTTGATCGCCATCGGGGACGCCCCCGCCCCCACCGCAGCGGGAGCCCCGGAGGTGCTGCCGTATTCGGCGTCGACCACGGCGCCGACCGGCTTCACCGCTGACGTACCCACCCGTGGTGACGAGACGCTGCTGCTGTATTTCACCTCCGGGACCACCTCGAAGGCCAAGCTGGTCGAGCATACCCATACCTCCTACCCGGTCGGGCACCTTTCGACGATGTACTGGATCGGCTTGGAACCCGGCGACGTGCACCTCAATGTCGCCTCCCCCGGTTGGGCCAAGCATGCGTGGTCGAATGTCTTCACCCCGTGGATCGCCGAGGCGACCGTCTTCATCTACAACTACGACAAATTCGACCCGGCGGCCCTGATGGATCAGATGGAGGCCGAGCAGGTCACCAGCTTCTGCGCCCCGCCCACGGTCTGGCGTCTACTCATCCAGGCGGATCTGACCCGGCTGAAGACCCCGCCGACGAAGGTCGTCTCCGCCGGGGAACCGCTCAACGCCGAAGTGATCGACCAGGTCCACCGCGCCTGGGGCCAACAGATCCGGGATGGCTTCGGCCAGACGGAGACCACCGTGCAGATCGCCAACTGCCCGGGCCAGCCGATGAAGATCGGTGCCATGGGCACCCCCCTGCCCGGTTACGACGTCGTCCTGGTCGACCAGGCCACCGGCGAAGAAGGCGATTTCGGGGAGATCTGCCTGCGCCTGGACCCCCGGCCGTTGGGGTTGATGAAGGCCTACTACGGCGATCAGGAGAAGACGGCAGCCGCCTTCCGCGACGGGTATTACCACACCGGGGATGTCGCCGAACGGGATGAGCGCGGGATCATCACCTACGTCGGCCGCGGCGATGACGTCTTCAAGTCCAGCGACTACCGGCTCAGCCCCTTCGAACTGGAGTCGGTGCTCATCGAGCACCCCGCGGTCGCCGAGGCCGCCGTCGTGCCCTCACCGGAGCCGATGAAGCTCAACGTGCCCAAGGCCTACGTCGTCCTGGCGGCCAGTTACGCCGCCGACGCCACGACGGCGGAGGACATCCTGGGCTACTGCCGGGAGCATCTCCCGGCGTTCAAGCGGATCCGCCGGCTGGAATTCGCTGAACTGCCCAAGACCATCTCGGGGAAGATCCGCCGGGTCGAGCTGCGCCGCAACGAAGAGCTGCGCCACGGCTCGGACACCCCTCCGCAGGGGCTGGGAGTGGAATACACGGACACCGATTTCCCGTCCCTGAAGGCGCGGGGATGAAGCCTCCACTCCCGTTCGACCCCATTGCCACGGCCCAACACAACTGGGAGGGCCAGGGGTGGACCGTCGAGGCGGCGCCGATGGCCGCCTTCACCGCGGTCATGCGCGCCCAGCAGATCCTGCTGCACCGCTGCGAGGCCGTGGTCAAGCCCTTCGGGCTGACCTTCGCCCGCTACGAGTTGCTGGCCCTGCTGTGGTTCTCGCGGACCGGTTCCCTGCCCATGGTCAAGGTCAGTGCCCTGCTGCAGGTCCACCCGACGTCGGTCACCAACGCAGTGGACCGGCTCGAGCGGGCCGGCTTCGTCGAACGCAGCCCGCACCCCACCGACGGCAGGACGACCCTGGTCTCGCTGACCGATCGCGGTCGGGACGTGGCAGCGCAGTCGACGGCGCAACTGAACTCCGTGGTGTTCTCGAATCCGGGGATGTCGGCCGCGGATATCAACGAACTGATCGAGATCCTCGGCCGCTTCCGTCGCGACGCCGGTGACTTCGAGGCGGAAACGGCCCCCTGACAGTTGCTGTCAGAGGGCCGTGATCGTCGCGCTCGGGACCCGCGGGTCAGTCGGACCCGTGGGAGCGGTCGCGGATCCCGGTGATGATGCCGGAGAAATCACGGCCGGCACCACCCTCGTCGCGGAATCGCTCGTAGATCCGTGCGGCCATCGGCCCGAGTTCGGCGGCGACCCCGGTGCTTTCGATGGCGCTCATCGCCAGGCCCAGGTCCTTGGCCATCAGCGCCCCGGCGAATCCGGGTTCGTAGTCGCGGTTCGCCGGGCTGGTCGGCACCGGACCGGGGACCGGGCAGTTCGTCGTCACGGCCCAGCATTGGCCCGAGGCCGTGGAGACGACGTCGTAGAGCGCCTGGTTGCTCAGCCCCAGCTTCTCGCCCAGGACGAAGGCCTCCGAGGCGGCGATCATGCTCACGCCCAGGATCATGTTGTTGCAGACCTTCGCCGCCTGCCCGGCCCCATGATCCCCGCAGTGGACCAGCTTCCCGCCCATGACCTCCAGGAGCGGACGAACCGATTCCAGGTCCGCTTCCAGGGCACCGATCATGAACGTCAGGGTCCCGGCTTCGGCGCCGACCACCCCACCGGAGACCGGGGCGTCGACACTGCGGTGTCCGGCCTCCACGGCCAGCCCGGCGGCTTCACGGGCGTCGTCGACATTGATGGTCGAGCAGTCCAGGAACACGGTGTCCGCGTCGACGGAGTCGAGCAGGCCGGGCCCGTCGACCCCACGATAGGCGTCGAGCAGCTGCTGTCCACCGGGGAACATGGTCAGGACCACCGAGGCCCCGCGGACGGCCTCGATCGCCGAGGAGGCGGTCGGCACCCCGGAGGCGGAGATGGCCTCGACGGCGGCAGGGACCACGTCGAAGGCCCGGACGTCGTAGCCGGCCTGCACCAGGTTCTTCGCCATGGGAGCACCCATGTGCCCGAGCCCGAGAAAGGCAATCGTTCCGGTTTCCGTGGTCATCATGCACGCTCCTTCGCGTCGGCGGCGAGTCCGAGCTCACCGCCTTGTTCGTCCGGGCCGAGCGGCTCGAAGTAGTCCCGGATCATTTCCGGGCTGATCTGTTCGAAGTTGGCCGGACTCCACTTCGGCTGGCGGTCCTTGTCGATGACCTGGGCCCGGATGCCCTCGAGGAAGTCAGGGGAGGCGAGCATGCGCACACCGACCCGGTAGTCCTGGTCCAGGGCCTCCTCCAGGCTCGACAGCCCGACGGCCCGGCGCAGTGCCGCCAACGTGGTCTTCACGGCCGTCGGCGACTTCGCGGCGATCAATTCGGCGGCTTCGGCGCCGTGGCCTCCACGGATGCGCAGGCGTCCCAGGATCCGTTCGATCGAGTCCCCGGCGTAGTCCTTGGCCATCCAGGTGGATTCGCCGGCGAGCGCCGAATCCGGCGCCGCCTGGGCGAACCGCCCGATGATCCCATCGACGTCGTCCCC
Organism: Micrococcaceae bacterium; assembly: GCA_030452125.1. Lineage (GTDB taxonomy): Bacteria > Actinomycetota > Actinomycetes > Actinomycetales > Micrococcaceae > Arthrobacter_H. The sequence continues at coordinate 59,093 of JAKDMV010000001.1, forward strand.
CTGGCCTGCGGTTTCCAGTGCGGTGGCCAACTCGTCGAGCTGGCCGGAGGGGACGTAGGAATCGGCCAACCCCAGGAACAGGGCGTCGGCCGCATCGAGGTGGGAGCTGGTCAGCGCGGCGTGGGTTCCCGCTTCCCCCGGGGCCCGGGAGAGCAGGTGGAGCCCTCCGACGTCGGGGACGAAGCCGATGGTCGTTTCGGGCATCCCGCTGCGGGTGCGTTCGGTGACGATCCGGTGGCTGCCGTGCGCCGAGATACCCACCCCGCCACCGAGGACCAGTCCGTCCATGAAGGCGATGAAGGGTTTGGGGTAGTTGCGGATCAGCGCATTGAGCCGGTATTCGGTGCGCCAGAAGGCTGCGGTGCCGGCCCCGCCTTCGGGGATGTCACGGTAGATGGCCACGATGTCGCCCCCTGCGCAGAGGCCGCGGTCACCGGCGCCGGCGATCATCACGGACACCACCGCGTCGTCGTCGCTCCAGGCGGTGAGCTGGGCCAGGGTTGCTTCGACCATCCCGTGGGTCAGCGCGTTGACGGCCCTCGGTCGGTTCAGGGTGATGATGCCCAGCGTTCCTCGGACCTCGAACAGGACCTCGGGTTCGGTGGGGGCGTCGCTCATGGTTGTCCTTCCGGCGGTGCGGCGCTGGTGCGGCGGTCTTCCTCCGGCCCAGCGTCGGGTGGCAGTTCGTTGACCCGGACCGGCATAATCGACCATGGTCCAGGTCACTCGGACTCCAAGGTACTCGGACATCCTAGGAATTTCTAGGGAGCACCCATCCGCCGGGGGCTATCGTCCCACCGGGGCCCGGCGTAGCATCAGCCAGCTGCCGGTGGCGCTGATCAGCGCCACGAGGATCATGATCAGGGCGATCTTCGCGAAGGTCGCCCCCTCGAACCAGCCGAAGGGATTCACCCCGGCCGCCAGAAGCAACCAGATCAACGCCAGGAGGACCGCCACCGTGCCGAAGATGACCGCGATGACGCCCTTCTGGTTCCAGCGCAGGAATACGACGGCGAACATCGCCCCGATGAACAACATCGCGGCGCTGAGCCCGAACCCCATCAGGAAGGTGCTCGAATAGCTCCCGTTCCCGATGGCCACCACATCGAAGACCCGGGCCCCATTGAACCAGTGGCCGGTGGCCTTCTCCAGCGCCAGCAGCACGGTCATCGTCACCCCGATGAAGACGGACTCCAGGAGGAGTGCCAGGCAGGTGCCGACGAAGTACTGCCGCCGCGTGGAACCCATCCCCAGGGCAAAGGGCATGGTACGGGAGTAGGCCATGACGCCGATGCTCACGAAGTACCCGGCAAAGCACCACAAGGTCGCCTGGTTGTAGCCGAACCCCTCGGTCAGTTCCGCAGGGGAAGCCGGCGCAAAGGAACGCAATAAGCCCATGACGACGATGCACAGCACGATGATGCTGCCGAAGATGAACAGCGGGACCCCGATCATGCGCATCGGGTCCGCAAAATGCAGGCGCACGATCTTCATCAGGGCCCCGACGGGTCGCTGCGTGGGCAGGGTGGGCTGCGCGGACGGTGCGCCCGCCACGGGGCGCGGCTGGGTGATGCTCATCGGAGGGCCTCCTTGGCCTCGGTCTGGTCCTTCTCTGCTGGGTGGGCCACGGCGGCCGGCTCCCCGCCTTCAAGGAGCCCGTGGGCAGCCACGAGTTCCTGCAGGCTCACCGGGCCGACCTCTAGCCCGCCGGCCCGCGCATCGGCGTATAGACGTTCGTCGGGGATCCCGGCGATCGTCACCGAGCGCAGGCCTCCCAGGGCCTGGGTGCGCAGGACCTTCCGGGGCCCGGTCGCCTCGGCGACGGCAGTCGCCGTACCGGAGAGGGTGAAGGCCGAGGCGGTGGCCTCCTCCACGGAGGAGTCCAGGATCTTGCGGCCATCCTGCAGGACCACGACGTGCTCGAGCAGGTTCGCGGCCTCATCGATCAGGTGCGTGGACATGAGGATGGTGCGTGGATGCTCCATGTAGTCCTGAAGCAGGAGGTCGTAGAAGATGCCGCGGGCCGTCGCGTCGAGCCCGAGGTAGGGCTCGTCGAAAAAGGTGACAGGTGCCCGGGATGCCAGGCCCACGACGATGGCCACTGCGGAGAGCTGCCCGCGGGAGAGCTTCTTGATCGGCGTCTTCAGCGGTAGCCGGAATTCCCCGATCAGGCGCCGGGCAAACCCGGCATCCCAGCCGGCGTAGAACCAGGGGGCCGTGCGCAACACGTGGGAGACCTTGAACTCCTCGGGATATTTCTGGTTCTCCCGCGCGAAGCTGAGTTGGGCCAGCACCGCGGCATTTTCGAAGGGGTCCGCTCCCAGCACCCGGGCCTGGCCCGAGGTCTTGAGTTCCTGGCCGGCCAGGATGGACATCAAGGTCGTCTTCCCGGCTCCGTTGCGGCCCAGCAGGCCACAGATGGTGTTCTTTTCGATGCCGAGGCTGACATGATCCAGCGCGGCGGTGTGACGGTAGACCTTCGTCAGGTCGGTGGTTTCAATGGCGAGACTCATGATCGCGCCTCACTTTCCCGCGACGGCGGCACGGTGGCCGATCATCGCAATGAGTTCGTCGGAATCGATGCCCAGTCGTGCGGCCTCGTCGATCAGTGGTGAGAGGTACTGGTCCCCGAAGGCCTCGCGCCGGACGGACCTGAGCCGGTCGAGGGCCCCGGTGGCTACGAACATGCCGATACCTCTTCTTTTGTGCAGGATCCCGGCGTCGACGAGCCGGTTCAGCCCTTTTCCGGCGGTCGCCGGGTTGATCCGCATGAATGCCGCGAATTCGTTGGTCGAGGGGACCTGGGTCCCCTCCGGGTAGGTTCCTTCGAGGATCCGGCCCTCGATCTCCTCGGCGAGCTGGATGAAGATCGGCTTGGAATCGTCCATCGCGCTCACCGCCCGTTGGTTGGTTCATTGGTCATGTAACTAACCAAAGCACCTCGTTTTCCGCTCGTCAACCCCTGCGCCCGGAACGGCCCCGGATTGATAGGTTGGAGTCGTGAAGATTGCTACCTGGAACGTGAACTCCCTCCGAGCCCGCGCCGACCGCGTGGAAGACTGGCTGCGCCGCACCGACGCCGACGTGCTGGCCATCCAGGAGACCAAATGCAAGGACGAGAACTTCCCGTGGGAACTGTTCGAGAACAACGGCTACGAAGTCGCCCACTTCGGGTTCAGCCAGTGGAACGGGGTGGCCATCGCCTCCCGGGTCGGACTCGACGACGTCGAGCGGACGTTCCCCGACCAGCCGACCTTCGGCAAGGGCGGCAAGGATCCGGTCCAGGAGGCCCGGGCCATCGGCGCCACCTGCAACGGCGTACGAATCTGGAGCCTCTACGTCCCCAACGGCCGCGCCCTGCAGGACGAACACATGCCCTATAAGCTCGAGTGGCTGCGCCGGCTCAAGGAAAACGCCGCCGGCTGGATCGCCGATGATCCCCAGGCGCAGGTCGCCCTGATGGGTGACTGGAACATCGCCCCCTTGGACGAGGACGTCTGGGACATCGACTACTTCCACGACAATGAGCTGACCCACGTCTCAGGCCCCGAACGAGCAGCCTTCGAGGCCTTCGTTCAGGCCGGCTTCTCCGACGTCGTCCGCCCGCACACCCCCGGCCCGGGCGTCTACACCTACTGGGACTACACGAAGCTGCGCTTCCCCAAGAAGGAGGGCATGCGCATCGACTTCACCCTGGCCTCCCCGGCCCTGGCCCAACGGGTGACCGGGGCCTGGATCGACCGCGAGGAGCGCAAGGGCAAGGGCGCTTCCGATCATGCCCCCGTGGTCGTGGAGCTGGATTAGATGACACAGACGGGGACACAGGCGCGGCGTCGGCTTCCCCCGACGTCGTATCTGCGGGTCTTCGAGCCATTACGCGCCTACGACGACGAAGCCCAACTGGCCATTGCGGCCCAACGCGGCGTGGGACGCACCGCCTTCGAGGAACGGGCGGCCGCCGAAGCCCTGGAACGGTTGACCCGCGGTGTTCCCGACCCGTTCCCCCACGAACAGGCCGAACGGTACCGGGAGCTGCACTACCCCGGGGCCGACGGGTTGACGGCACCGTACTATTGCCCGGACCAGCTACCGACCCGGGCGACCTTGGCTGCCGAGCAACTCGATTCCAGCATGCGCCCGGCCCTGTTGGAACTTCTGGTCCCCGACGCCGCCCGGGGGGCGAACGCCGGCCGCATCGGCTCCGAAGCCTTCGCCGGGGACGTCGCTTCGCTCCACACCCGCAGCGCGACCTGGGGCATCCCGTTGGGGTGGTTCGTCCTGATCACGGACGAGGACCACTGTGAACTCGAAGAGGACGGCACCACCTTGTTGACGGTCCGGCTCAGCGCCCCGGCCGTCCAGGTCCTGGAGCGCACCCGCCATGCGGCGGCCTCGCTGGCCCTCCACGCACCGGAACTGGAGATCCTGGACGAGCTCACCGCCCTGGATGAATGGCTGCACCTCTTCCACGAGGACTCGATCATCGAGTTGGATTACGGATCGATCGCCGAACGCGTATGGCCCGATGACTCCCCCCAGGACCTGCGGCATGGCATCGAGTCCTTATCCGAACAGGACATGCTCGGGGCGGCCGCCGCCTACCGTCGCCTGACCAACAGGTGGCTGAAGGTCCGTCAGCTCGCCCGCGCCAACTGACGCGCCGCCGGAAAACTTTCGATAGGCTAACCCCGTGTTTATTCAAACGAACCGATTTTCCACGGGTGCCCGCGTATGACGGGGGGCTCCGGGACCGCCTGGATGTACAGCGACGCGATCGTCTTCGGGATTCCCCTGATCGGCGCATTTGCCTGGTGCTTGATCTATCCGGCCTACCGCGCGCTGAAAGGCAGCTGGCGCTCCTGGGTCAATGCTCCCCCATACCTGCCATGGCAGGCTTCGTTGACCAATACGTGGCCCTTCATCCTGCTGTCCATGGGCCTGGCCATCGTCGTGGTCATGCCATCCCTGGTCTTCGAGGCACTGGGTTGGGAGGCAGCCCGGAAATTCATGTGGAACGGCCCCTTCTGGATCCCCTGGATCGGAGCCATCGTGGGAATCTTCTGGTGGCCCAAATCATTCGGACCCGCTTGGTACCGCACCTGGCGCCGGGCCGGAGGCAAGCGAAGCATCATGGCGTTCACCGAATCCGATATCGCCGCTGTCCGGCGTCTACCCGAAGGCAAGCGTCGACGCCGGCTGGAAAAGAACATCGAGGCCTGCCGCAGCTACAGCGCACAGGCCTCCGACCAACCCGTCCGCCGCTAGGCAGGAGCCACCATCATGGAAACCAAGATCCCGGGCCGCACCGGACGTGCGACGCTGGTCCTCGAAGAACCCTGGCAAGCAGAATCCATCCGCGACGAATTCGAACTCTTCGCCTACCTGGCTGGTCCTGAAGGGACCTTCGCGCCCAACCTGATCGTGACCGTGAACCCGTTCGACGGCACCATCGACGAGTTCCTCGACCGCGCCGTCCACGGCCTCACGACGACCCTCCAGAAGCCCTACCTGTTCGACGTCAGGATCTGGGACAAGGAACAATCCCTTGACGATGACTCCGTCCCGTCCGTCGATGATCTGGACGTACTGTCGATGGGTCGAACCATCGCCTACACCCACGAATCAACCCAAACGAGAGCAACCCTGCGCTCCGCGGAGTGGCTGTTCATCGACTCGGGTCTGGCCATCCAGGTGACTGGAACGACCACCACCGCCCAGTGGCCGATCTTCGAACCCACGCTTGGAACCATGGCCCGTTCCGTGTCCACCTCAACAGAAGGCGCATCATGACCGGGAAAGACACCATCTACTTCAGCGGCACCGACCCCGTTGCCCAAGCAGCGTTACGGGCGCCCCTGCCCGATCTGGGCGAAATCGGTACCCAGCAGCCCTTTTCCTACGATGGAGCATGGGTCCACAGCGGTGCCGTCGAGCTTCTGATGAAGATGGTGGGCGGTTATCGTCCCGGCCGCTTGCAGCAGAGGCTCCAGCGGTCCCAGCTGGAAGAGCTGCGGGAGGCAGAGCTGGTCTCGGGAAACGAACTCACCTCCGGTGGGCAGCTTCTCGTCGCGGTCATGAATGAAGCCGAGGCTTCCTTCCGTCTCTCCGGGCTCATCGAGAATCACGAGTACCTGTTCCAATGCTGGGCCTCGGAGCAGATGGCCCTCATCATCACCCAGCCTGGGTATCATGCCGCCGGCAACCCGGAATTCGTTGAACAGCCGACCCCGGCCCACGTCAACATCCGTGTGGTCCCCCTGCTGGATCTCTCGACGCTGATGGCCAAGTGGGTGGGCCTCGCTCCGGCATGGAACTTCGACCTCCTCCCCGTTGAAATCCCCATGACCGCGATAGAAGACCAAATGAACGGGTCCTCGGCTGTCCCGGACGATGCCAACGATGTACTCCAGGATGCGTGGCGGGAGAAGTGGATGCTCTGGAGTCTCGAGGGCAGTTGCCCGGCCGGCGATCTGGACCCCTTGACCTACCTGACGGCCGGTCGTCGGGGCCAGCACCGCTTGGCCCAGCAGGAAAGCGAGTCGGTCATGCTGATCCCCACTGGTTCGACCTATGTCTTCGACCAAATCGAGGACCGCCTCCAGGCCATGGTGTTCCAACGAGACCCCGTCCTGCCCTGACGGGGCCCAAAACGATAGGATCCTTGAATGATTGAAGACGCCAACTGGCATTTGCTCTTTTGGCCGGCTTTTTGGGTTTTCGTGCTCGTCGTGCTGGCACTGTGGTGGATTCCGACCCAGGTCGCCCGCAAGGCGTTAAACGGTAGATGGCGCAGCTGGGTGTTGGCTCCGAGCATCCCCTTCCAGATATCCTCGCGCAACGCCTGGCCCTTCATGTTTGCTGCCGCCTCCGTATCGTTGGGGATCGCGCTGCTCTCCCTCCCCGCGGAAGTCTTGGGATGGGAACGGGCCCGCCAAACCGTGTGGGATCTATTCTTCGCTCCCTGGGCGTTCGTCATCCTCTCCTTTGCCTGGTGGCCCCTGTGGCTGAGCCCGCGGTGGTACCGCTCCTGGGGCCAGGCCGGTGGCACCCGAGAAACCAATCCCTGGATGGAAGAGGAAGTGGCCATCGTGCAGGCCAAGGAGCCGTCGAAGAAGCGGGCAAAGCAACTGGCTGACATCGAGCGCTGCGCGGAAATCCTCCGTGGGCTCCCGACGCCCGGAGGAGCCGCTGAAACGTGTCACGGGGATTTGTCCGAGGAGACAGCATAATCATGGAAGTAACCACCGACCCGGCAGAAGTCTGGCTCAACTTCATCTATACCCCCAATCTGATCATCGGCACCGTGATGATCCTGTTGATCATCTTCGGCCTGGCATACCCGGCACTGAAGGCACTGCATGGAAACTGGCGATCGTGGGTATTGGCTCCCGGCGTCATCAACGTTCCGCTGACGTGGTTCCAGACCAGGCATAAGTGGCCCTATATGTTGTTGTGCTTCGCTACTGCCCTGACGATGATGTTGCCGACCATTTATTTCGAAGCGGCCAATGACGAGCGCATGCGCCAGCTGTGGTGGACCCTCCCGATTTTTTGGGGCCCGTGGCTGGCAGGAATCGTGTCGTTCCTCTGGTGGCCGCTCCGGGCGACCCCCCGCTGGAACCGCGATTGGGAACGTCGACGGGAGGATGAATCGCGCGCCATCCCCTTCACGGATGAAGAGATTGCTGCCTTTGAGGCAATGCCTGCCGACAGTAGCCTGCGCCGTCGTCGCCTCCGCAATGTCAGGGCGTGCCGGCTGTACGCTTCCGGGCGCCAGAACGCTTTCGTGCCGCCATGGAAGGATCGCCAAGATCAGGACATGACGGAATCATGACATCCGATCAGCCGATCACCGGTCGAACCGGTAGAGCTTCATTCAGGATCCCTGCGGCATGGGTCAGCGGATCGGTCCGGGAGGGAACCGAGCTCCTGGCCTACCTGCCTGGCCCGGCCGGACGGTTCGCACCGAACCTCGTAGTAACCGTGGCCCCGTTCGACGACACGTTGGATAAGCTCGCAGTACGGGCCATCGATGGCCTCACGGACCACCTGGTGAATTCCTTCATCGTCGACGTCCGCCTATGGGACGTCCCCGGCCGGGTGATCCACTACACGCACCAATCCCCTGACGACCGGCTGCGGGTTCGGGCCTGCGACTTCCTCACCATCCAAAACGGGCTCGCACTCCAGGTCACCACGACGTGTGCCGTCTCCGATTGGCCCGCCTTCTCCGAGATCTTCGAGCAGATCGCCCGGTCGACCACGGCGATGGAGGCCGCCGTATGAGTACCTTCGTCCCCGATGCGGCCACGGCAACCAGCTACGGAACCCCTCTGCCGGACCTGACCGCCGTGGCCTCACACCAGCCTTTCCACTACGAGGGGTCATGGCTCAACGGAAAATCGATCGAGTTCCTGTCGGGCCGCGGGCAGGATCCAGTCATCGGTCTCCTCCAGCGCTTCATCCACGCCGCCGAGGTCAAAGAGCTGGAGGCTGCTGCCCTGGTCGACGGCAACAAGCTGACCAGACGCGGACAGGCGGTCAACGCCTTGATGCGTGATTCGCCCTTCACGTTCCGGGTCTCGGCGCTCCATGATGGCCGCCAGGAACTACTGCAGATCTGGGCCAACGACGAGATGGCGCTGGTCATTGCCGGCTCCGCCTAGAACGACGGTCAATTCGATCCAGCTCAGCAGCGGCCTGACGACGAGCTTTTCAACGTAGAGCTGGTGCCCCTGCCGGATCTCAGTACGCACATCCTGCGCTGGCTGGGTATCGGCCCGGCCTGGAATCTGGCCCTGGAACCCGACTCCATGGGCATGGACATCCTCGACGCGAAGGTCATGCGCAACGCCCCACCTCCCGCCCCGGACGCTGCCAACGAAGCGTTCCGGGACGCGTGGACGGAACCGTGGATGATTTGGAGTTTCGACGGCGTCGGCCAGGACGGCAGCCTGGAGTCCCTGACCTACGTCCACGCGGGACGGCGCGGTCAATACCGGCTGGCACAGCCCGACGAGCACAGCATGCTCCTGGTCCCCATGGGTTCCAGCGCGGTTCTGGACCAGATCGAGGACAGGATCCAGGCAATGCTCTTCACGCGGCCGGTGCATCTGCTCTAGACCCGTCCCCGAACGGGGCCCCGCGTCGGTCCGGGGCACCTGCCGGCCCCCGGGCCTGCATTAGGCTGGAGACGATTCATTCGTCTCTGATACCCACTGTCCGGATCCCGGCAAAGACCCCCTGAGGAGTTCCATGTCCAAGCACGCCCAGCACACCCCCTGGTGGCAGGATGCGGTCATCTACCAGGTGTATCCGCGTTCCTTCGCCGATGCCGACGCGAACGGCATGGGCGATCTGCGTGGAGTGGCCTCCAAGATCGGGTACCTGAAGAAGCTGGGGGTGAACGCCGTCTGGCTCTCCCCCTTCTACAAGTCCCCGCAGGCCGATGCCGGCTACGACGTCGCCGACTACCGTCAGGTGGACCCCTTGTTCGGCACGCTGGAGGACTTCGACGACATGCTGGCCCGGGCCCACGCCGAAGACATCCGCATCATCGTGGACCTGGTGCCCAACCACACCTCGGACGAGCATGTCTGGTTCGGCCAGGCACTCGCCGCGGCCCCCGGCTCCCCCGAACGCGACCGCTATATCTTCCGCGATGGCCAGGGCCCCGCAGGCGACGTGGAGCCCAATAACTGGCAGTCATTATTCGGCGGACCGGCTTGGACCCGCACTACCAACGCCGACGGCAGCCCGGGGCAGTGGTATCTGCACCTTTTCGATACCAAGCAGCCCGATTTGAACTGGGAGAACGAAGAGGTCCACGCCGAGATGCGCTCCGTCCTGCGTTTCTGGCTGGACCGCGGGGTGGACGGCTTCCGGGTTGATGTCGCCCACGGCATGGTCAAGGCCGAGGGCCTGCCGGATTGGTCGGAGAAGGTCAGCATGGTCCAGGGCAACGAGGAGGCCGCAGCCAGCGCCACCCCACCGTATTTCGATCAGGAGGGCGTCCATGCGATCTACGAGGAGTGGAACGCGGTGCTCGCGGAGTACGACGGCGACCGCATGATGGTCGCGGAAGCCTGGGTCGAGCCGATGGAGCGGATCTTCCGCTACGTCCGCGCAGGTGAAATGCAGCAGGCCTTCAACTTCGGCTTCCTGCTGGCCGGCTGGAATGCCCGGAACATCGTGGAGAACGTGACCGAGACCCTGGCCGAGGCCGCCGTCGTGGCCGCACCGCCGACCTGGGTGCTGTCCAACCACGATACGGTCCGGCACTGCTCACGCTTCGGCCTGACCGACCCGACCTCGTTCCCCAAGGGCATCGCCGCCCAGGATGAACAGCCCGACGAGGCCCTGGGCGCCGCCCGCGGACGGGCCGCGGCCCTGATCATGTTCGCGCTGCCCGGTTCCGCCTACATCTACCAGGGCGATGAGTTGACGTTGCCCGAACACACCACGCTGCCCGATCAGCTGCGCCAGGACCCCAGCTTCTTCCGCACCGAGGGGGCCGAACGGGGCCGTGACGGGTGCCGCATCCCCATGCCGTGGGCCGCCGGTGAAGAGGGGCTGGGTTTCTCCCCCGTCAACCACGATGCCGGCACGCAGGAATCCGGCGCCGCCGAACCGTGGCTGCCGCAGCCCGAAAGCTACACCCGCTACGCGGCAGACCAGCAGGTGGGCGTCGAAGGCTCGGCCTTCGAGTTGTATCGGTCGTTGCTCTCCCACCGTGCCGAGCGGGAACTGGGCCGCGGTCAGCTGGACTGGGCGCCGGCCAATGCCCCGTCCGAGGGAGTGCTCTCCTACACCAACGGCACCTTGCAGGTGCTGGCCAACCTGGGCACCAAGCCGGTGGAGGTCCCCGCGGGGATGTCGGTGCTGGCCGCCAGCGCTCCGGAAGTGTGCACCGACGACGGCCTGCTCAAACCCGATGCCGCGCTGTGGCTGGTGCCCGAACAGTAGGTCAGCGCACCCTTTCGGCCCGTGACATGCGGGTGCGGGCGCCGGTGGCCAGGTGGATGACCACCGGGCCACTGGCGCCGAGCACCTGGTCCAGGTCAACGGCGAGCGCCGAGAGGTCCTCGGCAATCCGGTAGGGCGCAGCCCCGAGCCGGGGCTGGACCTTGATCCGCAGCCCGGCGCTGGACCGTGGCGAGGACCAGGAGGTCACCGATATCGACACCAGGTCCGGGCGTCCCGCCAGGGAGGCCTTGAAGGCTTGTTCGGGAACGGCAGCGGCGAGTTCAACCACCCCACGGGTCCCTTCCTCACGGTATTCGCGGGCGAAGATCCCGGTCTTGCCCTGCCCCTGGACGGCGGCCCACCAGATCATCAACAGGATCAGGGCGATCATCACCACCGAGACCACGATCCACAACCAGGAATCACGCTGGCCCTCCAGCGTGGTGTTGTCCAGTAATTGCATGAAGCCGGTGCGCAGCTCGTCGGCGAGGCCACGCCAGCCCGAGGCGTAGCCGGGGAAGCCTGCCAGGAGCAGCCCGTGGAGGCCCACCCCGGTCATGAGCAGGCCCAGGAAGGTGAGCACGATGCGGTTGGTCGCGCGCGGGGTCCGGTTCATTGTCCGACCACCCCCGTCTCGGCGACCTGGATCCTGACGTCGGGGAACGGGTCGATCCGGTTGGCCTCCAGTTCATCGCGGACGGCAGCGTGGACCGCCTCGGCGTCGATGCCGATGCCGGAGGTCGGGCGCAGTTGGACGTCGACGTGGTTGCGGCTGACGATCACCACGACCTGTTCGGGGGCCACCCCGGCTTCGGTGCGGGCCCGACGGGCCAGGGTGGAGGCGAGCACGCCGTCGTCGATGACCACGATCGCCCGCTCGTTGGGGATCGCGTGCCGGGCCCTGCGGCCAGGCAGCACCCCGTGGAGCAGGAAGAACAATCCCAGGGCCAGCACCACCAGCGAACCGGCAGCGAGCACCAGGGAGTTGGCCGACTCCGGCAGGCGGGTAAGCCAGTCACCCCATTCGCCCGGGGAACGGATCCACACCTCCTGGCCCAGCGACTTCATCGCCGCCTCGAACATGAAGTAGAGGCAGATCGCGGTGACCAGCACCGCGGCGATGATGGAAGCGGTCGATCGGGCGCTATGCAGTTCGTGGGACTGGAGCTTGCGGCGTTCGTCGTCGTTCATGACGTCCTCCTTCTGCGCAGGACGACGCCGGTGACCCGGACGTCGACGCGGCTGACATGGGAGCCGGTGAGCTCCACGAACCGGTCGCGCACCGTGGACCGGGCATCACGGGCCCGGCCCATCACCGATTCGGAGGCGTCCAGGCCCGCGGGCCGGTCATAGGCCAACGGGGCAATGGGCAAGGGCAGGCTCAGTCGCAGGGCCAAGGCACCGAATTCGTCATTGAGCGAGACCCTGATGCTTCCCGGCTGCACGTCGAAGACCTCGGAGGCGATGATCCGGGCGGAACTGGTCAGGGCCTGCGTACTGATCCGGGTGTGTCCGGCCCGGGGGCGCCGCCCGGGGCCGGTGGTCTCGGCGCTCACGATGAGGAACGCCGTCCGGTCAGGGCGTCACGGACCCGACGCATATCAAGACGGCCATCCAGGAACCGTCCGACCAGCATGCCGACAGCCAGGAAGACGGCCATCAGCAGGAATCCCCCGAAGCCGTGGGTCAGGGCCGCCCAGCCGAGCACGGCGGCGACGGCGAGTCCGAGCGCTGTGGGGTTCATGGCTGCTCCATCCTTCCGGGGGTGTCGGGGTCGACGATCGAGGCGGAGCCGGTGGTGGGCGCCCTCGAGGGCATTTCCGGCACGACGGGCCCGGGGACCGCCTGCTCGGGGACTTCGGGGGCGCAGACATCGGCGATTTCGATGTTCACTTCAATCACGTGCAACCCGGTCAGCTCGTCGACGGCCGCATAGACCGCCGCCCTCACGTCCTCGGCGATCCGTTGCAGTGGACGGCCGTGTTCGGCCGTCAGCGTGATGTCCACGGCCACCTCGGCCTGACCGACTTCCGCGGTGACGCCCTGTGCTACATCCCCGGCACCCACGGCACCACGGAGCGCCCCCAGGGCCCGGTTGGAACCAACCCCGAGTGAATGAACGCCGGCGACGGTGCGGGCGGCACCCGCCGCGACCTTGGCCGCCGCGGCATCGGTGATCGTCGTCGTTCCCGCGGTCGCCGGGTGCGCGGCGGTGTGCTCGGGCTGGTTCATCGGTGACGGCCTTTCGTTCGAAGCGCACGGACCCGCCTCCAGCCTACCGTCAGTGGGAAAGGACCACGGATGCAGAAAACCCCCCGGGATACCCGAGGGGTTCTAGCTGGTGGCTCCGACCGGCGTCGATCCGGTGACCTTTCGATTTTCAGTCGAACGCTCTACCAACTGAGCTACAGAGCCTGGCATCATCTAGGCGATGATCACCGTGATCTTCCCTCACAAGGAAAATCAAAGCGACCCTGACGGGACTTGAACCCGCGACCTCCGCCGTGACAGGGCGGCGCGCTAACCAGCTGCGCTACAGGGCCTAGTTTCACAAGGTTTTACCCTCGCTTCACAAGTCCTAAATAATACCAGATGATTTCATACTGGTGAAATCAGGACCTGCTCGTACCCCCAACGGGATTCGAACCCGTGCCGCCGCCGTGAAAGGGCGGTGTCCTAGGCCGCTAGACGATGGGGGCCGGACGACTGTCGAACATAAGAGTCCTTCAGCGACGTCATCAACTATAAGGCACCTTTCGCCCCGCGCAAAACCGTGCCTTCACCGCCGGAACGGCGCAGTGGATAGAGTCGCCTCATGGCCTACAGCATGTCGGATGAAGATTTCGAGAACGCCGCCTCCGAGGCACTGGACAACATCCCCGAACGCCTGCTGGCCATGATGGACAACGTGGTCGTTTTCATCGAGGACAAGTACATCCCGCTGCCGGACGAGGACCCGGAGACCTCGCTGCTGGGACTTTATGACGGCATCCCCCTCACCGAGCGCGACGACGGCTGGGGCGCCGGCGCCCTGCCCGACAGGATCATCATCTTCCAGCAGGACACCTTGGCGGCGTGCTCGTCCCGCGAAGAGGTCATCGCCGAGGTCCAGATCACGATGGTGCACGAGATCGCGCATCATTTCGGCATCGACGACGAAGCGCTCCACCATTGGGGCTGGGGCTGATCGAGACCTCCTCACGAGCCGGGACCCCCTCTCGGCCGGTCGAAAGTTTGCGCAACGCCGAGGAATATGCAACGAAATGACACGGATGTTATTTATGATGAAGACGTGACTCGTGTTGCCACTGTTACCTATTCTCCTCTAGTCTCGGGTGAAGCAGTAACCTAACCGTGACCTGACGCACGCCCTGGCGGGCCGCGTTGGACGCTCGGTTCGGTTCACCACTCGCAGTGAGGATTCGATATGGCCAAGGGCCAATTTCTGGGCGTAGCCACGTGCACGGTCGCCTTGATCGGGGGAACCCTGATGACCGGAGGTGCAGCGACCGCTGCACCGGTCGACACGACCATCAACAGCTCCGCCTTCGGTAACACGTTCGCCGCGTCCGTCCCCACGGACCGCACCCTTCCCTCCAAGGCCGAGGTCACCGCCGCCAAGAAGGACCCCGCGGCCTTGAAGGCCATGGTCTCCGACATCGAGGACCTCATCGGGGATTCGACCCGGGAGCTGACCGACGCCGAGGCCTCCGCGGCCAACGACCAGGACGCCTACGAGACCACCTCCCAGACCCTGGCCAAGCGCAACGAGGCAGCTGCTGCGGCCAGCACGGAAGCAGCCAAGGCCACCAAGTACTACGACTCGGTGAAGAAGCAGGTCGGGCAACTGGCCAGCGACCTCTACCGCAACGGCGGGGTCAACCCCGGCATCACCTCCCTGGTGAACGATTCAGAGCACAACGATGTGTTGTATAAGGCCGCGACGATGAACACGCTGGCCACCAACCGTTCGAATACGCTCACCACAGCCCAGCAGGCCGCGTCCTTGTGGGCCGACTGGCAGAACTACGCCGACGCAGCCGAGACGGCAGCCACCGAGGCTGCCGACGCGAACGAGACCGCCCTCCAGGCGGCCGAGCGCACCCGCACGGCCTACGCGGACCGCGTCACCGAGCAGAAGAAGCTCCGCAGCGAACTCATCGACCAGCTCGCCTACCTCCGCGATACCGAACGCGCCGACGAAGCCAAACGCATCACCGCGATGGAGGATGCCCAACGCGAAGAGGCCCTCCAGACCGAACTGGCCACAGCACCGGCGGAACCGGCGGCACAGGAGCCGGCCGAAGAGCCACAGGCCCTCGCCGCTGCCCCGGAGGCAGTACCGGACGAGGCCACCGGCAACACGTCACTGGCCCCGGCCCCCCAGACCAAGACCACGAAGCCCAGCCAGGCCCCGGTGGCCGCCCAGGCCCCGGCCACGGATCCGAAACCGGTCGCCGCTTCGACCCCCTCCCCGGTGAAGGCCGCCCCCCGGGAGCCAGCCAACACCCAGACCTCGGAGCCCAAGCCGGCAGCTCCTGCCGCCTCGAATTCCGGGCCCACGACAGCACAGAAGAAGGCCGCCGCGCACAAGCGGGCCCAAGAGCAGGCGGCAGCCAAGAAGGCCCGGTCCGAGGCGGCGCAGGCCGCCGCAAACAAGAAGGCCACCGCGGCAGCGGAACGACGAGCGCAAGCCGCAGCGGATAAGAAGGCCGCCGAACAACGAGCGCAAGCCGCAGCAGACCGGCGGGCGCAGCAAAAGGCCGCCGCGGACAAGAAGGCCAGGGAGAAGGCCGCGGCAGCGAAGCGGGCCAAGGAGAAGGCAGCCGCCGAGGCCGCACAGTCCTCCTCCGGCTCGTCCAAGGAATCGGCCATCGCCTGGGCTCTGGGGACCGCCTCCGATAACAGCAAGGGCTACGTCTTCGGCGCCAACGGACCCAACTCCTACGACTGCTCGAGTTTCGCGCAGCGGGCCTTCGCCAAGAGCGGCATCTCACTGCCACGGACTTCATCGCAGCAGTATTTCGCCGGGGGCACGAAGGTTCCGCTGAGCCAGCTCAAGCGCGGTGACCTGGTGTTCTCCACCAGCAACGGCGGCGCGTCGTTCTACCACGTCGCCATCTACCTCGGTGGAGGACAGGTCGTCCATGCCCGGAACCCCTCAGCCGGGATCTCGACCACCCCGCTGAGCTGGGTCAACAACATCTACTCCTACGGCGTGCGCTACTGATCCAGCGCCGCAAGGCCGGAAAAGGCCCCCGTCCCACCATGGTGGGACGGGGGCCTTTCCAGTGGAGGGCGAATTGGTTGCCGCCGGCTCAGTCCACGTCGTCGGTATCGAAGTCGGCGCGGTCCTCCAAGCGGGGATCCGGGGAATCGGGGACCACCAGCACCGGGCCCTTGGAGTGGTGGAGGACGCCCTGCGAGGTGGAGCCCAGCAGCATGCCGGCGAACCCGCCCCGGCCGCGTGAACCAGTCACCAGCAGCTCGGCCCTCGAGGACTCCTCGATGAGCACCTCGATCGGGGCTCCTTGGATCACCTCGGTTTCGATGACCAGCTCAGGGAAGTGGCTGGTCAGCCAACGGACGCCGACCTTGAGTTGGCGGCGTACATCCAGGGTCAGTGCCTCCTGGTCGACGGTGGCCGGCATCCAGGCCAGCGATCCGCTCACGGGAGGCAGTGCACACACCACCCGCAGCGGTACCGCCCGCAGCATGGCCTGCTCCGCCGCCACCAGGACGGCCCGCCGGGCCCGATCCGAACCGTCGATGCCCACGACGACGACGTCGCGGATCTCCGGGTCGGCTTCCGAACGTTCGGCGGTGCAGACCGGCACGACGACGGTGGGACATTTGGAGTGGGCGGGCAGGGCACTACTGACCGATCCGAGGAGCCGGCCCACGAAACCGCCGCGGCCGCGGGTCCCGACCACGATGAGGTCGGCCTCTTCACTGAGTTCCATCAGCACGCCCGAGGGGTCGCCCGATTCGATGCGCAGGCGGACGTCCACCTCCGTTTCACCGATACGCTCCCGGGCGGCGTCCAGCACCTCCTGGGCGCCATCCCGGATGACCTGGTCATCCAGGGTCGCGTACCCGGCATCCATGCTGGACGCGGCGAAGACCGGGATCGTGTAACAGGTGACGACATTCAACGGCACCCCGCGCCGTCGAGCCTCGACGGCCGCCCAGTCCAGGGCACATAGCGCCGGGTCCGAACCGTCGACGCCGACGACGATGCCCTCCGCCGACATCGCGGCCTCCTGTGGAACGTTTGCCTCACTCATGACGGTCACTCCTTGGCAGTCGGCCTATGCTTCTTCCGGCTATGAAACCACCGGGGTGGTTCACTTCCTCACACTACCTACTTCCAAGTCGTTTGAGCCCCACTAGGCACATTAGGATTCTGCCCATGGCTAAAAACGGGCTCGGCACCCTCGATCGATATTTCAAGATCACTGAACGTGGTTCCAACTACTCCCGGGAGATCCGCGGCGGGCTGGCGACCTTCTTCGCCATGAGTTACATCGTGGTGCTCAACCCGCTGATCCTCAGCGGTGCCGATTCCACCGGAGCCGAGCTCGGTTCGGCCCGCGTCGCCGCAGCCACCGCCCTGGTCGCCGGCATCCTGACGATCCTCATGGGGGCCTGGGCCAAACACCCCTTCGCCCTGGCCACCGGGCTGGGAGTGAACGCCTTCGTCGCCGTGACCGTCGCGACGAACCCCGGCCTGACCTGGCCGGACGTCATGGGGTTGGTCGTCATCTCCGGCACCACCATGCTGGTACTGGTTCTCACCGGCTTCCGGACCGCGGTGTTCAACGCCGTGCCCCCGAGCCTGAAGACCGCCATCGTGGTGGGCATCGGCATGTTCATCGCCCTCATCGGCCTGGTCAATGCCGGCTTCGTGCGGCGCATCCCCGACGAGGCCGGGACCACGGTGCCGGTCGGACTCGGATTCGACGGCGAACTCATCGGCTGGCCCACCCTGGTCTTCGTGGTGGGCCTGTTGCTGACCATGGCCCTGGTGGTCCGCAAGGTCAAGGGGGCGATCCTCATCGGCATTGTCGCCGCCTCGGCACTGGCCAACCTCCTCGAAGCCGTCTTCCACATCGGCCCGTCCTTCGACGGCACCACCTCCAACCCGCAGGGCTGGTCGCTCGTGGTCCCGTCCACCCCCGACTGGCAGGCCCCCGACCTGAGCCTGATCGGCCAGGCCAACGTGGTCGGACCGTTCCAGCATCTGGGCGCCACCTCGGCGCTGCTGCTGGCCTTCGTCATCCTGCTCTCGATCTTCTTCGACGCCATGGGCACCATGGTCGGGCTGGCCAACGAGGCCGGGAACGTCGACGAGGACGGAAACATCCATGACGTCGACCGCGTGCTGCTGGTCGATTCGCTCGGGGCCATCGCCGGCGGCGGCGCCTCCTCCTCGTCGAGCCAGATCTTCGTCGAATCCGGGGCCGGCATCGGCGAGGGGGCGCGCACCGGCCTGGCCTCGATCGTCACCGGGCTGTTGTTCATCGCCGCGATGTTCCTGACCCCGCTGATCCACCTGGTGCCCTTCGAGGCCGTGGCCCCGGCGTTGGTGGTGGTCGGGTTCATGATGATCACCCAGATCACCAGGATCGACTGGACCGATTGGGGGGTGGCGCTGCCGGCCTTCCTGACCTTCGTCCTGATGCCCTTCACCTATTCCATCGCCAACGGCATCGGTGCCGGTTTCGTCGCCTACGTCTTCATCCGGGCCGTGCAGGGTCGGGCCAAGGAGATCCATCCCCTGATGTGGGCCGTGGCCGCGGCGTTCGTGGTGTTCTTCGGGATCGGCGTCATCGATCAGGCCATCGGCATCTAGCGTCCCCGGGCCCACCGCGCCGGCAGGGTCTAGGCTGACCGGATGGCACATGAAGGCTCGTATGTATGGCAGCTGCGTCAGGACGTGGGTTCGCGCCTGCTGCTGGTGCCCGGCGCCCAGGTGATCGCCCTGGACGACGAGGGCAGGGCCCTGTTCCAGCGCCGGGTCGATACCGGGCAATGGGAGTTCCCCGGAGGGGCCGCCGAACCCGGCCAGGGCTTCCGGGCCGCCGCCTGTGCGGAACTGGCCGAGGAGACCGGGCTCGTCGCCCCACCGGCGGAGCTGGTCCCGTTCGCGTCATTATCGGATCCCGAATACCACGAGCTGCTCTATCCCAACGGCGACCGGCTGCATGCCTTCGGCTTGTGCTTCCTCTGGCGCGGGGCCCACGGGCGGGTCCGGGCCGAGGAGTCCGAGGTCACCGAAGTGGCTTTCCGGCCGTTGGCGGATCCTCCGCACCCGATGAGCCGTTCCGCGGCCCGGGTGCTGGAGCTCTACCTCGAATATGTGCGCACGGGCGACTTCCAGGCCTTCTAGCCGGGGGTTCCCGGTCCATCGTCGATGACCGCCGAGGTCCCGGCGAAGGAACGGACGCGGGCGTCTTCCCAATACTGGGCGGGCACTGCACCGCCGAGCAGCTCGCGCAACATCCCTGGTCCCGCCGGGATGGGGGCGTTGGAGCCGGCAATGACCATGTTTCCGTAGCGACGGCCCTTGAGCATCGCCGGGTCGGCCACGATCGCCGTGTGGGCGAAGACGGCACCGATGGTGGCGGCCTCCCGGCGTGCCGTCTCTAATTTCGGGGTGTCCCCGCAGTTCACGATGTACAGCCCCTCCCCGGCCAGGACGCGGGCCGCCTCGCGGGTGAAGCCCACGGTGGTCAGGTCCGCAGGGGTCTTATCCCCGGCGAAGACGTCACGGATGAGCAGATCCCGGGTGTCATCGGTCAGCGAGCGCAGGACCTCGCCCGCCTCCCCCACCCGCAGGCGCAGTTTCGGCGCCCGCGGCAGGTCGAACCACCCGCGCACCAACTCGGCGAGGCGTCCGTCGAGTTCAACGACCACCTGGCGGGCCTCCGGGTAGGCGGCAGCGATCCACCGGGCCATCGAACACGCCCCGCCGCCCAGATGCAGGGCCCGCAACCGCGGCCCACCGCCGTCGCGCTCCTGCGGGTAGCGGGCGCCCACCAGGGCGGCCATCCAGCGCATGTATTCGAAATCCAGACGCAACGGATCCCCGACATCGACATGCGAGGACGGCACCCCGTTGACCTTCAGGATCCAGCCGCCGTCGTCATAGGGGTCTCGTTCAAGGGTCGCCGTCCCCGTATCGATCGGATAGTCCCCCGGTTGGGGGTCCCGCCTCTCTGCTGGACCGGCCGTCGTCTTCCGGGGACGGGTCTTGCCCGACGAATTTCCGCGGGAGCGGGATTTAGCCACGGGGACCCGGCCTGACCATCCGCACTTCATCCAGGCCCGCCCACTCATCGGCGAGCAGCTCACGGGCGCCGTCGAAGTCGAACCCGTGCTTGCGGTAGAAGGCCTGGGCGCGCGGATTGTGTTCGAGGATCCACACCACTGCCGGCAGGTTCCCGATCGTCGCCCGCATCAATCCGGCCCCGAGTCCGGTCCCGTGGGCCTCGGCGAGCACATAGAGCATCTGCAGTTCCGCCACGGCACCGGTCGGGGCATCCTCGTCATGGACGGGGGCACCGCCGGCACAACCGACGACCCGCCCATCCGGGGCGGTGGCGATCCACAGGTCGGCCCCGGCCGCCAGTCCGCGGGTCCACCAGTCGATCTGGGCCTCGCGGCGGGCCTCCTCGGCCTCGAAGAACGACTCGGGGCGCTGGTCGGCATAGGTTTCCCGCCAGGCGGCGAGTTTCATGGCCAGGGTGCCGGCAATGTCCTCGGTCGTGGCCTTCCGGATGGTGTAGTCGTTGATTCGCACCCCACCAGCGTACTGGGGTCACCGCCGAGGACCGCCACGGCCCCCGATCAGCTGTCGCTGCGTTCCAACGCCTTCTGCAGGCGGTCGATCTTCCCGGTCAGCTCACCGGTATGGCCGGGGCGGATATCGGCCTTGAGGACCAGCGAGACCCGGTTGCCGTAGGCGGCGACCGCCTCCGTGGCCCGCTTGACCACATCCATCACCTCATCCCATTCCCCTTCGATCTCGGTGAACATCGAGGACGTGTTGTTCGGCAGGCCGGATTCCCTGACGACCTGCACGGCAGCGGCCACGGCTTCGTGGACCGACCCGTCGGTGTTCGGCATGTTGGTGGAAACAGAGAAGGCAACGATCATGCCCTCAGGATCCCACCACGGGAGACGGTTGTCACCCATGCATTGTGTTCAGACGCACATCCTGTGCCACAGTTAATGCGGTTCGCCGACACCGTGGACCGCCTTCCCTTAGCCGCTACCCCAGGTAGGACCATGCAAGAATCACGGACTTCCACCCCGCCGACGACGTCGGGGCCCTCCCTCGAGCGGAAGCTCTCCCTCCGGCATATCCGTTTCATCGCCCTCGGTTCGGCGATCGGTACCGGCCTGTTCTACGGGTCCGCCGAAACCATCCAGGCGGCCGGGCCCGCGGTGCTGGTGGCCTACATCATCGCCGGCTGCGTGGTCTTCACGGTGATGCGTGCCCTGGGCGAGATGGCGGTCCGCCACCCGGTGGCCGGTTCCTTCGCGCAATACGCCAACCGGTACATCAGCCCGCTGTCAGGTTTCCTGGTGGGGTGGACCTTCGCCTTCGAGATGGTCGTCGTCGCGATCGCCGACATGACCGCCGTGGGCCAATACATGGGCATGTGGTACCCGGACGCCCCGGGCTGGATCTGGATGCTGGCCGCCATGCTGCTCATCGGCGGATTGAACCTGTTGCGGGTCAGCGTGTTCGGGGAGCTGGAATTCTGGTTCACGCTGGTCAAGATCGTCACCATCATCTCCATGATCGTCGGCGGCCTCTACCTCATCATCTTCGCCGTCCAGGTCGGCGGCTACCAGCCGGGCCTGCACAACCTCTTCGACCACGGTGGGTTCGCCCCCTTCGGTGTCTGGGGCATCGTCATGAGCCTGGGCATCGTGGTCTTCTCCTTCGGCGGCATCGAAACCCTGGGCATGACCGCCGGGGAGACCGGGGACCCGGCCCAGGCCATCCCGAAGGCCGTGAACACCGTCCCGATGCGCATCCTGCTCTTCTACGTGCTCTCCATCGGGGTGATGCTCTGCCTGTTCCCCTGGAACGAGATCGGCTCCGAGGGCAGCCCCTTCGTGCAGGTCTTCGCCGGCCTCGGCATCCCGGCCGCGGAACACATCATCAACGCCGTCGTCCTCACCGCCGCGTTGTCCGCCATGAACTCCATCTTCTACGCAGCCACCCGCACCATGTTCGGGCTGGCCGAACAGGGCAATGCGCCGGCTTCCTTCGGGCGGCTCTCCCGCAACGGGATCCCGCTCTGGCCGGTGGCCCTGATCTCGGTGTGCCTACTGATCGGTCTGGGACTCTACTTCTGGATCCCCGACCAGCTTTTCCTCATCGTCGCCTCCATCGCCACGTTCGCCACCGTCTTCACCTGGGGAACCATCCTGCTGGCCCACCACCGGATGCGCCTGGAACTGCGGGCCACCGGCCAGCCGGCAGGGAACTACGTCCTGCCGTTCTGGCCCGTGCTGAGCTACCTGGGGTTGGCCTTCATGGTCTTCATCGTGTTCATCCTGGGCTTCAGCGAAGCCGGACGGACTGCGCTGGTGGTCGGCGCCGTCTGGACCCTCATGCTGCTGATCGCCTACCGCTTCGTCGGGCCGGAGGGACGGCGCAGGATCGAGTTGGAGACCGCCGAAATCCAGGGGTGAGACAGGATCAACCGATCGGTTGATGGAACGAAGGACGCTCGACGGGAGAGTGGATACATAGGCCATCCGGCCACCACGACCCCGAAAGTAGTACACCTTGTTCCTCGCCATCCGTGACATCAGTTTCGCCAAGGGCCGCTTCGCCCTGATGGGCGGCGTCGTCGCCCTGATCACCTTGCTGCTGGTCATGCTCTCGGGCCTGACCGCCGGCCTGGGAGACCAATCGACGTCGTCCATCGCCAAACTCGGATCCGTCCACGAAAGCGGCACGTCCGCCCCCGTGGACAGCATCGCCTTCGGCGCCCCCGGCACCTCGGAACCCAAGGCGTCCTTCACCGAAAGCGAAGTCACCGAAACCCAGGTCGACACCTGGAAGGGCGTGGACGGCGTGAAGAACGCCGAACCGCTGGGCATCAGCCAGACCCGGCTGCAGTCCGGCTCCGCCGACACCGCGGGAGGAACCACCAACGTCGCCGTCTTCGGCGTCGACCCCGGCGGCCAGCTGACCCCGGCCAGCGTGGAGGACGACACCGTGGTCCTGAGCCGGACCGCCGCCGAGGACCTCTCGGTGACCACCGGCGACCGGGTCACCCTGGGCGGGACCGAGCTCCGGGTCGCCTCCGTGGTCGAGGACCAGTGGTACTCCCACACCAGCGTCGTCTGGACCGCCCTGCCGACCTGGACCAAGATCGCCCATCTGTCCAACCCCGATCAGGTCGGCACCGTCACGGCGATCACCTACGACGACGGGGCCGCCGTTGACGAGGCGGCAGCGAACTCCGCCGCCGATACCGTGACCACCACCCGCACCGGCGCCTTCCAGGCCCTGGGTGCCTATCAGAGCGAGCACGGTTCGCTGCTGATGATGCAGGCCTTCCTGTACGGCATCTCCGCCCTGGTCATCGTCGCCTTCCTCACCGTCTGGACCGTCCAGCGGACCCGCGACATCGCGGTGCTCAAGGCGCTGGGCGGCTCCGGCAGGTACATCCTGCGCGATGCCATCACCCAGGCCGCCATCGTCCTGGTCGCCGGGGCCGCACTGGGCGGCGCGGTGGGGATAGCGGGCGGCTTCTTCGCCGCCCAGGCCGCCCCCTTCCTGGTGGACGCGACCACGACGTTGCTGCCCATTCTCGGGATCGTCGCCCTGGGGCTGGCCGGATCGGCCCTGGCCGTCCGGCGGACCACCAAGGTCGATGCGCTGATCGCCCTGGGCGGCAACTAACGCCCCGGGCCGTCCCGGCACGGCCCTTCCGAACCACGCCACCGTCTTTGCCCGAAGGAAAACGCTCCATGACCCTCACCACCGAACAGCCCACCGCCACCCCCACCACGAACACCGGCTCCCTGAGCCTGGTCGATGTCACCCTCGAATACCCGGACGGCGAGGGCACCGTCAAGGCACTGGACGGCGTCGACCTCACCGTCCGCCCCGGCCAGATGGTCTCCCTCGTCGGCCCCTCGGGTTCGGGGAAGTCCAGCCTCCTGGCCACTGCCGCCACGCTGGTCCGTCCCACCGCCGGACGGGTCTTCGTCGACGGGGCCGAAGCGACCGGGCTCTCCGACCAGGACCTGACCACGCTGCGGCGCGAGAAGATCGGCATCGTCTTCCAGCAGCCGAACCTCTTGGCCTCCTTGACCGCCATCGAACAACTGGTCATCGTGGACCACCTGCGCGGCAAACCGGTGAAGGAGGCCCGCATCCGGGCCGCCGAACTGCTCGGGATCGTCGGTTTGGACGAAGCCGCCGGCAAGCGTCCGCACCAGCTCTCCGGGGGCCAGCGCCAGCGCGTGAACATCGCCCGGGCGCTCATGGGAGATCCGAAGGTGCTGCTGGTCGACGAACCCACCGCCGCACTGGACCACGACCGCAGCGACTCCATCGTGAGGCTGCTGCGCCAGGTCACCGATGAGTTCCAGGTCGCCACCGTCATGGTCACCCACGACACCGAATTCGTCCCGTTGACCGATGCCGTCGCCACCATGCGCGATGGCAAGCTCACCGCACCGGAGTCCACCGCGGTCTGAGCCGGGAAATGCGGCACTGCCCACGACCCGGATGTGATCGGGGTCGTGGGCAGTGCCGCGTCCGACGTGGCACGATGGGTCAGGCACAGCGACCGCCTTCGAAGGAGACCCATGGCCCGCGGCATCTATGTCAGTGCATCCACCCCCGCCAGCGGAAAGTCACTGGTCACCCTGGGCCTGGCGGACCTGCTGCACCGCCACGCCGACCGGATCGGGTTCTTCCGTCCCATCACCGACGGCCCCGAGGTCGACACCGACCCCGTGGCGGCGTTGATCCGCGATCTGTTCGATCTGGACGAGTCCCATGTCGGGGTCGCGATGACCCGGGCGCAGGCCCGCGAACTCATCGTCGCCGGGAACCTGGACGAAATACACTCCCGGGCCCTGGACACCTACAGCCGGATCGCCCGCGACGTCGACGTCGTCATCGTGGAGGGGACCGATCTGACCGATCACGATGCCGCCCTGGAATTCGGGCTCAACGCCCAACTGGCCAACCATCTGGGCTGCCATGTGGTGGGGGTGATCAACGCCGCGGAACACACCGTCACCGAGGCCGTCGACGCCGTGGACCTGGCCCGGAAGGGCTTCTACGAGGAGAACGTCTCACTGCTGTCGATGATCGTCAATCGGGCCGACCCCGGGTTGGCGGAGGCGATCCGCGAATGCGTCAGGCCCGGACTGCGCCACCGCAAGGTCTATGTCCTGCCCGAGATCGAGGAGATCGTCCGGCCCACGGTCGGGGAGGTCAGTTCGGCGCTGGGGGCCCGCCTGGTCGCCGGGGCCCCGGAACTGGACCGTGACATCGACCATGTCCTGGTCGCGGCCATGAACGTGGGCTACCTGCTCGACCGCTACCGCGACGATTCGCTGGTCATCGCCCCGGCGGACCGTTCCGACGTCATGGCCACCGCCGTGGCCACCTCCAGGACCCCCGGCTTCCCCACCACCGCCGGCCTGCTGCTGACCGGCCCCCGGCCGATCGAAGACTCGGTCCTGCCGTTGTTGGCTGCCGCCCCCTTCCCGGTCTTCACCGTCGAGGAGGACACCTATTCCACGGCGCACCGGGTCTGGGAGGTCTCGGGGGCGTTGACCGCGGGGCAGCCGCGCAAGACCGCTGCCGCCCTGGGTGCCTGGTACCGCGATGTCGACGAGGACGAGTTGCTCGCCCGGCTCTCCCTGCCGGCCCCGGAGACCATGACCCCGCTGCGGTTCCTGCACCAGCTCGTGGAACGCGCCCGCTCGGAGCGCAAGCGGATCGTGTTACCCGAGGGCGAGGACCTGCGGATCCTGCGGGCGGCGGAGATCATCAGCCGTCGCGGGATCTGTGACCTCGTCATCCTGGGCAATACCCACGAGGTCCGCGAACTGGCCGCGGCCCACGGCATCGACCTGGACGGCATCCCCATCACCGATCCCGCCCGCAGCGATCTGCTGGAGGGGTTCGCCGCCGAATACGCCCGGCTGCGCGCCCACCGGGGTGTCACGGTTGAATCGGCCCGTGAACGCCTGCTGGACCGTTCCTATTTCGCCACGATGATGGTCCATCTGGGCCAGGTGGACGGGATGGTCTCCGGAGCCGCCCACACCACGGCCAACACCATCCGCCCCTCGCTGGAGTTCATCAAGACCCGGCCCGGGGTCGACATCGTCTCCTCCGTCTTCCTGATGCTCATGGAGGACCGGGTGCTGGTCTACGGCGATTGCGCGGTCAACCCCGACCCGGATGCGAACCAGCTGGCCGACATCGCCGTGGCCTCGGCCCGGACGGCCCGGCAGTTCGGGGTCGACCCGCGGGTGGCGATGCTCTCCTACTCGACGGGTGCCTCCGGCACCGGTGGATCCGTCGACGAGGTCCGCGCCGCCACCGATCTGGTCCGGCAGCGCGACCCCGGGCTGGCCGTGGATGGACCCATCCAGTACGACGCCGCAGTGGACGCCTCCATCGGCGCCTCCAAGTTGCCGGGCTCCTCGGTGGCCGGGCAGGCAACGGTGTTCATCTTCCCGAACCTGAACACCGGGAACAACACCTATAAGGCGGTCCAGCAATCGGCGGGCGCCGTCGCCGTCGGCCCGGTCCTGCAGGGGCTGAACCAGCCCGTCAACGACCTCTCCCGCGGCTGCACGGTCGACGACATCGTCAACACGGTGGCCATCACTGCCATCCAGGCCCAGGAACACTAGGAGTCCCACCCATGCTCGTACTGGTCATCAACTCGGGATCATCCTCGCTGAAATACCAGGTCCGCGAGACCGGAACCGACGAGATCCTGCTCTCCGGTCTGGTCGAACGGATCGGCGGTGCGGAGGTTCCCGACCACGCTGCCGCTCTGGAAACCGTGCAGGAGCACCTGCACTCGGTGCTGGGTGGGCGCCCCATCGAGGCCATCGGACACCGGGTGGTCCACGGCGGCGAGCGCTTCGCCGAACCGGTGCTGATCACCCACGAGATCGTCCGGGCCATCGAACGGCTGGCCCCGTTGGCCCCCCTGCACAACCCGGCAGCCGCGCTGGGGATCCGCGCCCTGTTGGAGAAGTGGCCCAAACTGCCCCAGGTGGCCGTCTTCGACACCGCCTTCCACCGCACCATGCCCGAATACGCCTGGCGCTACGCCGTCCCCGATGACCTCTATAAGCGCCATGGAGTGCGCCGCTATGGTTTCCACGGCACCAGCCACGACTACGTGGCCGGCCAGGCCGCCGAACTGCTGGGCATCGAACGCCAACGCTTCCGCGCGGTCATCGCCCACCTGGGCAACGGCGCCTCGATCACCGCCATCCGCCAGGGCCGGAGCATCGACACCTCCATGGGCTACACCCCGCTCGAGGGGCTGGTCATGGGCACCCGGTCCGGAGACCTCGACGCCTCGATCGTCACGCAGCTGGTCATCCGCGGCGAATACACGGCCGAGGAGATGGACCACATCCTCAACCAGGATTCGGGCCTGAAGGGGCTCTCGGGCGAAAACGACATGCGTTCGGTCGTCGAGGCCGCCGCGGCGGGCGACGACGGGGCGGAGCTGGCCCTGGAGGTCGCCGCCTACCGGCTGCAGAAGTACATCGGCGGATACCATGTGGCCGTCGGCGGCGCGCAGGCCATCGTCTTCACCGCGGGCATCGGGGAAAACGGCTGGTTGTTCCGCCAGCGCGTGGTCGGTGGTCTCGGTGCCCTGGGCATCAAGCTCGACGAGATGTCCAATATCGAGCGCAGCAAGGCGCCCCGGGTCATTTCCGCCCCCGACTCGGCCATCCCCGTCCTGGTGGTCCCCACCGACGAGGAATCCGAAATCGCTGCACAGACCGCTTCCCTGGCCGCCACGCAGCGCTAGCTTTCGATCAGGGCGGGACCGCGCCGCAACGGAGCAGTCCCGTGGCCCCGCCAGTGAAGCTCCGGAATCGCTCGCCTCCCACCCCGGTTATTAACTTTTACTGTTTTTTGACACTGTTGACATCATTTCTGACGAATGCATGTTGTGGTGCATGACTTGCGCTAAACCTGTTATGCCACGCGTTCCGGCTGCCCGGTAGATGTCGGAGAAAAGCACCGACTCCGCCCCCGAAGAGAAGCTCTTCACCAATAAGGACTACCGGTGGTGGCTAGCCGGCACCACCAGCGACTCCCTCACGGTGTCGGTCCGTGATCTCGCCCTGCCGCTGCTCGCGTTCGCCCTCACCGGGTCAGCGGTCCTGGCCGGGTCGCTGATCACCATCAGTTCGGCGATCTTCGTGACGCTCGTGCTGGTCGGCGGGGTCCTGGTGGACCGAACCGACCGGCGCTCCTGCATGATCTGGCGCGCCAGCCTGGGCGCGCTGACCTGGGGCATGGTGGCGCTGCTACAGGCGGTGGGCCTGCTGACCTTTCCGGCCCTGGTCCTTTTCGTTGCGCTCGGCGCGATCGGTAGGTCACTCTTCGGCATGGCCGATAATGCCGCCCTGCGTTCGATCGTCAGCGGCGGCAACTTCGCTCGCGCGCAATCGGTCAACCAGGGGCGGGACGCGGCCCTCGAGATCGCCGGCGGCCCCTTCGGTGCCGTGCTCTACGCCTTCGCGCCCTGGCTTCCCTTCGCCTTCTCCGCCGTCGCACTCCTGGTCCTGCTGCTCTCGGCCCAACGGATCCAAGCCGACCTGTTCCCCTATGACGAGGAGACCGAAGACCCGTCCCCCGCTACCGGGAAGGCCCGGATCTCCCGGATCGGGGCCGGCCTCAAGAGGGTCCCGAAGGATATTTCCTCGGGGTTTCGCATCGTGTTCTCCAACCCGGCGTTACGCGCCGCCGCCCTGGCCTCGACTGCGCTCAACGGAGGGTTGACCCTGGTGGTCTTCACCATCCAACTGGATCTGGTCTCCCGGGAAGTCGACCCCCTGCTCATCGCCTGGGTCAATGGCGCCACGGCACTGGCATTGCTGGGCGGAGCCATCCTCGGTGGCATGGTCGTCCCCAAGATGCGCGTCCCGACGCTGGTCTTGATTTCCCTGACCACCGCCATGGTGGGCATCGTCGGGCTGGTGTTCTTCCATCAATACGCGTTCCTCTTCCTCTGGTTCACCATCCTGGGCCTGGCCACCCCCGCCACGGGCGCGGCCATCAGCGGCTACGTCTTCACGGTGATCCCGATCCATTTCCAGGGCCGTGCCGGGT
This sequence comes from Micrococcaceae bacterium, assembly GCA_030452125.1. Taxonomy (GTDB): domain Bacteria; phylum Actinomycetota; class Actinomycetes; order Actinomycetales; family Micrococcaceae; genus Arthrobacter_H. The sequence goes on from JAKDMV010000001.1 coordinate 88,437, forward strand.
CGACCCTCACGGTCCTGAACATGGGTCTGTCGGCATTGTCCCCGTTGGCTGCCGGTTGGTTGATCCACGGGGGAAACCTCCGGCTCGCCCTGTATGCAGGAGTGGCCCTGTTCGGTGCCGCGCTGGTGTTGCTGTTCTCCTCCTCGGCCTTCCGCCAGGTCGGCAAACCCTCCGATTGGGCCTGATGGAAGCAGTCCGTGCCATGGACGCGGCAATGAGGCAGACTTGGACCATGAAGCACGCCACCCAAGGAGGCGATCGTCATGCCGTCATGGCTGGAGCATCCGCGCTCACCTGACGAACCCGACGAACCGGACGAGCCCGACGAACCGAGGTACGGGATCCGGGCGGGGAAGCCCCCGGGGCCGGCCGAAGGCCACTACGCCAACGGATCCACCGAGTTCCACGGGGCCGGGCCCGTCCCGGAGGGATTCGGTTTCCGTACCGGCATGCGCAGTGCCCGCGCGGTGCTGGGCTTCGCCTGGCTCGTCCTGATCATGGCCACCCTGTTGTTGGTGATGGGGGCGATCATCTTCATCGGCCGGTCCTCCTGGATCGCCGTGATCATCCTCTGCCTGCTGGAGCTGGGATTCATTGCCGTGTTCTTCGTGCTGGCCGCCCTCGCCCGGCAGCGCCGGGGGCAGCACGACTGAACGTCCCTCCCGGCTAGGGCATTCCGGCCAGCCGCAGCAGTGCCGCCGCCACCGCCCCGACGATCACGACCGCCAGGAACGGGGCGCGCAGCAGCAGCGCGATCCCCGCGGCCAGCAGGGCGCCGATCCGGGCGTCGAGGACCAGCTCCTGACCGTTGGCGAAGGTGTTCACGGCCGTCAGCGACGCCAACAGTCCGATGGTCAGCGTCCCGGCCACCCGGCCCATGCGCGGTTTGTCCAGGATCCTGGCCGGCACCAGATAGCCGGAGAGCTTGGACAGATAGGCCACCACGCAGGCGGCCAGGATCCACCACCACAGGCTCATGCGCGCGCCTGGTTGCCCTGGTGCCCGATCCAACCCCACACTCCGGCGACCAACGCCGCAATGAGGATCGGGACGCCCGGGGGTACGAACGGGACGGCCAGCACGGTGGCCACCGCGCAGACCACGGCGATCGCCACCGGATCCCGTGAGGCCAGCCGTGGCCACAACAAGGCCAGGAAGGCGGCGACGGCGGCCCCGTCCAACCCCCAGGCCTTCGGGTCGCCCAGGGCGTCGCCGAGCAGGGCCCCGGCGACGGTGAACAGGTTCCACAGGATGAATATCCCCAGCCCGGCGGTCCAGAAACCGCGGCGGACCTCTCTCAGGTCCTCCTGCACGACGGCGGTGGCCGTGGATTCATCGATGGTCACGTGGGCGGCGGCCGCCTTGCGCCACCCGGTGGGGCGGGCCATGGAGTTCATCTGCATCCCGTAGATGATGTTGCGGATCCCCAACAGGGTCGCGGCCCCGAAGGCCGCCGAACCGGCGCCTCCGCCGGCGACGACCCCGATGAACGCGAATTGCGATCCTCCGGTGAACATCAGGGCGCTCAGCGCCACGGTCTGCCAGAAGCCCAGCCCGGACGCCACGGCGAGCGCGCCGAAGGAGATGCCGTAGAGGCCCGTCGCCACGGCAATGGACAGGCCCGTCTTCACGGCAGGGGACTGGCTGAACTTCACCTCGGCAGTCTATCCACGCGCCGGCCGCGTCAGGGTCGGGCCTCCGGCTGCAGGACGATTCGCGTGCCGCGGTTCTGCCCCGATTCCAGCCGTGCCTGCGCCCACCCGGCATCGTTGAAGGACCCCAGGTCCACCTGCCGGGGCGCCCAGGCGCCGGTGGCCAGCAGGGTGTTCACGGTGTTGGCCGCGTCGGCCAGTTCGGCGACGGTGGCGTTGCTGATCGCGAAGCCGCGCAGGCTCGCGTCGCGCATGTACAGCTGCCCCACGGGCAGGACGGCTTCCGTGCCGGGCCCGGCGAGCAGGACGATCCGTCCACGGGGGGCAGCAAGCTTCACCGCCGCCGCCAGGTCGTTATGTCCTGCGGTGTCGATCTGCACGTCGAGGCCTTCGGGCGCGGCCTGCGCCAGCCGGGCCACCAGATCCGGGTCGCGGTAGTCCAGCACGGTCCCGGCGCCGAACCCGCGGCAATAGTGCGCATCCTCGGCGGAGGCCGAGGCCAGCACCCGGGCCCCGCCGGCCACGGCCAGCACGATGGCCGCCGACCCGACCTGTCCGGCACCCCCGGCGATGTAGACGCTGTCCCCGGGGTCCGGGTTCCCGTGGCGTTGGACCGCCAGGGCCGCCGTCGTGCACGGATGCAGTGCCGCAGCGGCAGTAACCGGGTCCACGCCCGCGGGAAGCGGGTAGATCCTTTCGGCCTCGACGGCGACCCGCTCGGCGGTCGCCCCGGGCCGGCCGGCGAAGCCGAGGCTGTTGGTCCAGGCCCGCTGCCCCACCTGCAGGCCGGTCACCGACGCACCTACGGCCTCGATGGTGCCCACCGCGTCCCGGCCGACCGCCACGGGGAAGTCCAGTTCCGTGGCGTAGACCCCGGAGCGGACGAAGGTGTCCACGTGGTTCACGGCGACGGCCTCCACCCCCAGGACCACCTGGGCCGGCCCGCAGACCGGGGCGGGCAGCCGTAGCGGGTGGATCCCCGCGGTATCGGTCAGCCGGTCGATGCCGACGGCCCGGACCGTTCCTGCCCCGGTGTTCACGCCCGGGCCAGCGAATCCAGGACGGCGCGGGTGTGCTTCGGATCGTTGCTGGTCATCTCCTGGACCCCCAGCCGGGCCAGGAACCTGATGTCGGCCTCCTCGTCCACCGTCCACACCCGCAGCCCGGTTCCGGCATCGAGCCAGCCCCGCACGGTGTCCTCGTGCCGGCGCACCCAGGCGACCCCGGGGCCGGCCAGGCCGGCGATCCCCACCTCGATGGCCGGGACCCCTTCCCGGGCCGAGCCGTAGACGACGGCGGCGACCCGCGCACCGAGCTCATCCCCGCGTTCGGCGAGGCCGGCGACCTTCTTCTGGTTCTCCCCGGTGACCAGTTGGCACAGGACCTCGGCGGGAACCCTCCGGCCGAGGTGACGCACCGACCCGGCATCGAAGCACATGAAGCTGACCGTGACGTCCCCGATCCTCGAGGTGGTGGCTTCCCAGCCCAGCGCGGTCAGTTCCTCCAGGACGGCGTCCTCGAGTCCGCGCCCGAATTCGCTGGGGTGCTTGATCTCGATGGCCAGGCCGATCGACCGCCCTGCGGTGGCGGCCAGGTCCACCAGTTCACCCAGGGTCAGCAGTTGATCATGCAGCCCCCCGTAGGCGGCCGGGATTTCGCGGCCCTTCCAGGAGGCGAAGTCCAGCTCCCGCAGTTCCTGCAGCGTGAACGAGGAGATCCGCCCCGAGGCGTTGGAGGTGCGGTCCACGGTCTGGTCGTGATGGCAGACGATCCGGCCGTCACGGGTGAGGTGGACGTCGCATTCGATCCCGTCGGCACCGTCGGCGATCGCCTGCAGGTAGGCGGCCCGGGTGTTTTCCGCGTAGGCGGCGCTGGATCCGCGATGTGCATAGACATGGTGCATGGTCCTCACGCTACGCGATGGCCCCCGGGCTCGTTGGCGCGATCCCGGGCGAGCCGGTGAACTATCGTGGAAGCGCGCCACCGAGGCACCCCACCGATTGGACCCCCATGCCACTGATCTCCGACGTCGAACGGTCCACAGCGCTGCGGCGCATGAAAGCCATTGCCACGGGATTGTTGATCGGGATGGCGGTCCTGTTCGCGGTGTCCTTCGCCCTGCAGGAGTCCCATGGGTGGCTCCAATACGTCAGGGCGGCGGCCGAGGGCGGGATGGTCGGGGCCCTGGCCGACTGGTTCGCCGTCACCGCGCTGTTCCGTCACCCGTTGGGACTGCCGATCCCGCATACGGCGATCATCCCACGCAAGAAGGACCAGATCGGTGAGAGCCTGGGCGGCTTCATCGAGGAGAACTTCCTCTCCGACGAGGTGGTGGGCACCAAACTCGCTTCGCTGTCCTTCGCGGCCCCCGCCGGGGCGTGGCTCAGCGAGGCAGGCAATGCCGAACGGGTGGCCGTCGAGGCTTCGACGGTGGTCCGGGCCCTGCTCTCGGTGGTCAACGACGAGGACGTGCTGGCGTTGGCCGAGTCCCTGGCCCGCAAGCACATGCTGGCCCCCGAATGGTCCCCCACCCTGGGGCGGATGCTCGAACTGGTCCTGCGCGACGGACACCAACGCCCCGTCGTGGACCTGTTGGCCGACCGGGTGGCCGACTGGGTGGCCGTGAACCGCCGGACGGTGGTCCAGCTCGTCGCCGAACGCTCCCCCGCCTGGTTGCCGTCGATGATGGATACCTTCGTGGGGGAACGACTGCACCGCGAGCTGGCGGCCTTCACCGACGCCGTCCGGAACGATCCGGATCATCGGCTGCGCCGCAGCGTCGACGACTGGCTGGCCGAATTCGCACGGGACATGCAGCACCGCCCGGACACGATCGCCCAGGTGGAGGCGCTCAAGCACAGCATCCTGGACGATCCGCAGCTGCACGAGGCGGTGGCCACCGGCTGGGAGTCCATCAAGGCGGCGCTGCTCGATGCCCTGGAGAACCCGGAATCCGCCCTGCGCCTGTCCTTCGTGCGGGCGGTCATGGACCTGGGTTCGCGGTTGCGCACCGATACGGTGCTGGCGGCAAAGATCGACCGGTGGATCACCACGGCCGTCGGCTATCTGGTCCACACCTACCGTGAGCAGATCTCGGGGCTGATCGGGGACACCGTGGCCCGGTGGGACGGGGTCCAGACAAGCCGGAAGATCGAATTGCAGGTGGGCCGGGACCTGCAGTTCATCAGGATCAACGGGACCGTCGTCGGCTCCCTGGCGGGTCTGGCGATCTTCATCGCCGCGAACACCTTCCTGGGCTGACGGGGCCTACCGGCCGTCGGAGGCGCGGCGGTGCCGCTCCTGCTCGATGGCCCGCTCGACGGCGGTCCGGGCGGCTTCCAGGGCTGCGCCGTCCTCCGCGCGGGCCGGGTCGACCGCCTGGCTGAGGACCTTTCGTGGGGCCAGCCCCCCGGGAATCGTGGTGGGGACGGGCCCGAAGGCCAGTGACGCGGATTCGACGACCTTGCGGCCCAGGAACCGGTTGCCCACGCCCCCCACGGCGGCACCGAGCCCGAAGGGGATCGCCCGGCCGATGATCGAAGCCCCCTGGGTGGCCAGGATCTTGCGCAGGAAGCGCTTCTGCACCTGGGCGCCGATGGCGCCCCAGGCCCCCGACGACTTCCCGTTGCCGAAGACCGAGCCCCAGCCCTTCACCGGCCCCACCCCGCGCCCTGCCGCCTGGTGGGTCAGGGCGGAGATCATCGCACTGCCTTCCTCCCCCATCAGGATGGCCATCACCATCACCCGGGCCTTGTCCGGGTCCTCGGTGGTGATCCCGTGCAGCTCGGCCAGCGACTGGGCGTAGAGGGCGCTGGCTTCCAGGAAGCCGACCGTAGCCGCCGCAGAGAGGCCCAATGATGCCGCCGTGCCGATCCCGGGCACGACCGCGGAGGCCCCGACGGCAGCGCCACCGCCGGTGACCGCCACCATGTAGTCGCGTTTGATCAGACGGGCCAGTTCCGGCCCGTCCGCCCGGGGGTGCTTGCGCTGCAAACGGCGCAGATAGGCCACCACCAGGGGGCGCTGGACGCCGATGGCCCTGACGATCGCCCCCTGGATTCCGGCGACGGGTTTTCCGTCCGGGCCCAGGACCGCTGCAGTGATTTTTTCCTTCATATACCGATTTTAGGGGCCCTGTCCCCTCCCTGCCGGAACATCAGAGCGAAACCGTCGCGCGGGGGGCCTTCTGCACGGCGAGAACTGCCTTGCGCAGGGCCAGGAATAGCAGGACGACGCCGACGGTCAACAGGATATGTCCCAGTCCGGCGATCCCGCTCAAGGCCGGGGACGAGACGTCGGAGCCCTGGACGGCCAGGGTGCCCTTGACGAGCATCATCCCGCCGGTGATGGCCACGCCGACGGTCCAGGTCCAGAAGAACCAGTTGGACAGCTTCGGGGCGGCCGCGGAGACGTGCAGGACCCGCTCCAGGATCATCACGATCAGCAAGACGATGAACCCCAGGACCAGGAAGTGGGTATGGACCAGGGGTAGTTGTGTGGCGGAGCGGTCCGTGAAGTCGTTGGCCTTCGTCAGCTCCCGGTAGAACAATCCGGACAGGACGCCGACGACGGCGAAGGTGAAGGACGTGTAGAGAAGGCGGAGCACTTCGATGGCCTTTCGTTGATGGTTGAGGCTGATTGCCTACCATCAACTCTTCCCGCCGGGCCCCGGGCGGTGATCAACCAATCGGTGGATTCCGCCCTGTGAGGTCCACCACGCAGGGTTCGTGCGGTGGTGCGCCGCTGCTAGTCGGAGACGGGGAGGTCGATGTCGACCCAGACCAGGCGGTGGTTTCCGCTGGGGGCGGGATCGCCGTAGACCAGGGCCCGACCCGGTTGCCTGGCGGAAGGCCAGAACACCCCGGCCCCGGCGACGTCCAGGCTGATCGAGGCCAGGGCGTAATCGCTGCGCAGCGCCCCGGCGGCCCCGTCGATCGAGGTGCGCAGGTTCGGGGCCGAAAGCTTCCCGGCGTCCGGGGCCGGCGGATCTCCTGCACCGTATTCCTCAGCGCCGGGGGAGGTCGGCCGCGGGTCGTTGACCGCCGCGTTTCCCAGCAGCTGCTTCGTGGCCGAGCGGGCGGAGTCCCCCTGGCCGGGGCCCACGCCGAGGTCGCCCAGGACCACGAAGCGCGCGTCGTCGGGCAATCCGCCGCTATGTCCCTGGTCGTCGGTGATGTAGTCGGCGTCCCCGCCCCCGGCGACGTAGTCGGAGATCAACCGGATCTCGTCGGCATTGCGCCGGCGGTGTTCATTGCCTTCCTCGTCCACGGCGGCGCCGGGATCCACGGCCACCACGTGCACGGTGTTTCCCTCGATCGTGACGGGCACGTCCCAGGTGGTGGAGCTGTTCAGCCGCAGGATGGTGCGTACCAGCGGCGAATACTCCCCGGTGGGCAGCCGGTTGTCCGGCATCGAAGTCCACAGCAGGTTCTGGAAGGTGCGGATCCCGTCGCGTTGGATCGGGTGCTTGGAATACAGGACCATGCCGTGTTGTCCGGGGAAGTCCCCGTGGCCGAATCCGTCGGTCGCATCACCGACGGTTCCGTTGCCGTCCAGGTCGGCACCGGTGGGGACGCCGTGGTTGGTCGGGGCCACATACATGTAGGGGTAGTCGACGGCCTGCTGCTGGTTCTGGTCCTGCTGGAGGTAGTGGGTGCGGAAGCCCTCGGCGGCCTCGTGGTCCTCGTCGTAGTCGAAGTCACTGAGCAGCACGACGTCGGGGTTGGTCCGTTGGATGACCTCCGCCACGGCCGAGGCCGACTCGTCCCCGGCGCGGGAGAGGTCCTGGGCCAGCTCGCCGGCGTATCCGCGGCTGAGGGAGGAGTTGAAGGCGGCGGCACGCAACGCGCCGTCGTGTCCGGGGGCCGTCAGATCTCCCGTCGGCTTCAACTGGGCCTGGAACCGCTGGTAGTCGGGGGTCAGGAAGTCCGGGGCGTCGGCCCCTTCGGCGAGCGCGGGCACCATGGAGGCAGCCGTCAGACCGACGGCTAGCAGACCGGCCCCCAGGGCCCTTTTGATGACACGCACTCCACCAGCGTAGGACCTCCGACCCGGGTCGGGAACCGGGATCGGGGCCGGTGGACACGATCCGGTGCGGCGAACCATCGCGGAACCGTGGGGACGGATCGGTGCCGACCCCCGTCCTTCCGCGGGATGCCGCCGATCCGGCTACCCGTCGGTAGCCAAGACCCGACCCCGCGGCCCGGTGGGGCATTGTTGCCGTATTGAAATCTTCGCTTGATGGACCAATCCGGTTCATGCTCCGGTCCCCCCACGAAGCCCGCCCCGCCCCGCTGATGCGGGACGGGGCGGGGTGCGGTGGGCCCTACGGGGATCGAACCCGTGACCAGCGGATTAAAAGTCCGATGCTCTACCACCTGAGCTAAAGGCCCCCGGCGGCCATGATGGCCGGTATATATCCTAACGCAATGCCGGCCCTGCGTTGCAGTCAGGTCGTGGCCGGGGCTTCCGGGCCCGGAGTATCCTCGAGTGCATGAATGACGCCCAGACATCCGGAGCGGGCTCGGGCGGACGCCGACACCACCGCCCCAGGCCCTTCGCCCCGGCAGATTTCGAGCCCTTTGCCAGTGGTGTCGACCCCGCGCGCATCTCGGAGGCCGGCCAGCTGGCGGCCGAGGCGTTGGTCCACCATGGTCGGGCGAACTCCGATCCCGAGGTCACCGCCCGGCTGGTCAAGCTGGCCGATAAGGAAGGGCTGGAGGTGCTGGCCGAACTGTGGGCGCAGAGTCCTGCGCGTTCGCTGCCCGGGGCCCTCTGGCGGCTCTATGCCCTCGGAACCGCGACCCGGCGCGACCCCGAACGCTACGCCGCGTACTTCGCCGCCGGACAGCAGACCGCCGACGTCTCACGCGTCGTCGCCGGGGTGGCCGAGCCTCCGGGGGCCGACGAGGTGTCGGCGATGACCGATTCGATCCTGACTGGGGCCTTCGACGGCGATTTCGACGTGGCCCTGGAACGCACCGCGGCCTTCTGCCGAATCATCTCCTTGGGCCAGACCGAGCATGCCGACGCCTCGGAGGCCGCCAGTGCCGACCGGGCCAGCAGGTTGACCCGCACCGCGGACCTGCTGGTGAAGACGGCCGAGGATCTGGAAGCGGCAGCCATGGCCTGGCGCCGCGGCGAATTGATCTGATCCGGCACCGGCCCGGCCTGTTTCCCGCTGCCGGGCCCGGTCCCGGGCATCCCACCCCACGAGACGCCGTGTTGACAGAGTCGGGGGCGACGGAGAAAACTGGAGGCGGTGTCGGACCGCGGTAGCCCCGGGTTCCAAAATTCAGCCGCTTCGAGCGGCCTTCCGCCGAGAGGTGCTCCCGGTTCGACACCATCACCCCCCTCCTCCGGTCCACTCCGTGGCCGGCCGTGCGTAGACTGGGACGCAATCATTCGTCCACCCACCAGAGGCCGGCGGTAGAGCTTCGTGAAATTCAGGTTGTTTCCCGTGGAGACGCGTGGACTGGAACTGCTGCAGGAACTGGGCACCACTGTCCGCCATTGCGTGGAGACCCTTTCGGAACTCCTGGGTGCCCCCGCCGAGGACCAGCCGGGCCTGATCCGCGAACTCGAGCAGTTCGAACAGCGGGCCACGGATCTGCATCACGGCCTACTCACCCACCTGCGCACCAGTTACGTGAACCCGCTACCGCGCGAGGACCTCTACACCTTCTCCCGTCTGCTCCACGACGCCGTGGGTGAACTCTGCGGGGCCGGTGACCTGCTGGTGACGACATCGGTGGCCGGGGTCTCCCGGCGGGCCGCGGAACAACTGGAGATGCTCGGACGCCAATCGGAGATGACCAACGAGGCGCTGGCCAGGCTCCAGCATCCCGACGACCTGGAGGATGTCTGGATCCAGATGATCCGGCTCAGCCGCCGTTCCCACCGCACCCACCGGGCTTGGCTGGGGGAGATTGCCGATTTGTCCAAGGCCTCTTCGATCCTGCGCCACCGGGCGGTCGCCGAACAGCTGCAGGCCTCGGTGGACTCGCTGCGGGCGGTCGCCGACCATCTGGGGCGCGTCCTGGTCAAGGAATCCTGAGCAGGACGGGCCCATGACCCTGCTGCTGTGGTGCGTCTTCGCCGCGATCTGCGCCTTCGCATTCCTCAACGGCTTCCGCGACGCCTCCAACTCCGTGGCCGCCGCAGTGCGCACCCGGGCCCTGACCCCCTCGATCGCCGTCGTACTGGCCGCGTTCTTCACCGTCGTGGGTACCCTGCTCAGTACGACCTTCGGCAGTTCCCTGGTCTCCGCCGCCGACCTGAACGTCCCGGACGGGGCCACCGGTCTGGCGATCCTGCTCACCGCCGTCCTGGCCGCCGGCGGCTGGGGGTTGTTCTGTTGGTACCGGGCCATGCCGATGTCCTCGACGCAGGCGGTGATCTCCGGGTTCGCCGGGGCCAGCGGGGCCTCGGCCCTGCTCGGCGGGGACGGCGCCCAGGGGGTCACCCGGATGCTCGTCGGCGGCGTGCTCATCCCGCTGCTGCTGACCCCGGTCATCGCCTTTGCCTTGTCCTTCCTGGTGGTCATCCCGCTGACCTGGCTGCTGCGCAACTCCAGTTCCTCGGATGTGAACACCATCGGGCGGCTGGGACAGTCGGTCACCACCGGGGCCGTGGCCCTGGGCCACGGCCTGCAGGACGGCCAGCGCACCGCGGCGATGCTCACCCTGGCCCTGGTGGCCGGGCAGACGGCCACCCCCTCGGGCATCCCCTTCTGGGCGCAGGCCCTCGCGGCAGGCTGCCTGGGGGTCGGAGTGCTGTGCGGGGGGTGGCGCATCACCCACACGATCGCCTACCGGCTGGTGGCGATCGACCCGCTACGGGGCATGGGCGCCCAGGCGGTATCCGCCTCCATGCTGTTCATCGGGGCGATCGCCCTGAACATGCCGCTGTCCACGACCCAGGCGGTGACCAGCTCCATCGTGGGGTCGGGGGCCAACCAACGCTACGAATCGGTGGCATGGAGGCGCGTGGTCTCCGTCGTGCTGTATTGGGTGACCACCCCGGTGACCTGCATTGCCGCCGCCGGGGTGCTCTTCCTGGCGATCAACCCCCTGCTGGGCTGGGCAGGCTGACGCCCGAGACACCGAGGCGGGGCACCGGAAGGTACCCCGCATCCGTGTTCGATCCACTGGGGATCCCCCGGAGATTCCCCCTCCGGGGCCGTTCCCGCCACGCGCTGACCCGCGGCGGGAACCGTCTGGTCATCCGAATCGGCCGGAGACGTAGTCCTCGGTGGCCTTGACGGACGGGTTGGAGAAGATCGTGGCCGTATCGTCGTATTCGATGAGCTTGCCCGGCTTGCCGGTGCCGGCGATGTTGAAGAAGGCCGTCTTATCGGACACCCGGGCCGCCTGCTGCATGTTGTGCGTGACGATGACCACCGTGTAGTCGTTCTTCATCTCGTTGATCAGGTCCTCGATCGCCAGCGTGGAGATCGGGTCCAGGGCCGAGCACGGTTCGTCCATGAGGATCACCCCGGGTTTGACCGCAATGGTCCGGGCAATGCACAAGCGCTGCTGCTGGCCGCCCGAAAGCCCGGAGCCGGGCTTGTCGAGCCGGTCCTTGACCTCGTTCCACAGGTTGGAGGCGCGCAGCGAGGACTCGACCAGGTCATCGGCGTCGGACCGGGAGATCTTGCGGGCATTGAGCTTCACCCCGGCCAGCACGTTGTCGCGGATGGACATCGTCGGGAAGGGGTTGGGGCGTTGGAAGACCATGCCGATCTGGCTGCGCACGGTGACCGGGTCGACCCCGGGGTCGTAGAGGTTGTCCCCGTCGAGCAGCACCTGGCCCTCGACGGTGGCACCGGGGATGACTTCATGCATCCGGTTCAGGGTGCGCAGGAAGGTGGACTTGCCACAGCCGGAGGGGCCGATGAAGGCGGTGACCGACTTGGCGCCGATTTCGATGTTCACGTCCGCCACGGCCCGGAAGTTGCCGTAGTAGACGTTGAGGTCTGAGACGTCGATGCGTTTGGACATGAGGGGTTCCTTCGGTGTTCTTCGGCCCTAGCGGCCGGTCTTGGGGGAAAAGACCCGGGCAATCAGCCGGGCGCCGAGATTCAGGACCATGACCATGATGATCAGCAGCAGGGCAGCTGCCCAGGCGCGCTGGGCGCTGGGGTCGATGTTCGTCGGCGAGGTGGGGCTGAGGATCTGGTAGTAGATGAACGTCGGCAACGTGGCCATCCAGTTGCTGAAGACGTTGAAGTTGATGTTGTTGGCCAGCCCGGCGGTGACCAGGATCGGTGCCGTCTCGCCGATGACCCGGGCGATGGCCAGGGTGACTCCCGAGGCGATCCCGGAGATCGCCGTGGGGATGACGACCTGGGCAATGGTGCGCCATTTGCGTACCCCCAGGGCGTAGGACGCCTCCCGGAGTTCGTTGGGTACGATCTTGAGCATCTCCTCGGTGGAACGGACCACCGTGGGGATCATCAACACCGACAAGGCGACGGCGGCGACGATGCCCATCCGGGTGGAGGGGCCGAAGAGGATCCCGAACAGGGCCCCGGCGAAGAGGCCCGCCACGATCGAGGGGATCCCGGTCATCACGTCGACGAAGAACGTGATCCCCCGGCTGAGCGCCTTGCCCTGCCCGTATTCGACCAGGTAGATCGCCGCGAGCATCCCGATGGGCACCGAAATGATCGTCGAGAACGCCGTGATCAGCAAGGTCCCGACCACCGCGTGGTAGGCGCCGCCGAGGACCGGGGTCCCGTCGGCCACCGACTGGTTGTCCACGGCCCCGGTCATGCCGTTCATCGAGGTGAACAGGAAGTTCGACGTCATTCCGGGCAGCCCGCGTTCGAGCACCGTATACAGCACGGAGATCAACGGGATCAGGGCCAGGATGAAGCAACCGTGGATGAGGTAGGTGAAGAACGAGTTGGTTCCCTGCCGGCGGCCCTCCACGATGACGGTGACCGCGGTGGCCCCGACGACGAACAGCAGTGCCGTGTAGATCAGCATCGAGGCGATGGAGAAGCCGCCCAGCGTGGATCCGGCGGCCCCCAGGACCAGGGCCGAGAGTCCGACGACGGGGATCGCCCAGCGGGGCAGGCGCCCCTTGGAGAGCCGGTTGCGCCGGTTCGCGACCGGGGCGGCGGGTACGGGGGTCAGGGTCGCATTGGTCATCAGTTGGCTCCCGAGAATTGCTGGTGGCGGCTGATGATCCAGCGGGCGATCATGTTCACGGCCAGGGTGATGACGAACAGCACCAGGCCCGCCGCAATGAGTTCGGACATCCGCAACCCGAAGGCCTCGGGGAAGTTCAGCGCGATTTCGGCGGCGATGGTCTGGTTGCCGGACTTGATCAGCGAGGGGATCAACGTTCCGGTCGACAGGACCAGCGCCACGGCCATGGTCTCCCCCAGGGCCCTGCCCAGGCCGAGCATGACCGCCGAGATGATCCCGGCGCGGGCGAACGGCAACACCGACATGCGGATCATCTCCCAGCGGGTGGCCCCCAGGGCCAGCGCCGCTTCTTCATGGAGTCCGGGGGCCTGCAGGAAGATCTCCCGCGAGAGGGAGGTGATGATCGGCAGGACCATCACCGCCAGCACGACCCCCGCGGTGAGCATCGTCTTGCCGGTCTGGGAGACCGGGCCGCCGAAGACGGGAAGGAATCCGAGGTGCTGGTTGAGCCATTCATAGCCCGGAACCAGGACCGGGGCGAGCACCAGGTAGCCCCAGATCCCGTAGATCACCGAGGGGATGGCGGCCAGCAGGTCGATGACGTAGCCCAGCGGTGCGGCCAGCTTGCGCGGGGCATAATGCGAGATGAACAGGGCCACGCCCAGTCCCACCGGGGTGGCCAGCACGATGGCGATGGCCGCGGCGATCACGGTGCCGATGACGATCGGCCAGATGTAGGAGAAGAACCCCTGTCCCCCGGAGAGGTCTGCCGGGTCCGCGGTGAAGGCGGGGAGTGCCTGGACGAAGAGGAACAGGGCGACGGCGAAGAGGGTGAGCAGGATCAGGATGCCCGCGGACCTCGCGGCCGTGGAGAAGACCCGGTCTCCGGTCCTGCCCGAACCGGGTCCCGACGTCAGCGCGTTGGTTGTCATATGCGACCTTTCGGTCCGTGGTGGCCCGGATTCCATGGTGGAGGGGAATTCCTGGATTCCGGGCCGGATGGGTGTTCTCGATGCCTGCTAGGAGGCTACCTCGATGGAATCGATGGCTTCGTGGGCCTGTTCCATCAGCGGTTCGGATAGCGGGGCACTGCCTGCCGAGTCGGCGGCGGCCTGCTGGCCTTCGGCGCCCACGACGTAGTTGCCCCAGGCCTTGACCAGATCCACGGTCTCCTGGTCCGGGTAGCTGCTGCAGTAGATGTGGTAGCTGACCAGGCTGATCGGGTAGGCCCCCGATTCGGTGGTGTCGCGCTTCAGTTCCAGGGCCATGTCCACGTCCGAGCGGCCGGTGACCGGTTCGGCGCTTTCCACGGCCTTGGCTGCCGCTTCGGCGGACAACTCGGTGTAATCCTCGCCCACCTTGACCGCAACGGTCCCCAATTCCCCGACGGCGGAGGCATCGGCATAGGTGATGGCCCCCGGGGTCGAGGTGGTGGTGGAGACGACGCCCGCGGTTCCCTTGGCGTTCTCGGACTGCAGGTCGGAGGGCCAGTCCCCCGATTCCTCGTACGTCCAGGTGTCCCCGGCGGTGGCCGAGAGGTACTGGGTGAAGTTCTCGGTGGTCCCCGATTCGTCGTTGCGGTGCACCACGGTGATGTTGGTATCGGGCAGGTCGACGCCTTCGTTCTGATCGGCGATCGCCGGATCGTTCCAGGTGGTGACCTCCAGCGCGAAGATCGCGGCGATGGTCTTCGCATCCAGTTTGAGCCCCTCGACGCCTTCGAGGTTGTAGGCCACGGCGATCGGGGAGACATAGGCCGGGATGTCGAAGGCCCCCGCTGGGCCGCACACGTCCTTGGAGGATTCGAATTCCTCGTCGGAGAGGTAGGCATCCGAGCCGGCGAATTGTGCGCCACCGGCCAGGAAGGCCTTGCGCCCGGCGCCGGAGCCGTCCGGGGAGTACTGGACCTTCGCCCCCTCGCCGGTGGATTCGAACCCCGACTTCCAGGCGTCCATGGCCGCCTTCTGCGAGGAGGCACCAATACCGGTCAGCGTGCCGGTGACGGCCTTGCTGCTCTCCTGCGACGAACCGCCCGAGCCTTCGGTGCTGCCGGTGGGGTTGTCCGAGCCACAGGCGGTCAAGGCCAGGGCTGCGACGGAAAGTACTGAGGCGATCTGGGTGGTGCGGGAAAGCTTCACGTGGTCATTCCTTCTTCTGCTGCGACGGTGGCTGCTGCTTCGGTGTATCTACGACGCTAGGCAGCGGAAGTGAAGAACGGTCCCGGCCCGGGTGAACAACAGGTTAACGCGGATCGGACCTTCCCGGCCCAGCCGCGGAAAACCCGTCGTTGACGAGGGTCTACGGCCCTCGGCGCGCTCCGTGAGCGATCCATCACAAGGCGATGGGGTCTTCCCCTGCTTTCATGCCAAACTGTAGGCATGGACAAGGCGACACCGCTGGGCAAAGTGTCCCCATGGCTGCGCCGAAGAGCGCGATCGGGGACCGCCCGCGTCCGCGTCTCCCTGGTGCAGATCATCCAGATCACCGTCTGTGCCGTCGGCGCCTATTGGATCGCCGAAAAGATCCTGGGCCACCAGGCCCCCCTCTTCGCGGCCACCTCGGCGGTCATCGCCTTGGGTTTCGGCGGCATGACCAGGATGCGTCGCGTCCTGGAGGTCGCCATCGGCTGCACCCTGGGCATCGCTGTCGGCGACCTGCTGCTCACCGTGCTGGGCACCGGGATCTGGCAGGCGGCCACGGTCGTCTCCGTGTCGCTGATCCTCGCCCGCTTCCTGGACAGCGGCTCCATCTTCACCACCCAGTTCGGGGTCCAGGCCCTGCTGGTGGTCCTGCTCCCGGCCCCGGACGGCGGCCCATTCACCCGCAGTGCCGACGCGATCATCGGCGGGTTGTGCGCCCTGCTGATCACCGCCCTGGCCCCCCGGGACCCGCGCCGGGAACCCGCAGGGGAACTGCGCCAGCTCATCCGGGAACTCTCGGCCATCCTGCGTGAATGTTCCGTCGCGGTCCGCGAATCCGATTCCACCCGTGCCTGGCATGCCCTGGTCCGGGCCCGGGGGACCCAGCCGCTGATGGACAAGATCCCGGCGTCGCTGACCGGTGCCCACGAGATCGCCACCTTTTCGCCCCATTTCCGGCGCCACCGCGGCGAGCTGCAACGGTTGCGCCGGGTTGCCGGACAAGTCGACCTGGCGATGCGTAACCTGCGGGTCTTCTCCCGCCGGATGGCCTCGGTCATCACCCATGCGGCCCTGCGCGACGAGGCTGCCCTGGAGCTCTCGGTCTACCTCGACGAGGTGGCCGATGCCGTCGACGCGCTGGCCCGCTCCGTCATGGAACCCCAGCAGTCCCAACGCGACCGCGCCGAAACCGCGGCACGGGAGGAACTGATCGCTGCCGCCGGGCGACTGACCCCCGCCTCCTTCGGCGCCACCGGGCTGCAGGGCGAAGGGCTGGTCCTGTTGCTGCGGCCGCTGGTCGTGGATCTGCTGGAGGCCACCGGACTCGAGCACTCCGAGGCGGTCCCCTTCCTCGCCCGGCTCTGAACCCGACCCAACTGTCTCTCGGAGGCGATAACATCGTGAACCATGGCCAGCAAAAGCAGTACCCGCGCCCGTAACGCCCCCAGCTACCGCTGTGCCGAATGCGGGTGGACAACCGTGAAATGGGTCGGCCGCTGTGGTGAATGCCAAGCCTGGGGAAGCGTCGAGGAGATCGGTCAGGTCACCGCACGCACCACGGCCGCGGCCACCGTGGCCAGCCCGGCGGTGAAGATCGCCGACGTGGACTCCTCGCTGGCCCTCTACCGGCCGACCCTCATCGGCGAACTGGACCGCGTCCTGGGCGGCGGGCTGGTCCCCGGGGCCGTGATCCTGTTGGCCGGGGAGCCGGGGGTCGGCAAATCGACGTTGCTGCTCGACGTCGCGGCCCGCACCTCCCGCACCGACCGCACGGTCCTGTACATCACCGGCGAGGAATCGGCCGCCCAAGTGAAGATGCGTGGCGAACGGATCGATGCCCTCTCCGACACCCTCTACCTGACTGCCGAAACGGATCTGGGCATCGCGTTGGGCCAGATCGAACGGCTGGACCCCGACCTGCTGGTCATCGATTCGGTCCAGACCCTGTCCTCCGCGGACGTCGAAGGCGCTGCCGGCGGGGTGACCCAGGTCCGTGAAGTTGCTGCCTCATTGATCAACGCGGCAAAGAAACGGAACATGACCACCATCCTGGTCGGCCATGTGACCAAGGACGGTTCCATTGCCGGGCCCCGACTGCTCGAGCACCTGGTGGACGTCGTCTGCCAGTTCGACGGTGAACGCCACTCGCGTCTGCGCCTGCTGCGTGCCGTGAAGAACCGGTACGGCCCCACGGATGAAGTCGGCTGCTTCGATCTGACCGAGTCGGGGATCGAAGGCCTCGCGGACCCCAGCGGACTCTTCGTCACCCGCACCAAGGAACCGGTTTCGGGCACCTGTGTCACGGTCACCCTGGAGGGCCGCCGGCCCCTGGTCGCCGAAGTGCAGTCTCTGCTGGCCAAGACGAGCAACGCCCAGCCACGTCGGGCCACCAGCGGGCTCGACTCCGCGCGCACGGCCATGATCCTGGCCGTACTCCAGTCCAGGGCGGGCATGGACCTGTCCACCCTGGATTCCTACGTCGCGACCGTCGGCGGTGTCCGGTTGGGGGAACCAGCGACCGATCTGGCCACGGCCCTGGCGATTTCGGGGGCCAAGCTGGACCGTCCCCTGCCGGCACAATTCATTGCCTTCGGGGAGGTCGGGTTGGCCGGGGAGGTCCGCCCGGTGCCCGATATCGGTCGCCGCATCACCGAGGCCGAGCGTCTGGGTTTCCGTTATGCGCTCGTCCCCGCCTCGCCCAACGGCCCCGGGGTCGTGCCCAACGGCTTCAAGGTCCGTGAAGTCAGCACCCTGCAGGAGGCCCTGGGCGCGGCCTTCGGCTAGGATCCCCACCACGACGCACCAGGACCCGCCTCGCCGCAGCGGCCACGTCCTGCTTAGGATGGGGTGATCCACCGGAAGGAACCCCATGCCCAAATCCCCCGACGAAGCGTTGCGCACCACCCTGGCCCGGGTCGCCCCCGGGACCCAGCTGCGTGATGGTCTGGAGCGGATCCTGCGCGGACGGACCGGAGCCCTGATCGTGCTGGGCAGCGACCGCACCGTGGAATCGATCTCCTCGGGCGGATTCGACATCAACATCCTCTTCTCTCCGACCCGTCTGCGGGAGTTGGCGAAGATGGACGGGGCCATCCTCTGCGACCGGGACGCCTCCAACATCCTCAAGGCCGCGGTGCAGCTGGTGCCGGACCATTCCATTGAAACCCAGGAATCCGGGACCCGGCACCGTACGGCTGAACGCGTGGCCATCCAGACCGGCTTCCCGGTCATCTCGGTTTCGCAATCGATGCATATCATCGCCATCTATGTCCAAGGCATCCGCCACGTCCTGGAAGGGTCCGAACCCGTGCTGGCCCGCGCCAATCAGGCATTGGCCACGCTGGAACGCTATCGCAACCGGCTGGACCAGGTCACCAGCACCCTCTCCGCCCTCGAGATCGAGGCCACGGTGACCGTTCGTGACGTCGCCGTGGTGCTCCAGCGTCAGGAAATGGTCAGGCGCATCTCCGAGGAGATCGACCAGTATGTGCTTGAACTCGGTGGGGACGGACGGCTGTTGGCTCTGCAGTTCGACGAGCTCAGCGCGGGGCTGGGACCGGGCAGCGACCTGCTGCTCAAGGACTATTCCGAGGCCGGGACCGAGCCCGATCAGATCGCCGCATCCTTGGCGCGGCTGCGCTCCTTCAGCTCCAACGACATGATCGATCTGAACAGGATCTCCACGATCCTCGGTTTCACCCCGGGCACCGATTCGTTGGAGGCGGTGGTGCACCCCCAGGGGTTCCGTCTGCTCGCCAACATCAAATCGGTTCCCCGCGCGGTCGCCGATCGGCTGGTCGCCAGCTTCGGCGGCCTGCAGCACCTGATGGCCGCCAACATCGATGACCTGATGGCCGTGGACGGCATCGGCGAGCAAAGGGCCCGCACGGTCCGTGAGGGCCTCTCACGCATTGCCGAGTCCAGTCTGCTCGACCGGTACATGTAGGCCCGTCGGCGGCGGCCTACTTCAGCGAGAAGTTGACCTTGTCGCTTTCGACGTCGCCCAGCTTGGCGGTGAACGTGTAGGTTCCCGGGCGGGGCTTGGACTCGATGTCCTTGCAGCCGGGGGCACTGCGCTGACGATCCCAGGTGAAGCGGGCGCTTTCGGTCGCCCCTGCCTTCAATGTCATATCGCTATCGGAGGGATCCTTGCGGCAGTCCGTCGTGGAGAAGATCCGGTCCGATCCCGACACGATGCTGAATTCCTGCTGACTGGTCCCCACATTCACCGTGCAGTCCTCGGAGCCCGTGTTCTCGATCTTCATCTCCAACACCGGCTTCTCCGCAGGGTCATAGCTGCCTTGATCCGTAGCGGCGCCCAACGTGATGTCTCCGGAGGCGCAGGTTCCGCCCGCCGCCTCCGCGGAGGAGGCCGTGCTGGAGGCCGATGCTTCGGCGCTGCCGCTTTCGGTGGCGGCAGCACTTCCGCTCGCCGATGGGGTGGCCTCGGCACTGGCCGACGGGGAAGGCGCCGGGCTCGAGGACGCGGCGGCCGGCGGCGGGCCGGCACCGTCGGTGGTCCTGGTGAAGAAGCCCACCACGGCGATCACGGCCCAGGCCAGCAACGCGAGAACGACCAGCAGAGCCACTCCAACGACGATTCGACGACGACGGAAGACTTCCGGACTGGGTTTGCCCCTGCCCGGAGACCGGGACTGCTGTTGTGCCATGCCCCTAGGGTATGGAGCAGCCGCGGCCACCCCCGGTTCCCACGCCGTGCACTAGGGTATTGGTGCCCCGCTTTCCAAGGAGTCACGTGCCACCCACCCCGCCGCTGGACCTCGATGCCCTCCATCACGACATCACCGGATGGTTCGCCACCGAAGGCAGGAACCTGCCCTGGCGGAGCCCGCAGTGCGGCGCCTGGGGGATCATGGTCAGCGAGTTCATGCTCCAGCAGACTCCCGTGGCCCGCGTCCTACCTGTCTGGGAAGAATGGATGCGCCGCTGGCCGGAACCGGCGGCACTGGCTGCCGAACCCGCGGGAGAGGCAGTGCGGGCCTGGGGCCGGCTCGGCTATCCGCGGCGTGCCCTGCGCCTGAGCGAGGCCGCCCGACGCATCGTCGAGGAACACGAAGGAGAGGTGCCCTCCTCCCCCGCTGACCTGCTCGCCCTGCCCGGGGTCGGCAGCTACACCGCAGCAGCCATTGCCTGCTTCGCCTTCGGGCAGCCCGAAACCGTCGTGGACACCAACATCAGGCGGGTCCATGCCCGCCTGGTCAGCGGCAAGGCCCTGGCCGAACCCAGCCCGACCGCTGCGGAAGCACGATTGGCTGGCGATCTCATGCCGGCCACCGGGGACGACGGGGGCGATCTGGCCTGCGCCTGGAATGCGGCGGTGATGGAATTGGGGGCCCTGATCTGCACGGCCCGCTCACCGCGTTGCGCCGAATGCCCGGTTTCGGCCTCCTGCGCCTGGATCGCACGGGGCAGACCCGAACCCCATTACACGCCCAAGGGCCAACCCTGGGCGGGGACCGATCGCCAGGTCCGCGGTGCCATGATGGCCGTCCTGCGCGCCAGCGACGACCCCCAACCCGCCGACCTGCTGGTGGACACCGCCCCGCCGGAGTCGGGGGGCGACGCCGAGTCCGATTCTGCGTTCCAACGGCTGAGGTCGCTGGCTGCGGGGGCTGAACAGCGCCGTCGATGCCTGGCGGGGCTGCTGCGGGACGGGTTGGCCGTGGAAACCGAGGCAGGAATCACCCTGCCGCACTAGCGGCGGGGACGGGGCCCGTCAACGACAACGGGGCCCCGCATACCGCGGGGCCCCGTGGCGCCGTGCGGCGCCTACCTCATGAAGGATGAACGGACTTATTTGTCCTTCTTGTCCTTGTCGTCGTCGCCACCGAGGAACTTCTCCTGGGCGCCGTCGATGGCGTCCTTGTGGTCGCCGAGCTGGTCGCCGAACTTGTCCTGGGCGGCGTCCACGCCTTCGTTGATCTTGTCACCGTGTTCGTTCTTGAGGTCCTTGGCCTTGTCGCCGAGTCCACCCAAGCTATCTCCGAGTCCCATTTCTTGACCTACTTTCGTTGGTTTCCAGTTGGTACTTACGGTGCCACGGCTCCCCACTGGCTGCGGGGTGCGGCTCGTCGGCCCCCGAGGGACCTGTGCTGCCAGCGTAGGCACGAGCACGGCCGCTCGTCCACCATGACGGACCAACTAATCCGGGATTCATCCGAGCGCGAAATCCCGGGCCTCAGAGGTTCATGATCATCCTGGTGTTGCCCAGCGTGTTCGGCTTGACCCGCGCGAGGTCCAGGAACTCGGCGACGCCTTCATCGGTGGAACGCAGCAACTCCGAATACACCTCGGGGTCCACGGCGGTCTGATTCTCCATGACATCGAAGCCCATCGTCCTGAAGAAATCGACCTCGAAGGTCAGGCAGAACAACCGGCTGACCCCGATCCTGCGCGCGTTCTCGATCAACTCGATGAGCAGGGACCTGCCGATTCCCTGGCCGCGGCGGCTGTCCACGGTCGCCAGCGTGCGCACCTCGGCAAGGTCCTCCCACATCACGTGCAGGGCACCGCATCCCAGCAGGTCCCCCCGGTCCTCGGCCACGATGAATTCCTGCAGGCTCTCGAAATAGGCGACGGCTTCCTTCTCCAGCAGGACCCTCTCATCGGCCAGCGGCCTGACGAGCTGGCGGATCCCTGCGACATCCGATGTGCGGGCAGGCCGAAGTATGAAATCTGGCATCTACCCATCCTATTCCCGTCGGCGGCACCCTCCCAGCACATGACCAGGGGCCCCGGGGGGGGGGTAAACCCCCCGGGCCCAGGGGGCGGCGGGGGTAAGGCGCAAGGGGGCCAGTGGGGCTGCTAGAGCTACCCCGGGGGGGGCAA
>JAKDMV010000154.1 GCA_030452125.1 Micrococcaceae bacterium
CATATCGGACGTTGAAAGGGATGGAGGCGATGCACTCATTGCGGAAAGGGCAAGGGGCGGGTTCAATCCGTCAACGCAACAGTGCTTCATACTGCTCAGCAGGGGTGCGGAATCCCAGAACCTTCCGGGGACGGTTGTTGAGCTTATCGGCCACCTGATCCAGGTCCGTCTGACTGAAGCCCTTCATCGATGTTTTCTTCGGGAAATACTGCCGCAGCAACCGGTTGGTATTTTCGTTTGTTCCGCGTTGCCAGGGTGAGTGAGGATCAGCGAAGTACACCGTCATCCCCGTGCCGGCGGTGACCTCCTTGTGGCCGGCCAGCTCCATTCCCCGGTCCCACGTCAACGAACGCTTCGCCTGATCCG
Organism: Micrococcaceae bacterium; assembly: GCA_030452125.1. Lineage (GTDB taxonomy): Bacteria > Actinomycetota > Actinomycetes > Actinomycetales > Micrococcaceae > Arthrobacter_H. The sequence continues at coordinate 367 of JAKDMV010000154.1, forward strand.
GCAGCTGCCCCAGTTCCCGTATCAGACCAGCTGTCACCGACGCCGCATGTCTGGACTCGACGTGGACCACCCGTGTGAATCGGGTTGCCCGTTCGATCACCGTGGCGATCTGTGACTGCTGGGCGCCGATGACGAGATCTCCCTCCCAGTGGCCCACCTGGACGCGGGCTTCTGCCTCCTTCGGGCGCTTCGAGATCGACACTGCATCCTTGATCTGGGAGCGCCACTGCCCACTGGTGGTGTTGGAGCGTGCCTTCCTGATCGGCCGGCGGGAACGGAGATGTTTCTGCAGGTCTTTGGGCAGGACGCCTCTGGACTGGATGAACAGTGACTTGTAGATCGACTCGTGAGAGATCTGCATCCGAGAGGTGCACGCGTAGGTGATCTTGAGTCGTCCGGCGATCTGTTCCGGTGACCAGTCCTCGCGCAGACGCGCGGCCACGTATCCGCGTAGGACGGGGTTCTTGGCGAGTTTGCAGCGCTGGGGTCGACGCGCCTGTCGCCATGAGCGGTCATCGGCATCTATGGCACGGTAGGCCGTGCGTCCCCTGTTACGGGTTACTTCACGACTGATCGTCGACGCGCTGCGACCTGTCAGTCGTGCGATCGCGCGGTAGGATAATCCCACACTTAAGCCGCGGGATATTTCCTCGCGCTCGGCCAGGGTGAGAGTGCCTGGGTGGTGTTTTTGGGCCGGGAGATAGATCCCTCCCCGGGGCAGGAGAATGGAAAAGATTGATCCTGGTGGGGAACCGACGTCGCGTGATATATCGCTGATAGAGGAACCGATTTTCCACAGGTCCCAGACTTTCTGGCGTTGATCTTGGGGTAAGCCGGGTCGTCCGATCTTGGCCATCTGATTCTTCCCTTCATGCGGTGGGCCGAGATGGTGTTGCACTCACGGGTTGAGTCTAAGGAGGCCTTCTTCAGGATGTCGTTGGCGCGTTTGGCTTCGGCGAGCTCGGCCCGCAGCCTGCGGTTCTCCGCTTCCAGGCCGACTGATTCGGCCGGTGTGTCGGTCCCGGACTGTTTGTGGGTGCGGACCCAGACTCGCAGGGTTTCTTTGCTCAGCCCGAGCTCGCCGGCGACGCGGGTGATCGCGCCACGGGCGGTGTCGGGGCTGGCTTGGGCGTGGAGCACGAGTTCTATGGCGCGTTGCTTGAGCTCGGGGGTGTACTTCGAGGGCATGTGTAGGGTTCCTTTTCCAATTTTCTACCCTCCATTAAACCCGGGGCGAACCATGGCTTCATCTGCCGCCACCTCCCAACAATCGGGCGCGCTGAGGTCGTTTTCGGCGGCCATCCACGCGAACATCAGAAACTGAGTATGGGTCGCACCCACCAGTACCGTCCCCGGAGCTTTATGCCTTCGAGGGCGCCTCTTACCGGGGAAACACCACTGTGACCTGTGGTGTGAGGAAACTTTCGGGAAGCCCTTCCGATCGCCTATCAATGAGGTTAGGCTGGGTTTACCTGCCCATGTTTCCTGGCCGAAGGGTTGTTCCGATGCCTCACACCCAGTTCCGAGCTCCCGCCCTTCCCGGGGCTGACCGCCCTGTCGAGCAGGTCGGCGGGCACTGGCTGCTGGCACGTGTCGGCAAGAAGGTGCTGCGCCCAGGCGGACGGGAGACCACGTCCTGGTTGCTCGACCAGATCGACATCCCGGGCCACACCGTCGTCGAGTTCGCTCCCGGGCTCGGCCACACCGCCCGCGAGATTCTCGACCGCGGCCCTGGCACCTATCTCGGCATCGACTCCGACCCGACGGCCGTGGAACTGGTCCGCAAGCTGCTGCCCGACGGCTCCCACCGCGCCATCGAGGCCGATGCCCAGCACACTGGCCTGCCCGATGGGTGCGCCGACGCGGTCCTCGGCGAGGCGATGCTGACGATGCACACTGACCACCACAAGCTGGACATCATGCGCGAGGCGGCCCGCCTGCTGCTACCCGGCGGCAGATACGCCATCCACGAGATGGGTCTGCTCCCGAACGACCTCGCCCCGCAGACCAAGGATGAGATCCGCAAGGCCTTGGCGCGGGCCATCCGGGTTAACGCTCGCCCGCTGACCGTACCCGAGTGGACCGCCTTGGCCGAGGAAGCCGGGTTCGAGGTCGTTGCCGTCCACAGCACCCGGATGGGGCTGCTCGATCCGCGCAGAATGATCGCCGATGAGGGGTGGGCCGGCACGGCCCGGATCATCGGGAACGTGATCCGGCAACCACAGATACGTCGCCGGGTGATGGGCATGCGGAAGGTGTTCACCGATAACCACGATCATCTCGCGGGCCTCGGCATGATCCTGGTCCGCACTGGAGGATAGCCCTACCCCGAGGTCAGGCCACCTAATTGTTCGGCAAGACCAACGCATACGAACCCCCAGGACAAGGAACGACGCATGCAGAACCACCCGGAATCAACCATCCCCGTCAACACCCCAGAGCGCTTCGGCTTAGCCGAGTCGCACGCCTCCGAGTCGATGACCGTCCTGCCGCTGCCTGAGCTCGCGCCGGCACCGGCCCCGGCCCGGCCACGCCCGATGGTCAAGCGGCTGCTGCAGGGCGGCGGCGCGAACCTGATCACCTTCACCTTCGCACCCGGTCAGGACCTGCCCGATCATAAGGCCGCGCACCCGATCCTCGTGCAGTGTGTTTCCGGCACCCTTGACTTCGGCTGCGGCGAGGAGACGGTCCGCATGAACCCGGGCACGGTCATCCATCTGCGCGAGTACGTCGTGCACCGTGTGAACTGCCCCGGCGACGCGCCGGACGAGGCCAATATCCTGCTGCTGACCATGCTCACCGGTGAGCGTCACCAGGACTAGAACCGACCGCACCACCCGGGGTGAAACACCTGGAACGAAGTTCCCGACGGTGTTCCAAGATCCCCGGAATCCTACGGAAGACTGATCGGTAGCCCTGTCCTCTGGCCTCGGTAGCCGACGCGTCCCGCACACATCAACAACCCAATATCAATGAACAAAAGTAACAGATGTGGGCGAGCACACTACCATCTCCCACTCGCGGAGGTCGGAGGCACCGGCAGAACTGTAGCAGCAACGCCACATCCTCCAACTCTTCCGGAGGGCCAGCAGTGGGCGCTGAAGCGGGCGAAGTTCCTCGGATGGCTGATCATCGTCTACGCGCCCGTCACCTGGCTCGGCCCCGCAAAGGCCTGCCCCACTTAGTGTATAGGGCTAGGCTGAGCGTATATCACACATCTACCACGGTCACATATAGCTTATCTGGAGGTCACCATGGCACTCGTCCCCGGCAACACGCTGATCACCGCAACTCCTGAAGAAGGCCGCGAACTGGCCATCATGCTCGCCCGGAAAACGGTCGGCGCGATCCAACCAGACGCCAAGGTCCGCGAGACGCTGCGACCGGGCTACGCCACCAACGCTGATTCGCTGACCATGGCAGCTCATGCCGTCGCCGTCGAGTTCACCACCGTCGCCGCCGCCAACAACTACTGGCGCAACTAAGCTCAGCACCTGCTCACCCGCGCAATATTTCCCAGGAAGGTCGATGAGGTGCTGTTGCAAAGTTGGGGCAGTAGGAAGATCGACGTGAAATAATCACAGCCATGGGTATCTTCTCCGGTCGTCATTTCCCCCGTGACA
>JAKDMV010000045.1 GCA_030452125.1 Micrococcaceae bacterium
TTGTTTCTCTCGTGCTTTTTGTTGCGGCTGGGGGCCCCCCCGCGCCGGCCCCCCCCCCCCCCCCGGGCCCCCCCCCCCCCCCGGCCCCCCCCCCCCCCCCCCACGACCGTGCCGCGGGGCCGGTCAGGCGGTGATGCCTCCCTGCCAGAGGGCGTCGAACGGCGCGTGGGAGGCCATCCGGTGTTCGATACCTGCGGTGACGAAGGTCTTGGCGGCCCGGGCGGCTTCCAGCGGGGTGGCCCCCTTGGCCAGCTCGGCGGTGACGGCGGCAGCCAGCGAGCATCCGGCACCGGAAACGGCGACTTCGCCGATCTTGGGGGTGGACAGGACCTCGGTGGTCGTCCCGTCGTGGAATACGTCGACGGCGTCGCTGCCGGCCAGGCGGATTCCGCCCTTGGCCAGGACCGCGGCACCACTGGCCTCGTGGATGATGCGGGCGGCACGCTCGAGGTCCTCGACGCTGTCGATGGTGATGCCCGACAGGGATTCGGCCTCGAAATGGTTCGGGGTCACGAAGGTGGCCAGCGGCAGCAACGTGGATTTCAGTGCCTGGTCGGTATCCAGGGCATGTCCGGGCTCCTGGCCCTTGCAGATCAAGACGGGATCGAGCACGACGTTCTTCCACTGCTGGGCCCGCAGTGCGGTCGCGACCGTGTCGATCGTGGTCGGGCTGCCCATCATGCCCAGCTTCACCGTATCGAGCTGACCGGAATAGCAGGTCTGGATGGCCTCGAGCTGGTCGGCGATCACCTGGGGCTCCACGGGAACGAAACGGTGATCCCACCCCTGTTTCGGGTCGAAGGAGACGATGCAGGTCAGGGCCGTGATCCCGAAGGTTCCCAGCTGCTGGAAGGTCTTCAGGTCGGCCTGTGCCCCTGCCCCGCCGGTGGCTTCGGAACCGGCGATGGTCAGCGTGATGGCCGGGGAGGAATGCTGTTGCGTGGAAGTCATGCTCTCATTTTAGGGTGTTTCGTCGCGTTGCACGTTGCGGACGACCCCGATCACGTCATCGATGATGTGCCGGACCACCGGAAGCCTGGACAGAACGGCCAGGCGGGCCATCAGGGCCGCCGCATTCGCGGCCAGCCGGCGACTGCGATCGGCGTCGGGCGAGGAATCGTAGGCCCAGAAGATGATCAGGCCGCGTTGGACCAACCAGAGCAGCTCGGGCAGGTCGTCGCGGATCGCCAGGGGCGGTCGGGGCAGTGATGCGGCGACCGCCTGGCGCCACAGGGCGAACTCCTTGGCCCGGGTGACACCCGCCGTGGTGGTGGTGTCGGGGCTCATCGCCGCGCGGATCAACACGGAACCGAAATCGTGGAACGGGGCCACCGCGTCCAAGGCCGCATCCAGCACGATCCGGATGTTGTCCTGCAGGTTGTTGCCCGACAGCAGTAGTGGGCGGGCGGCACGCAACTGTTCATCGATCAGCCCGCGGGCCAGCTCCTGGACCAGATCCTCCTTGGAGGAGAAGTGGTAGTAGGCGTTGCCCGGGGAGACCCCGGCTTCCGCCGCGATGGCACGCATCGTGGTGCGGTGGAAGCCGTCGCGCGAGAACAATGCGAGGGCGGCTGTCTGGATCCGGGCCCGGGTGAGGGCTGATTTATGGGTCTTCGGTTCCATCGTTGCCTCGTCATCGCCGGGATCAAGCCCACCATAGCAAGTTTTGAACATGTTCAAAATATATTTCGTCCACGGCTTGCGACCGGAATCCCGGGCCGGCCGTGGACATGGGAGAATGGGAGGCGTCAAGTGCTAATACAGCGGGCGGCGGACCCGGGGCGACCCGGAGCACCCTGCCTGGCGAACCACTTCCAGAAGGGGAACCACCTCATGCCCGCCACCTCCGGCGACTCCGTCAACACCATGCCCACCGAACCGACGACGGGACGCGCCCGCCAGGCCGTCTTCGCCTCCGCCGGAAGCCCCTACTTCTCGGCCGTGCTGGCCCTGATGGCCGTGGTGGTCATCCTGTCCAACATCGGCGCGACCAAGGGGGTGAGTTTCGGACCGATCATCACCGACGGGGGTTTCTTCCTCTTCCCGCTGGCGTACATCCTCGGCGACGTCGTCAGCGAGGTCTATGGCTTCAAGGCGGCCCGTCGGGCGATCATCATCACCTTCCTGCTGGCGGCGTTCGCGACCTTCTGCTTCTGGGTGATCATCATGTTGCCCGCCGCGGATTTCTACCACGGTCAACAGGAGCTGGAACGGACCCTGGGCCCGGTCTGGCGGATCGTGGCCGCCTCGCTGTGCGGGTTCCTGGTCGGCCAGACCCTGAACTCATATGTCCTGGTGAAGATGAAGGACCGCTTCGGGGAAAAGGGGCTGGTGGGACGGCTGATGGGCTCCACCGGGGTGGGGGAATTCGCCGACACCCTGATCTTCTGCTCGATCGCCGCCTCGGTGATCGGCATCGCCGACGCCGGACAGTTCATCAACTACGTCCTGGTGGGGTTCGTCTACAAGACGGGGGTGGAGTTCCTCTTTGTGCCGATCACCACGCTGGTGATCCGCTGGTTCAAGCGCCACGAACCCACCTACGGCCAGAGCCGGAGCTGAGACGGGGGCCGGTACGCTGGGCGGTATGGATACGCAGGACGCCCCATTGCTGACCGCCCGGGAACTGGTCGCCGGTTACGGCGAATTCGAAGTCTGCGGACCCCTGGATCTGGTGTTCGACCGGGGAGACGCCCTGGGGATCGTCGGGCTGAATGCCGCGGGGAAGTCCACCCTGTTGCGCACCCTCATCGGCCGTCAGCCCCCACTGGCCGGTACGGCCTCGGTGCTGGGGGTCTTCACCGACGACACCTCCCACATCCACCGCCGGATGATCTCCGCGGTCTTCGACGAGGACGCGTTCTTCGATTCGCTCACCGTGGAGGAACACCTGCAGCTCATCGCCTCGGGGCACGAGGTCCCCGACGGGCAGGAAGCCGTGGAGCGGGAACTGGAATTCTTCGAACTCACCACGGCCCGCCACGCCCTGCCCGGGGCCCTGTCCTCGGGCCAACGCCGCCGCCTGCTGCTGGCCGCCGGGATGATCCGGCCCAGCGAACTACTGGTCCTGGACGAGCCGGAACAACGACTGGACCCGCCGATGCGCGCGAAACTCGCGGTGAGGTTGCGGGCCCGGATCGACGATGGCGGGGCGGTCCTGCTGGTCACCCACGACGCCATCCTGCTCACCACGGTGGTGGACCATTGCCTGATCGTCGACGAGGGACTGCGTTTCGCCACCGCAGCCGAAGGCGCCGCGGCCATCGGCGGAGCATGAGCGTCCACGCCTCCGGGGCGGGACGGTCCCTTCCAGCATGGGTCCCCGGGGGCCCACCCTCGGACTTCGACCCGGTCGCGGCCACCCACCGGCTGCGCCGGGATCGCCGTCGGGCGCAGCGGCCCGACCGCTGGAGCGATTTCTACATCACCTTCTTCGGGGCCGTCATCCTGTTGGCCTACCTCTCCGGCGTCGTCCAATTCCTGGCCCAGGGCATGCGCGCATCGGCCGCCGGATCCCTGGTCCGCGAGGGCATCGCCGTCGTCCCGGGGGCCGACGCCGGCTCGGCCCTGCTGCTGCTGGCCCTGCTGGGGGTGGCGTCCCTGCTGAGCCGGATGGGGCCGGTGGCCGTGGACCGGGCCCAGGGCCTGTGGTGGTTCTCGCTGCCGGTGGACCGGGTGCCGATGCTCGCCCGGCAGCTGCGGAACCGGTTGGTCTGGGTCTTCATCGTCGGCGCCGTGCTCTGGCTGCCGTTGGGCCTCTCCGCCGGAACCGCCTCATACAACGGATTCAGCGGCCCGCCGCTGGGCGAACTGGCCGCCGGCAGCTTCACGCTGGGCGCCGAATTCGTGTTGGTCGGACTCCTGGTGGCGGCCGGCCAGATCCTGCATCTGCGCCCGATGGTCGGCAGGGGGCTCCGGGTCCTGGGCGGCCTGATCGTCCTAGCCTACGCCGTGGACGCGATCCTCCGGGCCGCCGGAACGGCCAGGTTGCTGACCCCGGGGATCTGGGCGGGCCTGCCCTCGGCGTGGCCATCCACGGGGAACTGGGCCATCCCCGCGGCCCTGCTGCTGGTGGCCCTGGTGGGCTGGGCGGTGGTGCGTCCGTTGCTGGGGCGGATCCCCACCTCGGAGCTGCTCGAGGCCGGTGGAATCAGCGGACACGCGGGGAACTCACTGGCCCTGCTCGACGCCCGGTCGCTGCTGGGCTCCTTTGCCCACGGCCCCCGCCGGCGCAGCCATGTCCGTGATCCCTGGCCCCGGATGATCCCCGCACGCTTCACCGGCGCCCCGGTGGGGGCCCTGCTGCGGGCCGAAGCGCTGGTCCTGCTGCGCACCGGTCCGGTGTGGGGCCGGCTGGTGATCAGTCTGGCCCTGCTGGCCGGGGCCGTCACCGCCCGCGGCGGGGGCACCGCCGTCGTACTATGCGTGGCCATCGCGGTATCGGCGACCCTGGCCGGGCAGGCCGCCGGGGTGGCGGCGGCCGAGGCGGCCCGGGTGCCGGGGCTGGACGCCCTGCTGCCCCTGGATGCGAAGTCCGCGCGCAAGGCCCACGGGTTGCTTCCGGCGATCGTCTTGAGCGCCTGGGGCGCACTGGCCGGGGCCATCCTGGGGTGGGCGCTGGTCGGACCGGGCGCGCCGGGACAATGGATCCTGCTGATCGGAATCGGGGTGTTCTGCGGGATCGGCGTGGCCGGAGGATCCCTGCGGCTGGCCTACCGGCCCGAACTGGATTGGGATGCGGTGTTGCAACGCCAGATGTTCGGCCGCGGCGCCCTGCCGCTCATCGGCCATGCCGTCCACGGGCCGGAACTGATGCTGATCGCCGTCGTCCCGTGGGCCCTGGCGGTGCTGGGGGCAGCGATTCCCGCCGTGCTGCTGGTGCTCGCGGTGGGCCTCGGGGTGGGCGCTTGGTTCGCCGGGACGTACCGCCCCCGGCCTGCCTAGAGGCCCTGCGGGTCGGGGGCGCCAGCGTAATAGGCGGCCAGCGTGGACTCCTTCAACGCGGCGAAGGTACCGTCTTCGATCGCCTCACGGGCCCGGTCCACCATCGAGACCACGAAGTATTCGTTGTGGATCGAGATCAGCGTGTGGCTGACCAGTTCCTTCGCCTTGAACAGGTGATGGATGTAGGCGCGGGAATAATGCGTGCACGTGTAGCAGCGGCAGCCTTCCTGCAGCGGGGTGAAATCGGCGCGGTAGCGGCGTCCCGAGAGGTTGAACCGGCCGTGGGCCGTGTAGAACGCCGAGTTGCGGGCCACCCGGGTGGGGGAGACGCAGTCGAAGGTGTCGGCACCGTTCTCGATGGCCGTGAAGAGGTCATCGGGCTCCGAAATGCCCAACAGGTGCCGTGGCTTGTCCTCGGGCAGTTCCTCCGAACACCAGCCGACGATGGTGCCCAGGTTCTCCTTCTCCAGGGCCCCGCCGATGCCGAAGCCATCAAAGGGCATGTCCCCGAGATCCCGGCAGGCCTTGCGCCGCAGATCCTCATACTGGGCGCCCTGGATGACCCCGAAGAGCGCCTGGTAGGGCTTGGGGAAACGTTCGTCGGTGAGCCGGAAGTGCTCGATGATGCAGCGTTCGGCCCAGCGTCGGGTCCGCTCCAGGGATTCGACCTGGTAGCCCCGCGAATTATGCAGGGTCGTCAGCTCGTCGAAGGCGAACATGATGTCCGCGCCGATCCGGTGCTGCACGCCCATGGAGATCTCCGGGGAGAAGCGGTGCCGGTCCCCGTTGAGGTGGGATTTGAACCAGACCCCGTCCTCGTCGACATTGGCCAGGCGTTCCTTGCCGGGGGCCACGGTGTCGTCGCCCCCTGCGGCGGCGGCACCTTCCATGTCGATGACCTTCTTGAACCCCGAGCCCAGGCTCATCACCTGGAAGCCCCCCGAATCGGTGAACGTGGGTCCGGGCCAGTTCATGAACGCCCCCAGCCCGCCGGCGGCGTCGAGGAGGTCCGAGCCCGGCTGCAGATACAGGTGGTAGGCGTTGGCCAGTACGGCCTGGGCCCCCAGCTCGGCCACGGCTTCGGGCAGCACGGCCTTCACGGTGGCCTTGGTCCCCACGGCGATGAACGCCGGGGTGCGGATGTCCCCGTGCGGGGTGCGAATGGTGCCGGTGCGTCCCAGCGAGGCGGATCCGTCGGCGTGGGTCAGCCGGGTGCCGACCTCGAAGGAGAACGCGTCCTGGCGTGGATGCGGGGCCACGGCGATCGCGGGGTCCGACGCCGGGGCCTCGGGGGCGGAGGCGGCGGTCGTCACGTCAGGAGGGGAATCGGTTTCAGACACCCCACCATTTTGCCCCATGCCGACGGGACGTTGTGACGAACGCGCCAGCGATGACCCCGCGACCGCGGGCCGGCGGGTCATAGGGTGGATGCAGACACCAACCCAGGAGAGCAGTGGACGACTCATTGACGCTGCGTCGACTGCTGACGCTGGGACCCGGCGACAAGGACCCGTGGATCGGGGTGCGCTGCGGTCTGGGAGTGTTCCTGCCATTGGCTGTGCTGTTGGGCCTGGGCCGGCTGGACCTGGCGATCTTCGCGATCTTCGGGGCCTTCACCGGGATCTTCGGACGCGTTCCCGGCCACCGCGACCGGCTGCGCTCGCAGGCCAGCGCCGGGGTGCTGTTCGTGGTGCTCATCGGTGCCGCCTGGGCGGTGAACGTGCTCCTGGTCGACCATGATTCCCCGGCCGGGGGATGGGTGATCGTGGGGCTGACGACCCTGGTGGCCTGGGCGTGTTCGCTGGCCACCGGATTCGCCCAATTGCGGCCCGCCGGCTCCCTGTTCCACATCTTCTGCTTTGCCGCGATCGCCTCCATCCCCGAGATCCCCGGGCTCGGGATGGTCCTGGTCACCGCGATCGCCACGGTGACGTCGTGCGTGCTCCTCGGACAGCTTGGACGCGTCTCCGCCGGACGGCGGACCCCGTGGAACGTCGGCGGGCTGCGGCCGCAGAGCCCCGCGGTCCAGCTGGCCATCAAGGTGGAATCCATCGGGTACCTCGTGGCCGCGGGGCTGGCCGGGACGGTCGCCCTGCTGGTGGCCCCGGTGCTGGGCACCGGCCACCCCTACTGGGCGATGGTCGCCGCCGTCGTCCCCCTCGTGGGACACACCACCCGCCACCGCATCGCCCGCGGGCTGCACCGCGTGTTGGGCACGCTCACCGGGTTGGGCGTCATGGCACTGATCATCCTGGCCGAACCGAGCCCGTGGATGATCATCCTCTTCCTCGGCCTGGCCCAGTTCGGCGCGGAAATGCTCATCACACGGAACTACTTCTGGGCGCAGGTCTGCGTCACCCCGCTCGCCCTGGTCGGCATCTCGCTGGTGGCGGGCATGAGCACGCAACTGCTCTACGACCGGATCCTGGAAACGGTCATCGGCTCGGTCATCGGGGTGGCCGTCGCCCTGGCAGGCTCGGCACTGCGCCGACGCCTGCCCTTCGCTGCGCCCGTCGGCTGAACCGGGTCAGTCGGGGGCGTCGGCGTCGTCGGCCGCCTGCGCGGCCTCCTGCTGTCCCGGTCCGTCGATGGAGCGCAAGGTCTCCAATTCGTTGTCGACCATGCGCTGGAGCTCCTCGCGGGTCAGCGCCCGCGACCCGCCGTGTGCCAGCAGATACAGCAGCGCGTCGAGCCGCTCGATCCGCCAGGAGCGGATGGCCACCAAGTCACCGGCGGCGGTGGCCCGGTGGATTTCGCGGTCGAAGAGGTTCGGCTCGTCGAGTTGGCGTTGGCGCAGCTCGGCCGTGAGCTTGTCCTTCAGCGGGTCCTCCTCGATGTGGTCGGTGACCCGCAACGATTCCGAATACCGGTGGGAGGCCTCGGAGTCCCCGTCGGTGGCGGCGAGGTAGGCGGCAATCGCCAGAGCCGACTGGATGGACTTCCACCGCCCGAAGTTCCCGTCGAAGGGAAGTTCCGTCAACACGCCCAGGGCCCGCCACACATTCGGCTGGTCGTCGAGCTCGACGAAGAGCAGATGGGCCAGATCGCGGACGTCCTCCAGCTGGGCCCCGGATTTCGGGTTGAAACCGCGGCTGAGCTTGGCGATGGGGGCCAGCACCCGCTGGTCCCACGGATATTCGCGGGCGATGGAGATCAGGATGGCCTCGGGCGAGCCGTCCTCCACGGGGATCACCGTCAATTCATCCAGGGTGGCCTCCGGCGGTGGTTCCACGGTGTGGACGCGGATGGTCGAGCCATGGGCGATGGTGACCTTCTGGCCGTTGTCCAGCGTGGCTTCGATGTAGGCCGGGGTGCCGAAGCTGTCCGGAACGGTCCGGACGCCGGTCACCGGCAGGCTCGGGGACCCCGTACGGGTGATGAACCGGTTTCCCGGAGCCACTTTTTCGGCGCGAACGGCCCGGATGTAGTCATGCTGCAAGGTCACTACCTACTCGCACCAGCCCGCATGGGCCAGCGCCTGTCGAAGGATGTTGGCGCGGCCACCGGCGAATTCGTCACGGATGGAGGGGCTCAGGGCCTCGCTCGGGGTCAGCCAGGTCAATTCGAGGGCGTCCTGGCGGGGACTGCATTCGCCCCGGACGGGGATGACATAGGCCAGGGCCACGGCATGCTGGCGTTCGTCGGTCAGCCCGGTTTCCGAGGGGGAGGGGAAGTACTCGGCGACGGTGAAGGGCACGGGGCTCAACGGCAGTTGCGGCATCGCCAGCGGGCCGAGGTCCTTCTCCATGTGGCGCACCAGGGCGGCGCGGATGGTCTCGCGGTACATGACCCGACCCGAGACGAAGGTGCGGGTGAAGTGCCCTGCGGCGTCGGCGGTGTAGAGCAGACCGACCTCGTTGACATAGCCCAGCGGGTCCAAGCGGACCGGAATCGCTTCGACGTAGAGCATGGGCAGGCGTTGCCGGGCCTCATAGAGGTCTTCTTCAGAGAGCCAGCCGGGATTGGGGTCCGGGGTACGAACGTTCATACCCCCATGTTTATCGCATCCACCCCGACACTTCACGCCCCCATTCCGGGACGTGACGGATTGACGGAAAAGGGCTGTGGGGTGGATCACTGGTCAAACTGCCGGGTCACGTGATGGTTTATCGTGGTTCGGAACCCTCGATCACTTCTTCGGGCCTTCACCCCACCACCGATGCACCCGGCGGCGCCGACCGGCGCGGCCGATCAACCAGAGGACCCCCTGTGCTTTCCGAAGACTCCCCGCTGGACCCGGGACACTCCGACCCCGCTGGCTCCACCGTCGTCCGCGATGACCGGCTGGACCCCGCCGCGAAGATGACCATCGGTGTGCTGCTCGTCTCGGCCTTCGTGGTCATCCTCAACGAAACGATCATGAACGTGGCGCTGCCCCGGCTGATGGTCGCCTTCGATGTGAGCGCCGACGCCGTGCAGTGGCTGGCCACCGCGTTCATGCTGACCACCGCGGTGGTCATCCCCACCACGGGCTACCTCTTGCAGCGTTTCTCGCTGCGCACCGTCTTCACCCTGGCCATGGGGTTGTTTTCCGCGGGGACCCTGCTGGCCAGCTGTGCCCCGGGCTTCGAGGTCCTGTTGGGGGCCCGGGTGATCCAGGCCAGCGGCACCGCGATCATGCTCCCGCTGCTGATGACCACCGTCCTGGACCTGGTGCCGGCCGCCCGTCGCGGGATGGTGATGGGCAATGTGTCGATCGTGATCTCGGTCGCCCCGGCCATCGGGCCCACCATCTCCGGGCTGATCCTGCAGTACCTGTCCTGGCGGTTCATGTTCCTGATCGTGTTGCCGATCGCCCTGGTCGCCCTCATCGCCGGGGCCCGTCGGCTGCCCCGGGAGGCAGTGGCCGGTTCCATGCCGCTGTCCATCCCCTCCCTGCTGCTGGCCGTTCCCGGCTTCGGCGGGCTGGTCTACGGGTTGAGCCGGATCGGTGGCGGCAGCGAAGGGGCCGGGCAGGGCCCGGAAGTCGGCGCCCTGGTGGCGCTCGCGGTCTCCTTCGTCTCGCTGGCTGCGTTCACGGTGCTGCAACTGCGTCTGCAGCGCAGCGACACGGCACTGCTGGATCTGCGGCCCTTCACCTACCGGAACTTCACGCTCGCCCTGTCCCTGATGGTCCTGGCCATGGTGTCGCTGTTCGGGGTGATCATCCTGCTGCCGATCTACCTACAGAACGTGAGGGACGTGGACACCCTGGGCACCGGGCTGTTGATGCTCCCCGGCGGGCTGCTCATGGGCCTGCTGGCGCCCCTGGTGGGCCGGATGTACGACAAGGTCGGTCCGCGCCCCCTGCTGATCCCGGGGACGGCACTGCTCTCGGTGGTCATGTTCGCCTTCTCCAGACTGGCCTCCGACACCCCGATCTGGTGGGTGCTGACGTTGTATCTGGGCATGTCGCTGAGCTTTGCCTTCATCTTCACCCCGGCCTTCACCACGGCCCTGAACCCGTTGCCGCATCGCCTGCACTCGCATGGCTCCGCGGTGCTCAGTACCCTGCAGCAGCTCGGTGGGGCGGCGGGAACCGCCCTGTTGGTCGGCATCCTGGCCTCGCGGACGGCCACCTCGGCCCTGGCCGGTGCCACCGGGATCGAGGCGCAGGTGACCGGATTCCGCAGCGGGTTCTTCGTCGCGGCGATCCTCAGCCTGTCCCTGGTGGTACTCAGTCTGTTCCTCGATGGTCGGGACCGGGACGGGGCCTCCGAGTAGGGTCGGGCCCCCCGGACTCCTCCAGCCCCGCGGCTAGTCGGCGATCCGGTGGTAGCCGTAGAGATCCTGCTGGGCTTCGTTGATCCAGATCGGCTCCCCTCCATCGGGGTTGCCCACCAGCACGGTGCGTCCATAGGACTCGTCGATCAGACTCGCGTCCAATCCCGCCTCCCGCAGCCGGGTGTGCAGGGCCTCGGCATCGCCGTCGTACCCGAAGCTGAGCGTGGCAAAGGCCCGGGGGCCCGAATGGGTGGCGACCAGCCCGCCGTTCTTGGCCTGGAACTGGACCCAGCCGCCGCTGTCGCTGGCGATGCGGGGACGCGCGCCGATATGGCGCAGGGTCTCGGCGGGACCCTGCGGCTCGGGGGTCATCCACAGCACGAGCACCTGGACGTCGGGGTCGGCCGCTGCCGGTTCGGGGCGGGAGGCCTGGACGGTGACGGGGAAGGCGAGGCCATCGGGGCCGGTGACGGTGGCTGTGCTGCCGTGGGCTTCCTCGGTGACCTCCACCGGGGTTCCCGCAGCGCGGGTGCGCCGGGCGAATTCCTCCAGATCGCCGACCTCGAAGGACAGCAGCGTGGTCCCTGCCGGGTGATCGGCGTCGGTGGCGTGCAGCCGGACACGGCCGGACGCGGCGTCGAACTCATGCCAGCCGTCGGTGTCGACGGCGTGGGCCAGGCCGAGGGCCTCGAGCAGGGTGGTCCAGGGACCGATGTGGTCGGTGAACCGGATGGGGGCCAGGCGCAGCATTAGTTCTTCTCCTTCAGGTGTCCGGTCAGGGCCTCGGCGACATAGGCCGAGAGGGAGGTCTCGGCGTCGATGGCCGCGTGCTTGATCTCCCGCACCAGTCCGGCGGGCAGGTAGACGTTGAATTGGACCTTCCGGTCCGGATCCGGGGTGGCTTCAGTGGGCATGATTAGGATGCTAGCAAAGTAGTTTGCTTGCGCATAGACCCTGGTGGCCGATTCTGCTGGTCCTGCCTCGGAAGGGCGGGGAATTCACGGGCCTGACCCGGGCCGCGAACGACTCAACGGGACCAACCGTTACGCGCTGTACCATCGGATCCGCACGCTCAATGACAGGAATCCAAGCCCCGCGAGATCGCCCGGTTCATCGCCAGGCCCGAACGCGGCGAAGCCTCCCACGCCCACCCCGGATTCAGCGAGATGCCCACGCGGGGACACACCCCTTGACGGCGACCGCCAAACGCGCAATGGTTCAGCTACGGCGGTTCATGCACGGTGGCCCGAGCTGCCCGCCGCGTCAGTGAACGACGGCCGATAGAGGTGGCGTCATGGGTACGGTTCCCGCGAGTGCACGAGTAGTGGTGATCGGCGCCGGAATCGTGGGCAATTCCATCGTCCACCACCTGGCCCGCCTGGGGTGGCGGGATATCGTCCAGCTCGATAAGGGACCGATGCCGAATCCGGGCGGGTCCACCGGGCATGCCTCGAACTTCTTGTTCCCGGTGGACCATTCACGCGAAATCACCGATCTGACGGCCGACAGCATCCGCCAGTACAAGGAAATGGGCGTTTTCACCCAATCCGGCGGATTCGAGGTCGCGCGCACCGCCGAACGGATGCAGGAGCTCCACCGGCGTCTGACCTCGGCCCGGGCCTGGGGCATTGAATCGGAGATGGTCACCCCGGAAGCCGTGGTCGACCGCGTGCCTTATCTCGAGCCCTCGATCATCCGCGGGGCCTTCTGGACCCCCGGGGTCGGGGTCGTCGACTCCCAGGGGGCGGGCACCTTGATGCGGGAGGCGGCCCTGGGGCTCGGGGCGCTGCAGGTCTGCCCCACGGTCGAGGTGACCGGCATGGAGGTCGAGGACGGGCGAATCCGCCGGGTGCACACGGACGCCGGAACCATCGAGGCCGATACCGTCGTCATCGCCTGCGGTGTCTGGTCGCCGAAACTGGCCAGGATGGCCGGGGCCTCCATTCCCCTGAGCCCCACGGTGCACCAGATGATCAGCGTCGGACCGGTTCCGCAGTTCGCCGACACCAGCGGTGAGATCTCCTTCCCGATCATCCGTGACATGGACACCGGATGCTACGAACGCCAGCACGGCGGTGATCTGGAGATCGGCTCCTACGCACACCGGCCCATCCTGCACGACGCCGAAGACATCCCCTCCATCGCCCAGTCCAAGCTTTCACCCACCGAAATGCCGTTCACGGAAGACGACTTCGACCGACAACTGGAACAGGCCCTGGAACTGATGCCCGACATCCTGGGCAACCCCCAGGTGGAGATCAGGTATGCCATCAACGGGCTGCTCTCACTGACCCCCGACGGCGGCCCGCTGCTGGGGGAGACCCCCGAGGTGGCCGGGCTGTGGTCCGCGGCGGCCGTATGGATCAAGGAAGGCCCCGGCGTCGGACGGATGATCGCCGAATGGATGACCACCGGAACCCCCGAATACGATACGCACGCCGCCGACATCGCCCGCTTCCATCCGCACCAACGCACGCGCACCCATGTGAAGGCCCGTGTCGAGGAGGGCTTCCACAAGACCTACGGCATCGTGCACCCGTCCGAGCAGTGGCTGAGCAACCGCGGGGTCCGCCTGGCCCCGATGCACCAGGCCGAAGTGGAGCTCGGAGCCACCTTCTTCGAGGCCGCCGGCTGGGAGCGGCCGCAATGGTACGCCTCGAATGCGCCACTGCTGGCCGAATACGGCGACGCGGTCATGGACCGGACCGCCGAATGGGATTCGCGGTGGTGGTCACCGATCATCAATGCCGAACACCTGGCGATGCGGGAGCGGGCCGGGATGGTGGATCTCTCCGCCTTCGCCATCTTCGACGTGCTCGGCCCGGGGGCACTCGCCACGGTGCAGCGGGTCGCGGTGGCCCAGATGGACGTGGACACCGGACGGGTCATCTACACCCCGGTGCTGGACGCGCGCGGAGGTTTCCGCTCCGACCTGACGATCATGCGCCTGGGGGAGGAACACTTCCGGGTGGTCACCGGGGGCGGCAGCGGGAACATCGACCGTAAGTGGTTCTCCGACCGGCGGGTGGATCCGGCCACCACCCAAGTGGTCGACCGCACCTCCGAACTGACCACCATCGGCCTCTGGGGCCCGCGGGCCAGGGACGTCCTGGGCCGGATCACCGACTCCGATATTTCAGCGGAGGGCTTCAGGTTCGCCCGCTGCCGGCCCCTGGAAGCCGGCCCCCTGGAGGTCCACGCCTCGAGGATCTCCTACGTCGGGGAACTGGGGTGGGAGCTGTATGTGCCGATGGAGCAAGGGGCCCGGCTCTGGTCGCTGCTGGCCGAGGCCGGCCGGGAGGATGGCCTGGTGCCGGTGGGCAACGGGGTCTACGGGACCACCGGACGGTTGGAGAAGGGCTACCGGGCGTTCGGTGCGGAACTGGACGCGGAGCGGACCATCGTGGAGACCGGAATGATGCGGCCGCGGGTGAAGGCCCAGGACTTCATCGGCCGCGACGCCTATCTGCGCCAACGCTCCCAGGACCCGGCGCGCATCCTGTGCACGCTTCAAGTGGACGATCACCGGGACGAGGCGGGGGTGCGCCGCTACATGCTCGGCGGTGAAGCGGTCACCGGTCCCGAGGGGGAACCGCTGATCGACGCGCACGGGCGCGGGGCCTATGTCACCTCGGCGGGATCGGCGCCATCGCTGGGCGTGCATCTGCTGATGAGCTTCCTTCCCCCGGCGCAAGCGCGGGTGGGAACCCGGCTGGCCGTGGACTACCTGGGCCGTTCCTATCCGGTCAGCGTGGTCGCCACCGATGCGACCGCCGTCTTCGACCCCGAGAACCTCAGAATCAGGAGCTGAAAATGGTCAATCTGCTGGTCTGCATCAAAAGGGTCCCGGAAATCGCCGGGGAGATCCTCTTGAGCCAGGATGGGCACAGCATCGACGCCCGCCATGTCGGCCATACGCTGAGCGAACACGACGAATGCGCGATCGAGCTCGCCGTCGGGCTGGCGGGGGACACCGGCGGTGAAGTACGGGTGCTCAGCCTCGGTACCGCGGAGGCGGCCGAACAACTGCGGTACGCGGTGGCGCTGGGGGCCGGTGCAGCCACCCTGATCACCGCGGACCCCGAATCCTACGGGCCGGCCGATGTGGCGGCCGCGATCGCCGCGGAGGTCCGCGCCTCGCCGGCCGCCTACGATTTGATCCTCGTCGGCAACGACGCCGCCGATACCGGTGACTTCCAGGTCGGCGTCCGGCTGGGATTCGCCCTGGGCCGGCCGGTCCTCACCGGGATCAACACCGCGGAGATCCACGGATCCTCGGTGCTGGCCCGGGGCGCCGGGCCGCAGGGCACCGACGTGTTCGAGGTCCCCCTGCCCGCGGTGATGGCCGTGCAGGAGGGGGGAGTGGAGCCGCGCTACCCCTCGATCCGCGGCCGCCTCAAGGCCAAGCGACTGAGCATCGACCGCAAGGACCCCCTGATCGAGCCGATCGGCTCCGGCCGGGTGAAGCTGACGCTGCCCCCGACGAAACCCAGTACGGTCCAGATCCTGGGTGAGGGGCCCGATGCGGTCCCGGCACTGGTCGAGATCCTGGCCAGCAGCGGGGTGTTGAACCGATGATTCTGGTCCTCGTGGAAACCGGCAGCGACGGAGCCACCCCCACCTCGCTGGAGACCCTGACCTTTGCGCGGGAACTGGCCGGCCGGCTCGGTGGCGAAACCGTCGAGGCACTGATCATTGGTCCCCTGGGGGCCGGGGAGGCCTCGGCCGGAGGCCCCGAAGCGCAGGAACGGGTGAAGGAGAAGTTGTCGGCCCAACTGGCCGAACAGGGAGTGGACTCCATCCACCATGCCGCCGGCGAACGGCTGGAACGCTATGGCGCCAGCGGCTGGGCGACCGCCCTCGGAGCGGTGCCGGCCGCCTACGTGCTGGCTGCGGGAACCCCGCGCGGCAGCGAGGTCCTGGCCCATGTGGCCGCCCGGGCAGGGGCGATGATGGCGGCCAACGTCGTGGGGATCGTCGATACCGAACCATTGGTCCTCTCGCGCCAGGTGATGGGTGGGGGCGTCTTCGAGCACATGCGGCTCGACGGTGCACCCCGGGTCCTCACCGTCGCCGGGCATGCCGTGGACCCGGTGGCGGCCGATGACGCCTCGGCTCCCGTCTGGCACGAATTCGAGCCCGAACTCTCCGACGCCGATCTGGTCACCGCCGTCGTCCGGGTCGAAACCGGCGCCCCCGATGCCACCTCGACGTTGACCGGGGCGCGGGTGGTGGTCGGGGCCGGCCGCGGCGTGGGCAGCGCGGATGGCTTCGATGACCTGCTTCAGCTGCGGGACCAGCTCGGCGCCGCCCTGGGGGCCTCCCGGGTGGTGACCAGCCTCGGCTGGCGCCCCCACCATGAACAGATCGGGCAGACCGGCAGCAGGATCTCCCCGGAGGTCTATCTCGCCTGCGGCATCAGCGGCGCCGTCCAGCACTGGGCTGGCTGCCAATCGGCGAAGATGATCGTGGCCATCAACACCGACCCCGATGCGCCCATGGTCACCCAGGCCGACTACGCCATCATCGGGGACCTGCACCAGGTGGTACCGGCCCTGACCGCCGCACTACGGCGGCGGGAGTCGTCCGGGGGATGATGGGCGGACCCGGTGACCCCATGGAGCCGGGGCGAAGGTGAGGCAGAGGAGCGCAATGAGAACACCGGCCCAGCGGCCTGTTTCGGGTTTCAGGCAGTCCAAATGGTTCAAACTGGTCTGGATCTGCCCCCTCGTGGTCGTGGCGCTCGCCGCCGCCGTCCTCGGGGCCAGATGGTATCTGGGCAGCTCCGCCGGACAGGGGTTCCTCGCCGAGTATCCGGGCCAGCCCCCGGCCACCACGGATACCGCCGACGGTTTCCCCTGGTGGCTGCAATGGCAGCACTTCTTCAACTTCTTCCTGATCATCCTGATCATCCGCGCCGGGTGGATGGTGCGTACCGAACGGACCCCGGAAGCCTATTGGACCCGCACGGTGGGGCCCCGCAACCGGCAGAATCCACCGGCCAAGATGAGCATCTACCTGTGGCTGCACTACAGCCTGGGCAGCTTATGGATCCTGAACGGGGTGGTCTTCTACGTCCTGGTCTTCTCCACCGGGCATTGGAAACGGATCATCCCGACGGGGTGGGATGTCTTCCCCCAGGCCATCTCGGCGGGGCTGCAGTATCTGTCGCTGGAGTGGCCGATGGAATCGGCCTGGCAGAACTACAACGGCATCCAGCTGCTCGCCTACTTCGTCACCATCTTCGTGGCCGCGCCGCTGGCGGTGGTGACCGGGGTGCGGATGTCCTCGCTGTGGTCCACCCAGTGGAAGATCAACCGCTATTATCCGGTCCTGCTGGCGCGGATCATCCACCTGCCGGTGATGTTCTACTTCGTCGTGTTCATCTTCGTGCACGTCGTCCTGGTCTTCACCACCGGCAT
Source organism: Micrococcaceae bacterium (assembly GCA_030452125.1). Classification (GTDB taxonomy): domain Bacteria; phylum Actinomycetota; class Actinomycetes; order Actinomycetales; family Micrococcaceae; genus Arthrobacter_H. The sequence goes on from JAKDMV010000045.1 coordinate 17,070, forward strand.
GCGCCGGAACCTCAACTACATGTACAGCGGCCAGGGCCCCGATGTGGTCAATTGGGTGGGGTTCTGGATCTTCGTGGTCGCGGCGATCGTCGTGGTGGCCGGCTGGATCGCCGCCCGGCCGCTGTTCCTGCAGCCGGTCGCCCAGCTCACCGGCAAGGTCACCCGCCGCTAGTCGGGGCAGTACCCGGGACGGGCCTCCTAGCGCTGGTACCGCTGGACGAAGTTGCGCAGGATCAGGCCCGGCCAGGGGACGTCGGCCGCATGGGCGAGTTCGGTCAACGGGCCGGCCTCCGCGGGATCGAAATAGCCTGCGTCACGGTAGATCCCAATACGCGTGGCCAGCCCGTCTCCGTCGAGCTCCGGATGGAACTGGGTGGCATAGAGATTCGTGCCGATCCGGAACATCTGCACCGGGCAGGGCCCGGAGGTCGCCAACAGGACGGCGTGCCGAGGCAGCGTGGAGACCGCCTCCTTATGTCCGACGAAGGCGTCGAAGGCCGGGGGCATCCCGGCGGTGATCGGATCGCGGGCCCCGGCCCTGGTCAGCTCGATCCGGGAGAGGCCGACGGGTTCGGCATGGGTCCGGTCCACGGTGCCGCCCTGGTGGGTCCCCAGGGTCCCGATGCCGTAGCAGGCGCCAAGGAACGGGAAGTCATGGGCCAGGAGCTGGTCCAGCAATCCCGAGATCTCGGCTTCGACCCGCCGCTGGGTCGGGGATTTGCCGGCCGGGTCATCGGAGGAGTTGAAGGGTCCGCCGCCGAGCAGGATGCCCGAATACGCCCCCAGGTCCAGTGGGGCCGGCAGCGGGGAGGCGCCCAGGGCCACGACCTCCAACAGCGCGGCCGGAAGGTCCGCGGCGGCCAGGAACCCACGGACCTCGTCCGCGGCGGCCACGGGGTCCTCCCGGGTGGAAAGCAGCAGGAAGGGGCGGGGGCCGGATACGGGGCTCATGAGCGAATCCTACGACGTCCGCAGGGGTGGAGTGTCCGCGCGACAGACGCTACAGTTGGATTTGAGTTAACAACCATTAACCGGGCGGGTCGATCCGCCCTTTCGGGAGGAACCATGGACATCGCCGGGGCCTCGGCCCTCATCACCGGTGGCGCATCCGGCCTGGGTGCCGCCACCGCCAAGAAGCTCTACGACGCCGGGGCCCATGTGGTCCTGCTCGACCTGCCCGGATCGGCCGGCGAGGACGCCGCCATCGGACTGGGCGAACGGGCCCGGTTCGTCGCCGCGGACGTGACCAACGAACAGGAGGTCCGGCGCGCCGTCGAAGTGGCCAGCGACATGGCGCCGCTGCGTGTGCTGGTCAACTGTGCCGGGGTAGCCACCCCGGGCAAGGTCCTCGGCCGGGACGGAGTCCTTCCGCTGGCCTCCTTCGAGAAGGTCGTGGCCGTGAACCTGATCGGCACCTTCAATGTCGTCCGGCTGGCCGCCGAAGCCATGGCCGGGACCGAACCGATCCTCGACGACGAGACCGGGACCGAGGAACGCGGTGTCATCGTGAACACGGCCTCCGTCGCGGCCTTCGACGGGCAGATCGGCCAGCCGGCCTATGCCGCCTCCAAGGGAGGGGTCGCGGCGATGACCCTCCCGCTGGCCCGCGAATTGGCCCGTCAGCACATCCGGGTCATGTCCATCGCCCCGGGGATCTTCGAAACGCCGATGCTCGCCGGTCTGCCGCAGGAGGCCCAGGACTCCCTCGGCGCCCAGGTGCCCCACCCCTCACGGTTGGGAAAGCCCGCCGAATACGCCGCGCTGGTGGAGCACATCCTGGCCAACCAGATGCTCAACGGTGAGACCATCCGACTCGACGGAGCCATCCGCATGGCCCCGAAATAAGGAGCGGGATGACCGTGAAGAACGAGGGCGGCCCTCCTGCCCGCACCACCCGGGAACTAGCCGGGGCCGATTTCCTGGACATCGAGTCGCAACTCGACGAGAGGGAGCGGGCCAAGCTGGCCGAAGTGCGCGCCTTCGTGGCCGAATACGTCACCGAACATGCCGGGGCGTGGTGGACCGCCGAGGAGTTCCCCTTCGATCTGCTGCCGAGGCTCGGGGCGTTGGGGGTGAGCACGCCGACCCGGCACGGCTATTCGACGTTGTTCCACGGACTGCTCATCGCCGAGCTGGCCCGGGCCGATGCGTCGTTGGCGACGTTCTTCATGATCCACCACGACCTCTTCGTCGAGTCCCTGCATGACTTCGGCACCGAGGGCCAGCGTGAACGCTATCTGGCCGATGCGGCGGCCCTGCGCACCACCGGGGCCTTCGCGTTGACCGAACCGGAGCACGGTTCCGACGTCGCCAAGGGCATGGAAACCCGGGCCCGCCGGGAGGGCGATGCCTGGATCATCAACGGGGCCAAACGCTGGATCGGCAACGGGACGTTCTGTGAGCACCTGCTGCTGTGGGCCCTGGACGAGGACACCGGTGCGGTGCGCGGATTCGTCCTGGACACCTCCCTGCCCGGGGTGACCACCTCCAAGATCGAGAACAAGATCTCGCTGCGCACCGTGCAGAACGCCGATATCGTGTTGCGGGACGTCCGCGTGATGGAGGAGGACCGGTTCCCCGGAATCGATTCCTTCGCCGATATCAACCAGTTGCTGCGGTCCAGCCGCATCATGGTCGGCTGGCTCGCCGTCGGACAACAACTGGCGGCCTTCGACGTGCTGCGGGCCTATGTGTTGGAGCGTGAACAATTCGGCCGGCCGCTGGCCTCCTTCCAGCTCATCCAGCAGAAACTGGCCACCATGCTGGGAAATGCCACGGCGTCGATGGCGTTGATGACCCAGATCGCCCGGGCGCAGTCCCAGGGGACCGAGAAGATGGAGCAGGCGGCGCTGGCCAAGGCGTTCGCGACCGAGAGGATGCGCGAATCGGTGGCCCTGGGCCGGGCCGCGATGGGCGGTAACGGGATCGTCACCGATCACCGGATGGCCAGGATCTTCGCCGATGCCGAAGCGATCTACACCTATGAGGGCACCCATGACATCAACCTGTTGATCGTCGGCCGGGCCGCCACCGGGATCTCCGCGATCGCCTGAGGCCTGGTTCGAAGGAGGGCATCGCCGGGCACTACGCTGGGGTGGTGCCCTCGTTTCGTGCCCAGCTGAACATCCTGTCCCTGCGTCCGGGCCACCGCCCCGAAGCGGTGATGGACGCGGCGGTTGCTTCCCTGGCCGAATCCCACCATGTGGAAGCAAACCAGCTCGACATCGTCGCCGGAGTCCCTCGGATCACTGTGCGCTTCACGGTCGAGGAGGAGGAGTACGACGCCGATCTGCGCGCCGCCCGCTCGGCCGCCGCGCGGATGCGTGCCGCCGTCGAGGGCGTGGCCGCCACCCAACGACTTCTCGTGCTGCGCCGGGTCCGGGGCCGGTGGACCGCGCTCTAGAACTCGGTGCGCTGTCCGCGGGCGGCACGGCGCTCGGCATGGCCGATCTGGTATCGGCGGTTCTCCGTGGCCAGGAGCACGATGAACGCGCACAACCCGCAGACGATCGCCACCGGGGCCGAGGACTGCAGGGTCAGCAGCCGGTCCAGCATGACCCAGAACAGCCCCCAGGCGAAGCCCAATGCCACCACGATGCGGCCCCGCTCGGACATGGAGAAGCTGGCGGCGGCCCACGTGCACCCGACGATGGTCAGGACGGCCCACAACGAGGCCGGCAGGAGCAAGGTGAATCCGGCGCGGGTCAGCGCGATGGACAGCGTCGCCGGCAGCAGGACCAGCATCCAGCCCAGGAACAAGGCGGCCGGACCGTCCACGAACACCCGCTCCACATTCGACCGGGCAGTGCGCTGGTTCATCCGGCGGACCGCATAGACCAGGACGGTGGTCAGCGCCAGGGCCACGACCACCGACAGGAACACCAGCGAGGACCGGGCACACAGCAGCCACAACGCCCCCAGCAGCCCGGCCCCGGCCGTGAGGTAGCCGATGTCGCGTTGGCGGTAGGAGGACCGCTGGCTCGGATGCCATTGGAAGATCGCATACAGGGCGATCCAGACGAACAGCACGCCCCAGATCATGAACGAATTGCTGTTGGGTGCCAGCAAGGCATTTTCGGGGCCGTAGGCCGAGTGGGCGGCCGAATGGGCCGTGGGGCCCCCGAACCAGCCCAGGCCCATGAACCCCAGGACCAGGGTGGCGGCGGCAACCACCGTCACGACGAGGCGACGGATCAGATCCGAGCGCTGCTCCGGCGGATCCGGGTCGCTGGAGGGCAGGTTGTAGGGCGGGACGTAGATGGGGCCCTCGTCGTCGACCCAGAAGGGGCTGGTGTTGCGCAGCTGTTCGGCGGTCCGGGGGACCTCCGCGGCGTCGACGATGGCCTCGCGGGCGTTTTCCACCAACGATTCGAGGTCGTTGGTGGAGGCCGCCGCCCGGGCCGCGGCCTCTTCGGCGGCCTGCTGGGCCGCTTCGGCCTCGGCGGCCAGTCGGGCTGCTTCCTCCGCCGCGCGTTTGCGCTCCGCGGAGGCTTCGGCTTCGGCGGCTTCGGCGGCTTCGCGTTCGGCCCGCTGGCGGGACTTCTCCTCGCGGGCCTTGGCCCGGGCGTCGGCCCGGCGGCGGGAGGCCGCGCGTTGGGCGGCGATGGTCCGTACGGTGCCGGTCTTCGTCCTGCGGGCCAGTTCCTGCCAGTCGGGGGAGTTGATTCCGTCGAGCCAGGTGTTCAACCGGGTCTTGGCGTTCTCGTCAGGCAGCCTCCCGCGCGTTCCTGCCGCGGCCATATGCCGTGAGGGTGCGTCGGATTCGTTCAGCACGCCCTCGGGGTCGCGCGTGGGTTTGGGCGGCAGCGAGGTGGAATGGTT
>JAKDMV010000155.1 GCA_030452125.1 Micrococcaceae bacterium
CACCTAGGACGTCCCCGCCGGTGGAGGGCAGTGGCTCAACGATCGGGCGTCCGGGGTCGGCTACGGAGCCCTCGGAAGGGCTCCCCGTCCGGTCTGTCCCGGTTTCCGGCGACGGACCGCTTGGATTGGCCGAGACCTCTTCGCCCGCCCCGGCGACGACCAGCCTGAGCCGGGTCACCGCATCCTGGGCCACTGCGGCATCGCTCGGGACACGGACCTGAAGGCGGACCCAACGCTGTTCCCCGGTTCCGAAAGACAGGAGGGGGCCAGAATTGGTGTTGCCGGATGCCGAAATCCCCGCCGCTGGGACTTCCGCCCCGGGGCAGCGTCCCTCATGCCAACGCGTCGTGCAGGCCGTCGTGGTGATCTCCAACGGGAGGGCTCGACGCCCGGTGAAGGCATAGCCGACCTCGATCTTTCCGGGCGAGGGCGGATCGGCGCTGATCCCGACCTGCCAGACGACCGAGTCGCCGGGAGCCAACGTCGTCATCGCTTCCGGATCCGCCACGGAGGTCAGTCTCAGGTACCGTCCGTTGATCTGGCGGTCCGCCGGGTCTGCCTGGGCCGAAGGGACCGTCAGGGTCATGGGGGAGAGGAAGACCGCCATGCCGAGCAGGAGAGTAAGTGCTCCTCCTGGATGGCGCCCTGGGCGGCGGATCTTCGGGGAGGGGGCGGATGTGCCGGTCCGGCTTTCGCAATACGCTGGCGTTTCTTCGGTGGTGGCCGGTCCTGCGGGGGCGTTTCCTGAGGCTTTGTCCTTCGTGTTCCCGGGCGGACGTGGCCAAAATGTCCAAGTGACTAGGGCCCCGGCAGCGAGCGTGATCAGACCGAGGACCCAGGGCCTCGACATGCCAACAATGACCTTGGCCATCCCCGGAACATGCCAAAGCACCAGGCCTGCCTCGGCCACCGTGTAGGGGGCGATGTCCGCGGTGTCATTGGCATCGCCCTTGAGCCGGATGACGCGCTGGCCGGCGGCATCTCCAGGGGACGACTCCACGACCCGGTGCGTAACGGGCAGCTTTCCCGGACGATCCACCGTGATCACGTCCCCGACGCTGATCTGCTCGGCAGGAATCTGTCGGATGACTGCCACCGACCCTGCCGGGATCGTCGGGGTCATGGAGCCGGTCTTGAACATGATCAGCGAAATATTGAAGACGAAAGCCAACACCACCAGCACCAGACACAGGGCCCCTCCGACCGCAGCGAGGTTCAGGACCAGATCACCAATGAGTTTCCCGGCGGAAGGACGGCGGGATCGGGTGGGGACAGGTCGCATCTACGTGGCCGATGTTGCGCTGAATACCCAGGTCGCGGAACCGGATTTTCCTTGTGCCGTGTTGGGCGTCTTCGCCGCCAGGGTCACCTCGAAGCAATATCGGACGGTGTTCGCTCCAGCTGCGGAGACGGCTTGGGCAGGGAGGGGAAAGACCGTGCCGATGTTCTGGGCCGCCCCGGTATAGACGGTTGAGGAACACTTGGTTCCGGCTGGTACTGCTGCCGCCCGGTAACTGAGGTTCCCGGTGATGGCCGAGTCTCCGGCCACCGTGGCGTCGGTCACGGCAACAGTTCCATCGATCGTGGTTCCAGCAGTGGTCCGAACGTCGAAGGAGGCGAAGGCCTTATCGCCTGGGGTCATGCCCGTGGCAGCGAAGTCCAAGGATGCAGGTGCGTCGCTGGGGTGCTTCGCGAAAGCGCTGCCGTTCGTGGAGCCTTGGATGCCAAAGACACTGGTGCCGAAGGTCCCGGTAGCATTTTCACCATCGGTCCAAGCCGCCAACGTCGTGGCACCACCCACACCGATGACCAACGCGCCGATCAGCAGCGCCCGGATTTTAGCTCGGCGTCCGCCGGTGCGTTCTGGTGAGGTTGAGCCATGTGTTCCCACGATGTGCTAGCTGTCCTTGCTGGTCGCCGTGAATTCCCAGGTGGAAGTGCCTGTCTGGTCCTGTGCCAGGTCGTCGTCGGCCGTGACTATGAAGCAGAGATTGGTGGCTTCGCCGGCCGACGCCGCAGCACCCTTGGCCAGATCGAAGGCGGCTGCACCGGAGACGGAGCCCAAAGCGGTACCTGCCGGGACCAGGTCGGTGCCCGCGGTGTCGGAATCACAGCCGAAGGCCTCGGTCTGGATCAAACGGTAGCTCATGCCGGTGGTCGTTCCACCGGCGGCTGCCGTGATATCGACGGAAGCATCATTGGTCGTCGTTTCATCCAAGCGAACCGAGAACGGAGCGTAGACACTGTCGTTCGGGCTCATGTTTTCCGGGTTGACCTCGAAGGTCAGTGCGGCGGCATCTTCGCTGCTGGGGTGGTCGGCGAATCCCTCGGTCGAGCTGGTGGTGCTTCCCTCCAGATTGAACTGTCCGGACGCGAAGGTCCCCTGGGCGAATTCGGAGTCGTTCCAGGCCGCGAGCGTTACTGCGGCCCCGACCCCCACCACCAGTCCTCCGACGAGAACGGCGCGGAACTTCTTCTTTGAATCTGCCTGCATGGCTTCCCCCTCGTGCGGTTGGTGCCAGCCCACATCGCGGACTAAATGGGACACCCGGAACCATGCTATGGATTCAAGGGTGACCTGTTGGGAATCCAAGATATTTCTGGCTAGTCGGACGCTGCACTCTGGCCGATTGGCTATCGCAGGCCCGCCGCCGGTGGGGAGGGTGTGCGGGAGGGTTTCTAGCGGACGAAGGAGTTGGCGTCTCTGGTGTCCAGGAGTCCTGCTTGGGCGACGGCCACGGCGAGTTGTACGCGGTTGCTGATGTTCAACTGGGAATTGAATTTGGCTATATGGGCTTTGACCGTGCCTTCGCTGACATGAAGGGTAGCGGCGATTTCCTGGTTCGTGCAGCCCTGGGCGACAGCGATCAACAGCCGCTTGGTGAGTTCGCCGCAGCGGGCAATGATCTGCTCCTGGGGTCCGCCCTCAGCCGAGCCTGGAATCTGGAGTCGTTGTTGATCAGATGAGGAGGAGAAGATCTGATGGCCGAGGGAGACGAGTCTCAAGGCAGAGGACAGCTCACGGACAATGGAGCTCTTGGCGAGGAAGCTGCTGGCGCCGGCCGCGTAGGCGCGGCTGATGCTGACGGCGTCGTGAACCGTGGAGAGGAAAACCACCTTGACCTCGGGGGCCTCTGAGCAGATCATCTTCGTCGCCGTCAGACTGTCGACATCGGTGACATTGGTTTCCATCAAGACGATGTCGGGTTTGGCCAGGATCGCCGTCTCCGCGGCCTCGGTTCCGTTGGAGGTGACGCTCTCCAATTCGAGGTCGCAGGTCTGTGAAAAAATATGCCTGACGGCGAGTAGCGACATGACATCGCTATCCGCGGCATGGACTCTGAGCCGCTTTTCGCCCATGTTTTCTCCCTCCGGAGCCCCCTGGCTCTCCGTGGACGCTGCCGAGGCGTTCCCTCGAGTACTTATACGGCTATGGAACTATTAATAGCCTACTTTCGGGGCGAGACCTCAATTCAGCAGGGGCATTTCGCGCCCTGGTGCCCGTCGTCGACGTGAGGCCCATCGGCTATTCATGTCTAGCTGAACGGCCAGACCGATCCGCCATTTGAATCCTTAGGGTTCTTCGTGGGGGGATCTTGGCCGGAAGATGGCTGCTCCCACCACTTCATCACTAGATCGCAAATATTTGGGAGGGCCTTTGAGCTTGGCAACTAAACCATTGGAGGTCGGGAAAAGACGTTTCCTGACCCCCAAGAGAATTCTGGCGGGCACGATGGTGTCCAGCCTCTTGATGTTCCAGACGGGAATCGCTTCGGCCGCCGATACTGATGTATCGGAAGCCCGTGGACAGGTTATTTCCAGCGATGTGCTGAGCCTGGACCTTCTGGAAGCCGCTACCAGCGAAGCAGGCGTTC
>JAKDMV010000046.1 GCA_030452125.1 Micrococcaceae bacterium
AGTTGAAGGTGGTGCGGCAACGCCACACGCCTTCCTTGTCGTTGAGGATCTCCAGACGCATGTCGCCGCCTTCGTCCCGGGAGTCGAAGATGAAGCGGTGGGCGTTCACGATCGCTGCCGGGCCGAAGTACTGGCCATCGGTCCAGAAGACGGGGCAGGACGAGGTGCACGCGGCGCAGAGGATGCACTTGGTGGTGTCGTCGTAGCGCTCGCGTTCCTCGGGGGACTGGTAGTGCTCAGCAGTCGGGGAGTGGCCCTTGGTGATCATGAAGGGCATGATCTCGCGGTAGGACTGGAAGAAGGGTTCCATGTCCACGATGAGGTCCTTCTCGACCGGCAGGCCCTTGATGGCCTCCACGGTGATGGGCTTCTCGGTGTCCAGGTCCTTCAACAGGGTCTTGCAGGCCAGGCGGTTACGGCCGTTGATGCGCATGGCATCGGAGCCGCAGACGCCGTGGGCGCAGGAACGGCGGAACGACAGCGAGCCGTCGATCTCCCATTTGACCTTGTGCAGGGCGTCCAGCACGCGGTCGGTGCCGAACATCGTCAACTGGAAATCCTCCCAGGTCACGTCTTCGGAGAATTCCGGTTGGTATCGGCGCACCCGCAGGGTGATGTCGAACTTCGGGATCTCCCCGCCGCCGCCGACACCGGGGGCCAGGTCGACCTTGGATGCTGGTTCGGGAATCTCGCTGCTCATTAGTACTTACGCTCCATCGGCTGGTAACGGGTGAAGATGACGGGCTTGGTGTCGAACCGGATGCCCTCGATGCCCTCCATCTGCGCGGTGTCGTCCTTGTAGACCATCGAGTGCTTCATGAAGTTCTCGTCGTCGCGGTCCGGGAAGTCCTCGCGGAAGTGGCCGCCACGGGATTCGTGACGGTGGAGTGCGGAAACGGACATGACCTCGGCCAAGTCCAGCAGGAAGCCCAGTTCCACGGCTTCGAGCAGATCCAGGTTGAAGCGCTTGCCCTTGTCCTGGATGCTGATGTTGGCGTAGCGCTCACGGAAGGACTTGATGTCGGCCATGGCCTTCATGATGGTGTCCTTGGAGCGGAACACCTGCATGTTGGTGTCCATGGTCTCCTGCAGGTCCTTGCGGATCGCCGCGATGCGTTCGGTGCCGCCGGCATTGCGGACGACGTCGAGCATGGCCTCGGTGGACGCCGTGGCGTTCTCCGGCAGATCGACCCAATCGGCCGTCTTGGAGTATTCGGCGGCCGCGATGCCGGCCCGCTTGCCGAACACGTTGATGTCCAGCAGCGAGTTGGTGCCCAGCCGGTTCGAGCCGTGCACCGACACGCAGGCGACCTCACCGGCGGCGTAGAGCCCGGGAATGGTGAATTCGTTGTCCTGGAAGACCTCGCCCTTGATGTTGGTCGGTACCCCGCCCATGACGTAGTGCGCGGTCGGGAAGACCGGCACCGGCTCCGTGTAGGGCTCCACCCCGAGGTAGGTGCGGGCGAACTCGGTGATATCCGGAAGCTTGGCGTCGATATGCGCCGGCTCCAGGTGCGTGAGGTCCAACAGCACGTAGTCCTTGTTCGGGCCGCAACCGCGGCCTTCGCGGACCTCGTTGGCCATCGAACGGGCGACGATATCGCGCGGCGCCAGATCCTTGATGGTCGGGGCGTAGCGTTCCATGAACCGTTCGCCCTCGGAGTTGCGCAGGATCGCGCCCTCACCGCGGGCCGCTTCGGACAGGAGGATCCCGAGCCCGGCGAGGCCGGTCGGGTGGAACTGCACGAATTCCATGTCCTCCAGCGGGATGCCCTTGCGGAAGGCGATGCCCATGCCGTCACCGGTCAGGGTGTGCGCGTTGGAGGTGGTCTTGAAGACCTTGCCGGCCCCGCCGGTGGCGAAGACGACCGACTTGGCCTGGAAGACGTGGATCTCGCCGGTGGCCAGATCGTAGGAGACGACGCCGGCCACCCGGGTCTGCAGGTAGGTGGTGCCATCCTCGCGGGTGGCCTCCTCCTGGACGGTGAGCATGTCCAGGACGTAGAACTCGTTGTAGAACTCGACGTTGTGCTTCACGCAGTTCTGGTAGAGCGTCTGCAGGATCATGTGCCCGGTGCGGTCCGCGGCGTAGCAGGACCGACGGACGGGGGCCTTGCCATGGTCGCGGGTGTGGCCGCCGAAGCGACGCTGGTCGATCTTGCCCTCGGGGGTGCGGTTGAACGGCAGACCCATCTTTTCCAGGTCCAGCACCGCCTCGATGGCCTCCTTGGCCATGACCTCGGCGGCATCCTGGTCAACCAGGTAGTCGCCACCCTTGACGGTGTCGAAGGTGTGCCACTCCCAGTTGTCTTCCTCGACGTTGGCCAGGGCGGCACACATGCCGCCCTGGGCGGCGCCCGTATGTGAACGGGTGGGGTAGAGCTTGGTCAGCACGGCCGTATGGGCCTGCTGGCCGGATTCGATGGCAGCGCGCATGCCCGCGCCACCGGCGCCGACAATGACGACGTCGTACTTATGTACCTGCATACCGGATGTTCCCTCTTCTTTGAATCTTGGTGTCGGCGAAGCGTGCCGGGACTACTGGCAGACCGCGAGCGTGGAGCCGGGGATGCACGGATCGAAGGTGAAGATCACGAGCGTCCCGAGGATGACGATGGCCGCCGAGCACAGCACCAGCACCAGCTGGAGCCAGAACCGCGGACGATCCTTTTCGACGTAGTCGTTGATGATGGTGCGAACGCCATTGGTGCCGTGCAGCATCGCCAGCCACAGCATGGTCAGATCCCAGAACTGCCAGAGCGGGTTGGCCCACTTGCCGGCGACGAAACCGAAGTCGATGGCATGCACGCCGTCACCGACCAGCAGGTTCACGAAGAGGTGGCCGAAGATCAGGATGACCAGCAGGACCCCAGAGATGCGCATGAAGAGCCAGGCGAGCATCTCGAAGTTGCCGTTCTTGGACTTGGAGCGCAGGTACTTCGGGTCGACCCGAGTCGAACGCGGTGCAACGAATTCCGTGGGAGCCATGGCTTAGTAACCTCCGAAGGCGAGCGACAGGTGACGGATGGCGAAGCCGATCATGACCACGACCCACACGATCAGCACTCCCCAGAGCAGCTGACGGTGGTACTTGGGGCCGGACTTCCAGAAGTCGACCAGGACCAGGCGCAGGCCATTGAAGGCGTGGAAGACGATCGCGGCGACGAGACCGAGCTCTCCGACGGCCATCAACGGGTTCTTATACGTGCCGATCACTGCGTCGTAGGCGCCGGGGTCGACCCGCACCAAGGCCGTATCGAGCACGTGCACCAAAAGAAACAAGAAAATGACGACACCGGTGACCCGATGCCCTACCCAGGACCACATGCCTTCGTGGCCGCGGTAGAGGGTGCCTGACGATGTCTTCGACACTGAATTTACCTCCATGCATGCAAGGGCGTTCGTGTGGCGTGCACACAAAAGATTGGCGCCGGTGCGTAAGCGTTCCTAGCCTGATCCTAGACCACGGGGTCCGTCAGGGTTCGTCTCCACCCTACCTGTGTGGCGAGCCTCACGGCGACCGTGGTGACGAGGGGGAATACGCGGATTCGCGCGGAAAATACGTGACATTTTCGTGCCCTAAATCCAGCCCGTCCTCCAGCGAAACGGTTCGGTGATCGCCTACTGTGGGATCCATGAATGATGACCTCCTCGCGCGCTTCCACGGCGTGATCCCCGCCGGCGGCGTGGGAACGCGGCTGTGGCCGCTCTCCCGAGCGGCCGCCCCCAAGTTCCTGCACGACCTCACCGGATCGGGGACGACGCTGATCCGCGCAACCTATGAGCGGCTCGTTCCCCTGGCCGAGAAGCGCATCATGGTGGTCACCGGGCAGGCCCACCGCGAAGCCGTCCAGTCGCAGTTGCCCGAACTGAGCGAAACGAACCTCGTACTCGAATCCGAGCCGAAGGACTCCGCGGCGGCGATCGGCCTGGCGGCAGCCATCCTGCACCGGAGGAATCCGGACATCATCATGGGGTCCTTTGCCGCGGACCAGGTCATCGGACCGGTGGAGGTCTTCCAGGAGGCCGTCCGCGAGGCCATCCTGACCGCAGCTACCGGCAAGATCGTGACGATCGGGATCAAACCGGCCTCACCGTCCACGGCGTTCGGCTACATCCGCGCCGGCGATGCCCTCACCGTGGAAGGGGCCCCCAGCGCCACCTCGGTGCTCGAATTCGTGGAGAAGCCCGACGAGGAAGTGGCCCAGCGCTACGTCGACAGCGGGGATTACCTGTGGAATGCGGGGATGTTCGTCGCCCCCGTGTCCTTGATGCTCGACCATCTCGAACGCAATGAACCGGAACTGCATGCGGGGTTGATGGAGATCGCCGACGCCTGGGACACCCCCGAACGCGATGCGGTGAAGAAGCGCATCTGGCCGACCCTGCCGAAGATCGCCATCGACTATGCGGTGGCCGAACCAGCAGCCGAACAAGGCGACGTCGCAATGATCCCCGGTGAATTCACCTGGGATGACGTCGGCGACTTCGCCGCCATCGGCCGGCTGAATCCGGCCAGCGAGGCCACCAACCTCACCGTGCTGGGGGACGGGGCCCGGGTCTACGCCGACGATGCCTCCGGAGTGGTGGTCTCGGACACCAAACGCATGATCGCCCTGATCGGCATCAAGGACGTGGTCGTCGTCGATACCGGGGATGCACTGCTGGTCACCACCAGCGACCATGCCCAGTCCGTGAAGAAGGCCGTCGAGGCACTCAAGGCCTCCGGCGACCTCGACGTGTTGTAGCCGGGTTCCCGCCGGCCGGTGACGCGCACGAAATGATGCGTTGCAAACTCGGTGGTTGCCGCGGCGACGCCGTAAAGTCGCTTCTGTGACTTACGATTCCTCGAGGCAGACGACCTATCCCGCGATCGGGCCCTGGGCGCAGCCGTTGCTGCCCCAACTGGTGGGCTTCCGACGTGACCTTCACGCCAACCCGGAACTCTCCTTCGAGGAGACCCGGACGACGGCACGCATCCTGGCGGAGCTCGAGGCGGCCGGACTGGAGCCACGGGCCCTGGAGGGGACCGGGCTCTACGTCGATATCGGTGAGGGGGACATCGCCCTGGGCCTGCGGGCGGATATCGATGCCCTGCCGATCCTGGAGGAAACCGGGCTGGACTACGCCTCGACCCGGGAAGGGGTCTGCCACGCCTGCGGGCACGACATCCACACCACGGTCATGCTCGGGGTGGCCCTGACCCTGGGGCGCATGCACGCCGCCGGTGAACTCGGCGGCAGGATCCGGGTGATCTTCCAGCCGGCGGAGGAGACCATGCCCGGCGGGGCCCTGTCGGTGATTGCCCAGGGAGTCCTCGAAGGGGTCCCGCGCATCCTGGCCCTGCACTGCGAACCCCGGGTCGACGCCGGGACGATCGGCACCCGCATCGGGGCGATCACCAGTGCCAGCGACACCATCAAAATCGAACTATCGGGCCGGGGCGGCCACACCTCCAGACCGCATCTGACCGAGGACCTGGTCTTCGCCCTGGCGGAGATCGCCGTCGGTGTCCCGGCGGTGCTCAACCGGCGGATCGACGTGCGCAGCGCCGTTTCGGTGGTCTGGGGCCAGATCCATGCCGGGTCGGCCCCGAACGCCATCCCCGCCGCGGGCTACCTGGCCGGGACCATGCGTTGCCTGGACGGGGACGCCTGGGAATCGGCGGGGGTGCTGTTGGATGAGGTCGTCCGTCAGATCGCCGTCCCCTATGGTGTCGACGTGAAACTCGAGCACACCCGCGGGGTCCCGCCGGTGGTCAATGCCGAAGCGGAAACGGATCTGATCGAACGGGCCGCGCGCGCCGAGATCGGGTCGAAGGCCATCGTGCTCATCCCGCAGTCCATGGGCGGGGAGGACTTCGCCTGGATGACCCACACCATTCCCGGGGCCATGATGCGGCTGGGAACGCGTACCCCGGGAGGGGAGACCTACGATCTGCATCGCGGTGACTACATCCCGGACGAGAAGGCCATCGAAACAGGCATCCGGGTCATGGCTGCTGCCGCCCTGCGCGCCATCAATCCTGGACAAAGCGTCTGATCGAGCTACCAGTAGGTAACAAAAGGTCAACAATATAGTCGTGTCAACTATTTATGCTGGCAGGTCGGTCCGAGTGGGGCATACTGTATCTTCCGTCACGTCCTCCCCACATGTGGAGGCCGAAGGCGGTCGGCACCCGTTCGAGGGGCCCAGGTAGGTCACCTGGCCCGTGGAGGGGGTGGCCCTGAAGCATCACTCGTCACTGGAGGAACCTTGAAGAAGTCACCGCGCACCCTGAAGCGCTCCACCGGCAAGCTCGCCGCCGTCCTGGGCGTTTCCGCCCTCGTCCTGACCGCCTGCGGGGCCGCCCCGGATTCCGGTGGCGATGATTCGGCCGCCTCGAGCCACCCCGGCGCCGCCGACTACACCGGCTGCATCGTTTCCGACTCCGGCGGATTCGACGACCGCTCCTTCAACCAGTCCTCCTATGAGGGCCTGATGAAGGCGAAGAAGGACCTGGGCATCAAGACCAAGCAGGCCGAGTCCAAGGCCAAGACCGACTTCGAGCCCAACCTGAACTCCATGGTCAAGGGCGGGTGCAACCTGACCATCACCGTGGGCTTCCTGCTGGCCGATGCCACCAAGGACCTGGCGGAGAAGACCGAGGACGCGCACTTCGCGATCATCGATGACGACTCGATCGACCTGCCCAACGTCAAGCCGATCATCTACGACACGGCCCAGGCCGCCTTCCTGGCCGGCTACCTGGCCGCCGGGACGTCCGAGACCGGCAAGGTCGCCACCTACGGCGGCATCAACATCCCGACCGTCACCATCTTCATGGACGGCTTCGACGAAGGGGTGCAGTACTACAACGAGAAGAACGACGAGAAGGTCAAGGTCCTGGGCTGGAACGCCGATAAGCAGAACGGTACGTTCACCGGCGACTTCGAGAACCAGGGCAAGGGCAAGACGACCACCACCAACTTCATCAACGAAGGGGCGGACATCATCATGCCCGTCGCCGGTCCGGTGGGCCTGGGCACCATCGACGCCGTCAAGGACGCCAACTCCAACGGCAAGGACGCCAAGGTCGTCTGGGTCGATTCCGATGGCTACGAGTCACTTCCCTCCGGGCAGGAATTCGTGCTCACCTCCGTCATGAAGCTGATGGGTGAGGCCGTCGAGAACGTGATCACCGAGGACCTGGACGACGAGTTCGACAACACCCCGTATGTCGGGACGTTGGAGAACAAGGGTGTCGACCTGGCACCGTTCCACGACTTCGACTCCGATGTCTCCGATGACATGAAGTCGCAGCTGGACGACATCAAGGCCGACATCATCTCCGGCGACATCAAGGTCGAGTCGCCGTCCAGCCCGAAGAAATAGTCCGCGGGAGGTCCCGACCCATCGAAGCGATGGGTCAGGACCAACCAGCAGACACGGCGCGCGCCGTCCGGAAAGACGGGAGACCATCCCGGAAACGGGCGGCGCGTGCCTCATCCGACGTCCAACGATTCGCGGCTACGCTGGATTCGATGGCCCACGGTGCATCGGGGCAGATCCCCTGGAGCCCGGGCCGCTAAAGAAGGGAACACGGTAGAGCACGTGAAATTGGAACTTCGCGGAATCACCAAGAAATTTGGTTCGTTCACCGCCAACGACAACATCGACGTGGTGGTCGAAGACAGTCAGGTGCATTCACTGCTGGGCGAGAACGGGGCCGGCAAATCAACCCTGATGAACGTCCTGTTCGGCCTCTACGAGGCCACCTCGGGGCAGGTGCTCATCGACGACCGGCCGGTGTCCTTCAACGGCCCCGGCGACGCCATGGCCGCCGGCATCGGCATGGTCCACCAACACTTCATGCTGGTCCCGGTCTTCACCGTGGCGGAAAACGTCGCCCTCGGGGACGAGGCCACCAAGGCCGCCGGGATCCTCGATCTGGAGGCCACCCGCCGCAAGATCCGTGAGATCTCCGAGCAATTCGGTTTCCACGTCGATCCCGACGCCATCGTGGAGGACCTGCCCGTCGGGGTCCAACAACGCGTGGAGATCATCAAGGCACTGGTCCGCGATGCGCGGATCCTGATCCTGGACGAGCCCACCGCGGTGCTGACGCCCCAGGAAACCGACGAACTGCTGAGCATCATCGGGCAACTGCGCGACAACGGCACCTCGGTGGTCTTCATCTCGCATAAGCTACGCGAGGTCAAGGCCGTTTCCGACGTCATCACCGTCATCCGTCGGGGCCGGGTGGTCGGCAAGGCCGAACCCGAGGCCTCCGCGAGCGAACTGGCCTCGCTGATGGTCGGCCGTGAGGTGAACCTCGCCCTGGGCAAGGAGGACGCCACCCCGGGGGAGGAGACCTTCCGCGTGGAGCACCTCAACGTGGTGGCCCCCACCGGCCAGGTCCTGCTCGACGACATCAGCTTCGGCGTGCGCCAGGGGGAAATCCTGGCGGTCGCCGGGGTCCAGGGCAATGGGCAGACCGAACTGACCCAGGCCATCATGGGCCTGATGGACCAGGCCACGGGCCGGGTCATGCTCGAGGGCGAGAACCTGCTGGGCCGGAGCGTGAAGTCCATCATCAACTCGGGGGTCGGGTTCGTCCCGGAGGACCGCAGCACCGATGGACTGGTCTCCACGTTCACGGTCGCGGAGAACCTCGTGCTCAACCAATATGACCGGGCCCCGTATGCCCGCGGACTGAACATGCGCCCGGCGGTGATCAACCGCAACGCCGAGGACAAGGTCGAGGAATACGACATCCGGACCCAGAGCGGGCAGTCCAATGCCGGAACCCTCTCGGGCGGCAACCAGCAGAAGGTGGTCATGGCGCGGGAGCTGTCCCGGCCCCTGAAGCTCTTCATCGCCTCGCAGCCAACCCGCGGCGTCGACGTCGGCTCGGTCGAATTCCTGCACCGGCGCATCCTCGCCGAACGCGACGGAGGCACCCCCGTGCTGATCGTCTCCACCGAACTCGACGAGGTGGCCGAACTGGCCGACAGGATTGCCGTGTTGTACAAGGGCAGCCTGGTGGGCATCGTCCCCGGAGACACCCCGCGCGAGGTCCTGGGCCTGATGATGGCCGGCAGCTCCGCCGCCGAGGCCGGCGCCACCCCGCTTCCCGAGGCCACGGATCAGGGATCCGGTGCCGCGGCTGCGAACCCGAACCAAGAAGAGGAGTCCGGGAATGAATGATCCCGTGGACGGGCCCGGACCGGGCCCCGTCGCCCCAGACAGCGAAACCCCGGCGGGGGAGCCGGGATCGATCCCCGGAGGAGCCGACGCCGGGAACTCGCCGGCCCAGCTGGCCGAGGCGTCCGGACCGGACCCCCAGGCTTCGCTGATGACTCGGATCACCACCGGCAACGGCATGGTGTCCGTCCTGGCGATCCTGTTGTCGTTGATCGTCGGAGCCATCCTGATCGCCGCGACCGACGAGCGGGTCACCGAGGCCTCGAGCTACTTCTTCGCCCGGCCCATGGATCTGTTGGGGGCCGTGTGGACGTCGGTGTCGGAAGCCTATGTGGCGCTCTTCCGCAGCTCCATCTTCAACACCCAGGCCGACGGTTTCGCCAATGCGATCTATCCCCTCACCGAAACCCTGACCGACGCCACCCCGCTGATCCTCGCAGGACTCGGGGTCGCCCTGGCGTTCCGGGCCAGCCTGTTCAACATCGGTGGCCAGGGGCAGATCATCGTCGGCGCCCTGCTCGCCGGCTGGGTCGGATTCACCCTGGACCTGCCCGCCGGAATCCACCTGATCCTGGCGATGGTGGCCGGGATCATCGGCGGTGCCCTCTGGGGCGGCATCGCGGGGGTGCTCAAGGCCCGACGCGGAGCCCACGAAGTGATCGTGACGATCATGCTCAACTACATCGCGCTCTACTTCCTGCTCTATCTGCTGACCACCCCCGGCTTCCAACGCCCCGGCTCCAACAACCCGATCAGCCCGAACATCGACTCCTCGGCGGCCTACCCGCTGATCTTCGGCAGCGGCTTCCGGCTGCATTACGGTTTCGTCGTGGCCCTGGCCGCGGTGGCCTTCGTCTGGTGGCTGCTCAACCGTTCCACGACCGGCTTCGAACTTCGTGCGGTCGGGGCCAACCCGTTGGCGGCCCGCACCGCGGGGATCAATGTCTCCAAGGCCTACATCACCGCCATGGTGGTCGCCGGGGCCCTCGCCGGGCTCGCCGGCACCGCACAGATCTCGGGCACCGAACGCGCCCTGTCCAGTGACATCGCCGCCAGCTTCGGATTCGATGCCATCACCGTGGCGTTGTTGGGACGCTCCAAACCCATGGGCACCCTCTTCGCCGGGCTGCTGTTCGGCGCGTTGCGGGCCGGTGGCGTGGGCATGCAATCCAACACCGGCATCCCCATCGACATCGTGCTGGTCGTCCAGTCCTTCATCGTGCTGTTCATCGCCGCCCCGCCGCTGGTGCAAGCGATCTTCCGCATCAACACCGGCAAGAAGAAGAGCAAGACCACCACGGCGCGGACCGCCGGGACCGGAGGAGCAGCGTGAGCACCGCAACCACCACCCCCTCGGCCGGCGTGACGTCGGTCGGCACGGCCCACCGGAACTGGAGCACCCCCATGGTGCTGGCCGTCCTGGCCCTGGTGGCACTTCTCGGATTCGCCATCGGCAGCCCGAGCGCCACGGCCAGGTTCCGCATCTCGACCGACCACGACGCGATCAAGGTCCCCGACGTGATGCTCGGCACCACGCTCGTGGGATGGATCGGCGCCATCCTGCTGCTGGGACTGGCGGCGTATTCCTTCCGGCTGACCTCCCGGCGGGCCACCGCCCCGAAATGGCTGGTCCCGGCCTTCGCGGCCATCTGGGTCATTGCCTTCCTGGTCTGGGTCATCGGCAGCGCCAACAACCCCAACGTCTACTTCTCCGGTCTGATCGCCGGTTCGTTCACGTTGGCCATCCCGCTGATCTTCGGTTCGCTCTCCGGCGTGCTGTGTGAGCGGACCGGGGTCATCAACATCGCCATCGAGGGCCAGCTGCTGGCCGGGGCCTTTGGCGCCGCGGTCGTCGGATCGATCACGCAGAGCCTGCTGGCCGGTGTCCTGGCCGCCGTGGTGGCCAGCATGCTCGTCTCCGCGGTCCTGGCGGTGTTCAGCATCAAATACATGGTCAACCAGATCATCGTCGGCGTCGTACTCAACGTCCTGGTCGCCGGGCTGACCAGTTTCCTCTTCTCCACCGTGATGAAGGCCGATACGGCCCTGTTCAACTCCCCGCCGTCGTTCCACAACATCAGGATCCCCGGCCTGGCCGACATCCCGGTGTTCGGTCCGATCTTCTTCGACCAGACGATCCTGGGCTACGGCATGTACGTCGCCGTCTTCCTGGTCTGGTTCGGCCTGTTCAAGACCCGATGGGGCCTGCGCGTGCGGGCCGTGGGCGAACACCCCCAGGCCGCCGACACGGTGGGCATCAGGGTCAAGGCCATCAGGTTCTCCAACGTCCTGCTCGCCGGGGTCGTCGCCGGTCTCGGGGGTGCGTTCTTCACCCTGGTGACGTCCTCGTCCTTCAGCAAGGAAATGACCGCCGGGCAGGGGTTCATCGCCCTGGCGGCCATGATCTTCGGGCGCTGGAACCCGATCGGGGCGTTCTTCGCCTCCCTGTTGTTCGGCTTCTCGTTGAACCTCTCGTTCGTGCTGAGCATCCTGGGCACCCCGGTGCCCAACCAGTTCATGCAGATGCTGCCCTATATCGTGACGATCTTTGCCGTCGCCGGGCTGGCCGGGAAATCACGACCCCCGGCCTCCAACGGCGTCGCCTACGTGAAGGAGTAGGCCCGTGCCCCACCCTCCGACGACGCCGCTGGACCCCGCCGGCTGGGAACGCCTGCGGATCGCGGCCACCGCGGCGATGGAACACGCCTACGCCCCGTATTCGAAGTTCCCGGTCGGGGCGGCGGCAGTGACCGAGGACGGGCGGATCATCAGCGGCTGCAATGTCGAAAACGCCGCCTACGGGGTCGTCCTCTGCGCCGAATGCACCATGATCGGACAATTGCATATGGGCGGGGGCGGCCGGCTGCGCGCGTTCTACTGCGTGGACGGAACCGGCAACATCCTGATGCCCTGCGGGCGCTGCCGGCAATTGCTCTACGAACACCGTGGACCCGGGATGGAACTGATGACCGTCCGCGGGATCGCCACCATGGACCAGGTCCTGCCCGACGCCTTCGGCCCCGAAACCCTGTTGCACTAGCTCCGGCCATCCGGCCGGAGCACCGACGAAAGGTCCAGCATGAGCACCGAGCACTTCGACGCGGTCGAGATCATCGGCATCAAACGCGATCGCGGGACGCTGAGTCCCGAACAGATCGACTGGACCATCGACGCTTATACCCGCGGGGTCATCGCCGAGGAACAGATGGCGGCGTTGAACATGGCGATCCTGCTCAACGGGATGGACCGGGCGGAAATCTCCCGCTGGACGACGGCGATGATCAACTCGGGCGAACGCATGGACTTCTCCTCGCTGCGCACCCCCGCGGGGGCGGTCAAGCCGACCGCGGACAAGCACTCCACCGGCGGGGTGGGGGACAAGATCACCCTGCCGCTGGCCCCGTTGGTGGCGGCCTTCGGGGTCGCGGTACCCCAGCTGTCCGGCCGTGGCCTCGGGCATACCGGCGGAACCCTGGACAAGCTCGAATCCATCCCCGGATGGAACGCCTCGCTGTCCACTGCGGCCCTGATGGACCAGCTCTCCGAGTGCGGTGCGGTGATCTGCGCGGCCGGGACGGGGCTGGCTCCGGCCGATAAGAAGCTCTACGCCCTGCGTGATGTGACCGGAACCGTCGAAGCCATCCCGCTGATCGCCTCCTCGATCATGTCCAAGAAGATCGCCGAGGGCACCGGGACCCTGGTCCTCGACGTCAAGGTCGGATCCGGGGCGTTCATGAAGAACGAACAGGACGCCCGCGAACTGGCCCGCACGATGGTGGGATTGGGCACCGACGCCGGGGTCAAGACGGTGGCGCTGCTGACCAACATGGCCACTCCGTTGGGGCTCACCGCCGGCAACGCGATCGAGGTCGCCGAATCCGTGGACGTCCTGGCCGGAGGCGGACCTGCCGATGTGGTGGAACTGACGGTGAAGCTGGCCCAGGAGATGCTCGCCGGCGCCGGGGTGCACGACGCCGACCCTGCGGCCGCGCTGGCCGACGGCCGTGCCATGGACGTCTGGCACAAGATGATCTCCGCCCAGGGAGGGGACCCGGCCGCCGCCCTGCCGGTCGCCCGCGAATCGGAGACCGTGTACGCCCAGGCCGAAGGGGTGCTCACCGAACTCGATGCCCTCTCCGTCGGGGTGGCGGCCTGGCGGCTGGGTGCCGGGCGGGCCCGTCGGCAGGACGAGGTCCAGGCCGGGGCCGGGGTGCGCCTGCACGCCAAACCCGGAGACGTGGTCCGCCGCGGCCAACCGCTGATGACCTTGTTGACCGACACCCCCGAGAAATTCGGCAGGGCCCTGGAGGCACTGGAGTCGGCAGCGGTGATCAGCGCCGAAGGCAGCAGGAACGGCCAACGCCTGATCCTGGAGCGGATCGCCGAATAGCCGCTCCGCCGGGTTGCGTGTCCGCCGACCTCGGGGATGACCCGGGTCGGACCCGTAATCATCCCGGGGTGGGAGGCCACGGCCGGGTCCGATGGGCCAGACTGGATGCATCACCCGACGAAGACCGGGTGCGGCCGCCGTCGTCCACCGGAAGACGGAATAATTCCAGCCAAGGGACCCTGCCTCATGGAGATCGTCAACGAGGTCATCCTCCATGCCTCGACCGCCTGGTGGATCCTGCCGTTGCTCTTCCTGCTCTGCCTGATCGACGGGTTCATGCCGGTGGTGCCCAGCGAGTCGCTGCTGGTGGCGCTGGCGTCCGTCGCGGTGGCCTCGGGGTCCCCGTCGCTGTTGCTGCTGGGCGTCGTCGGAGCGGCCGGGGCGATGGCCGGGGACCAGATCGCCTACGGGTTCGGCCGGCGGATCGGCCTGGATCGGTTCCGCTGGATGCGTCGTCCACGGACGCGACGGACCTTCGCCTTCGCCCGACGGGAACTCGAACGACGGGGCGCCCTGCTGATCTTCACGGCCCGCTACATCCCCGTCGGCCGGGTGGCCGTGAACTTCACCGCCGGGGCCACCCGGTTCTCCCGCCGTCGTTTCACCCTGCTCGACGTGCTGGGATGCCTGACCTGGAGCGCCTACTCCACCACCATCGGTGCCGTCGGCGGCCACTGGATGAAGGACAACCCGCTGCTGGGGATCGGCCTGTCCATAGCCATCGCCATGGTGTTCGGCTTCATCGTGGACCGGGTCCTCAATGTCCTGCGGCGCCGGCTTGGCACGGACCCGCAGGCCCCGGACGCCCAGCCGGCGCCCCCGCTGCTGGAAGTCCCCGCCGAGCGGGGGCACTGAGCCGCGGCAACGCGGTCCCGGGCTCCCGGGATTCAGTGGTTCCGCTGCGTTGCCCCGCCCAGTACGCTGGGTACGTGAGTGAAGAGCTGATCCATACCGCCTATGACCCCGAATTCGACTTCCGCAGCCTGCCGAAGGTCTCGCTGCATGACCACCTCGACGGCGGACTCCGTCCGTCCACCATCATCGAACTCGCCGCCGCGGCAGGCCATGAACTGCCCTCCACCGACGCGGTCGCCCTGGGCGAATGGTTCCGCCAATCGGCGAACTCCGGTTCGTTGCCGCGCTACCTGGAAACCTTCGAACACACCGTGGCGGTCATGCAGACCCACGAGAACCTGGTCCGGGTGGCCCGTGAATTCGTTGAGGACCTCGCCGACGACGGCGTCGTCTACGGGGAAGTGCGCTGGGCCCCCGAACAGCATCTGGCCGGCGGGCTGAGCCTGGACGAAGCCGTCCAGGCCGTGCAGCAGGGCCTGGACGAAGGGGTTGAAACCGTCGCCGGTAGTGGCCGGCCCATCCAGGTCGGCCAGCTGATCACCGCGATGCGCCATGCCGATCGAGGCGTGGAGATCGCCGAATTGGCGTTGCGCCATCGCGGCAACGGGGCCGTCGGCTTCGACATCGCCGGTGCCGAGGACGGGTTCCCGCCCTCGCGGATGAAGGAGGCCTTCGATCTGTTGGCCACGAACTTCTTCCCCACCACCGTCCACGCCGGCGAAGCCGCGGGAGTGGATTCGATAGTCGATGCCCTGCTGACCGGGCGGGCCGAACGGCTGGGCCACGGCGTGCGCATCGCCGAGGACATCGAGATCCAGTTCGGTGGCACCGACGATGACGGATCCGAGGTCGAAGAGGACACCGGGCTGGTCACCCTGGGGCCGGTCGCCAACTGGGTGCGCGACCGGGGCATTCCGCTGGAGATCTGCCCGTCCTCGAACCTGCAGACCGGGGCCACCGCGGCCTTCGGCGAGGGCATCGAGTCCCATCCCATCGACCTGCTCTACCAGACGGGTTTCACCGTCACCATCAGCCCGGACAACCGCTTGATGTCGGAGACGAGCCTCTCGGGCGAGTTCGAGTTGCTGGTCGAAGCATTCGACTACGATCTGGACGACCTGCTCGAGCTCACGCTCAACGCGGCCGAGGCGGCCTTCCTGCCGCTGGAGGAACGCGAAGCCCTGGTCGAGTACATCAACGCCGAATATGCGGGGATGACCGGCGACGGCGATGACCAGGACGATGACCAGGCCTGAACCGATCATGAGCGGGGCCCGGCCCGGGGGGAGCCCGGGCACGCCGGGGGAGCCGCAACGCCTTATGGGCATCATTGCGGACCTCCGCCGGCACTGCCGCTGGACCGCCGGACTGAGCCATGCCTCGCTGGTGGAATACCTGGTCGAGGAGTCCTACGAACTGCTCGAGGCCATCGAAACCGGCCAGGATGACGACGAATTGCGCGGGGAACTGGCCGACGTGCTCCTGCAACTGGTCCTGCACGCCGAGATCGCCGCCGAACGGGGGGCCTTCGACTTCTCCGACATCGCCGCGCATCTGAGCGAAAAGATGATCCGCCGCAACACCCACGTCTTCCACCGCGACGGCAGCCTGCGCGGAACCTACCCCGAGGACGTCCAGGAGATCGTCGAATCCTGGGATGCCGCCAAACGCGCCGAGGACCCCTCCCGCACCGACCCGTTCTCCTCGCTGCCGCGTCATCTTCCGGCCCTCGCCCTGGCCGATAAGACGATCGGCCGGGCCCGTCGCTGGAGCGGCGGGCCCGGGGCGCCGGCCGCCCCGCCGGTGCCGGGCGCCGCGGTGGTGGAGACCGAAGCCGAACTCGGCGAGCTGCTGCTGGGGATCGTCGCCGACGCCCACGAACGTGGATTGGACGCCGAACGGTCCCTGCGCACCGCCGTCGCACGTTACATGACGGCCGCGCAACCAACTTCCTCCTCCACACCCGGCACAGGCTAGGCTGGGACGCGAGGCAACGTGCCCGCGTATCCAATGCTGTGTACGGCCCCCAACCCACCCACGAAGGAGTACCTTCCATGGCCTTGATCGATGCCATCCACGCTCGCGAAATCCTCGACTCGCGCGGCAACCCGACCGTAGAAGCCGAAGTCCTGCTCTCCGATGGCTCGCTGGGCCGCGCGGCAGTGCCCTCCGGCGCTTCCACCGGAGCCTTTGAAGCCGTTGAGCTGCGCGACGGTGACAAGTCCCGCTACCTGGGCAAGGGCGTCACCAAGGCCGTCGACGCGGTCATCGACACGATCCAGCCGGCCCTGATCGGCCAGGACGCCACCGACCAGCGGGCCATCGACCAGATCATGATCGATCTGGACGGGACCCCGAACAAGTCGACGCTGGGCGCCAACTCCATCCTCGGGGTGTCGCTGGCCGTGGCCTCCGCCGCCGCCGAGTCCTCCAACCTGCCGCTCTACCGCTACCTGGGTGGACCGAACGCCCACGTCCTGCCGGTGCCGCTGATGAACATCCTCAACGGTGGTTCGCACGCCGACTCGGATGTCGACATCCAGGAGTTCATGGTCGTGCCCGTCGGCGCCTCCACCTTCTCCGAGGCACTGCGCTGGGGCGTCGAGGTCTACCACGCGCTGAAATCGGTCCTGCAGGAACGCGGGTTGGCCACCGGCCTGGGGGACGAGGGCGGCTTCGCCCCGAACCTGGAAAGCAACCGGGCCGCCCTGGAACTGATCATCGACGCCATCAAGAAGGCCGGGTTGACCCCGGGCGAGGACATCGCCCTGGCACTGGACGTCGCCTCCTCGGAGTTCTTCGAGAACGGGACCTACCAGTTCGAAGGGGCCTCCCGCACGGCCGCCGAGATGAGCGACTACTACGCCCAGCTCGTCAAGGACTTCCCGCTGGTCTCCCTCGAGGACCCGCTGGACGAAGACGACTGGGAGGGCTGGAAGACCCTGACGGACGCCATCGGCTCGAAGGTCCAGATCGTGGGCGACGACCTCTTCGTCACCAACCCGGAGCGCCTGCAGAAGGGCATCGATTCCGCCACGGCGAACTCGCTGCTGGTCAAGGTGAACCAGATCGGTTCACTGACCGAGACCCTCGATGCCGTGTCGCTGGCCCAGCGCAACGGCTACACCACCGTCACCTCGCACCGCTCCGGCGAAACCGAGGACACCACGATCGCCGATATCGCGGTGGCCACCAACGCCGGCCAGATCAAGACCGGCGCCCCGGCCCGCTCCGAGCGCGTCGCGAAGTACAACCAGTTGCTGCGCATCGAAGAAGAGCTCGGCGATGCCGCGTTCTACGCAGGAAAGGCGACCTTCCCGCGTTTCACCGCCTAAGGTCGCACCGCAACGCGTAAAGTGCTGAGGGGAGTCGCCGGACACCGGCGGTTCCCCTCACGCCTTTCAGGCGCGTGCACCCGGCCCACCCCCGGACCCACCGAGCAGACCGGAAGGACACCCATGGCAAACCGACGTCCCAACATGCCACGGGCCAGGCCTGCCGAGCCGGGGCACGACCCCGCCGCCTCCGGCGACCACGAAGACGCCGTCGTTCCTGCACCGTCCGCCCCCCGCACCCCGGCGGCGGTCAACCGGCAGAAGGTCGTCCCGATGGGTGCCGCTCCCGGACCCGGGAACACGTCCGAGGATTCCCCGTCCCCGTCATCGGCGGCCGGCCGGTCCGCGGCGAAGAAACCCACCCCCGATAAGCCGGCGGCCCGCAAGCAGCCCGCAGGGCCCTCCACCGCGCGGAAGCAGCCAGGTACCCCGGCGGCCCCGGGCAGCGGCAAGTCCCCGGCGAAATCCTCGCCGGCCTCCCGCGGGAGGGCACCGGCCACACCGTCGGCAGCGAAGTCGACTCCGGCCGGCAAACGTCCCGGGCCACGCCCGAGCGGGCCCCGCGAGAAGCGGCTGCGCGAACGCGCGGAACTCTCCGGGGCGATCCGCTCCGGCAACGGCCACCGCGAACCCGAGGCCACGCAGGCCCCGGCCGAGGCCGGTGCCCCGGTCCCGGCCCGGGCCTTCTCCGGACGGTTGCTGACCCTGGCGGTCATCCTGGCCGTGGTGACCGTCCTGCTGCTACCCAGCGTCGGAACCTACATGGACCAGCGGGCCGAGGTCGCCGAAGTGCAGGCCTCGATCGCCGAGAAGCAGCAGGAGCAGGCCGAGCTGACCTCGCAGATCGCCCGCTGGGACGACCCGGCCTACGTCAAGGCCCAGGCCCGCAACCGCATCAACCTGGTCATGCCGGGCGAGAAGAAGTACATGGTGGTCGGGGCCACCGGCGACGATTCCGCCGCGGGCCCGCAGAGCGTGGGCGATGTCCGGACCGACCTGCCGTGGGTCGACTCCCTCTGGGACACCGTTGTACGCTCGGCCACCGACTGATCATTTCCCGAAGGAGAATCCGTGGAGCATCCCGCCACCGCACCGCGCCATGAGGCGCTGGACGCCGAACAGCGGGTCCCCACCCCCGGGGACCTGGACACGCTGAGTCGTCAGCTCGGCCGTCCGGCCCGCAATGTGGTGGAGATCGGGGCCCGGTGCCTCTGTGGCAATCCGCTGGTGGCCACCACCGCCCCGCGGCTGGCCTCGGGCATCCCCTTCCCCACGACCTTCTACCTCACCCATCCGGTCATCACCTCCGCGGTTTCCCGCCTGGAGGCCGCCGGGTTGATGGCAACGATGACCGAACGCCTGGGACAGGACGAGGCGCTGGCGGCCGCCTACACCGCGGCCCACCAGGACTATCTCGCGGCCCGCGATGCCATTGGCCGGCGCACCGGAGTCGGCGCCGTCCCGGAAATCGACGGGGTGTCCGCCGGCGGCATGCCGACCCGGGTGAAATGCCTGCACGTGCTGGTGGGACATTCGCTCTCCGCGGGGGCCGGGGTCAACCCGCTGGGCGATGAGGCCATTGCCGGAATCGCCGAATGGTGGACCGCCGAGCGGTGCCACTGCCGGGGGGCCTGGGATACCGAGGCGCCCGTTCCCGCACAGGACCGCAGCCGCCACGTCAAGACCCAGGCCGAGGACCCTGCCGTGAAGAAGGCCCGGCGCAGCGCGGCCCGACAGGCGCGCGAACACGCTGAAACGACCGGGCAACAGCCCGCACCACACGATCCAGGAGGCCAGGCATGAGGGTTGCCGCCATCGATTGCGGAACGAATTCCATCCGGCTGCTGATCGCCGATGTCATCGAGGACGACGACGGACGGATCCGACTGCTCGACGTGGCCCGCCAGATGCGCATCGTGCGCCTGGGCCAGGGCGTCGATGCCACCGGGAACCTGGCCCCCGAGGCCCTGGAGCGCACCTTTGAGGCACTGGATGAATATGCGGCACTGATCGGCCGGCACGGTGCCCAGCGGGTGAGGTTCGTCGCCACCTCGGCTACCCGTGACGCGGGGAACCGGGATGAGTTCATGGACGGGGTCCGCACCCGGCTCGGCGTCACCCCCGAGGTCATCGAAGGCTCGGAGGAAGCCGCCTTGAGCTTCGCCGGCGCCGTGTCGGTCCGGCCGCCCGCCGACACGGAAGACGTCCTGGTCATCGATCTCGGGGGCGGGTCCACCGAATTCGTGGTGGGCAGCAGCGAAGGCGTGCGCGCGGCGATCAGCATGGACATGGGCTGCGTGCGTTATGCCGAACGCTTCCTCACCGACGACCCGCCGACGGCCGAGCAGATCGCCGCCGCGGAAGCCGAAGCCAACCGGCAGATCGACACGGTGCTGCAGACCGTGCCCCTGCAGGAAGTGGACCGGGTGGTCGGCGTGGCCGGAACCATCACCACGGTGACCGCTCATGTGCTGGATCTGCACAGCTACCAGCCCGAGAAGATCGACGGCGCCGAACTGCCCGTCGGGGTCATCGAGGCCGCGGCCAGCGAATTCCTGGGCTTCTCGCGGCGTCGCCGGGAACAACTGCCGTACATGCACCCGGGCCGGGTCGATGTCATTGCCGCCGGGGCGCTGATCTACCGGACCATCCTGCTCCGGGTCGCCGAGCTGACCGGAAACCGGGTGCGAACCGCGGTGGCCAGCGAACACGATATTCTGGACGGTATCGCCCTCGGGTTGGCGCGGCAGTAGGCCGTCCTCCCGCCGTCGTCCCCGACCCTTGAAGGAACCGCCCGTGACGTCACGTCCGACCCGTGCCACCGCCGGCCTCCTGGCGAGCCTGCTGGCCGCGGCAACACTGTTGGTCGCCGCCCCCGCTGCCCAGGCGGATCAGATCCGTGACAGTGAATACTGGCTCAAGGACTACGGCATCAAGCAGGCTTGGAAGGTCTCCAAGGGCGAGGACGTCACCGTCGCGGTCATTGATACCGGCATCGCCGACTCGCACCCCGATCTGAGCGGGACCGTCATCGGCGGCAGCGACTTCTCCGCGGCAGGGAACAAGGACGGCACCGAACCCCTCGGCGCGCTGCCCGAGCACGGCACCCTGGTGGGCACCCTGCTGGCCGGACACGGAAACAACGAAAAGGCCATCGCGAAGGCCAAGGCGGAAGACGAGAAGCAGACCATTGCCTGGAAGCGTGCCGTGAAGGACGCGAAGAAGGACGACGAGGACCCGCCGAAGAAACCCGATCCGGTGAAGATCCCCAAACCCGGGCCCGGCCCCGACGGCGTCATCGGCGTGGCCCCGAAGGCGGAGCTGCTCTCGGGGTCGCTGTGGCTGGGGTCGGAGAACCCCGGGGGCGTCCCCATCAGCGAGCAGGTCCCGCGCGCGGTGAAATGGGCCGTGGACCAGGGGGCCGACGTGATCAACATGTCGTTGGGGTCCACGACGCCGAGTTGGCCGACCAGCTGGGATGAGGCCTTCAAATATGCCGAGGAGCACGACGTCGTCATCGTCGCCGCCGCGGGGAACCGTGCCGGGGGCATGGAACAGGTCGGGGCGCCGGCAACCATCCCGGGCGTGCTGACCGTGGCCGGTGTGGACAAGAAGGGCAAGGCCAGTTGGGATTCCTCGACGGAGGGAATCAGCATCGGCGTGGCGGCCCCCGCAGACCCGCTGGTGGGTGGGCTGCCCGATGGCGGGTATGCCGACTGGTCAGGCACCTCGGGTGCGGCACCGCTGGTATCCGGGGTTGCCGCCCTGATCCGTTCGAAGTACCCGGAGATGAAGGCCCGCGATGTCATCCAGCGCATCCTGGCCACGGCCGAGGACGCGGGGGAGCCCGGGGTGGACA
>JAKDMV010000156.1 GCA_030452125.1 Micrococcaceae bacterium
CCTAGGGGGTGGGGGAAAGCTGGGGGCTAGCAGGAGCGCAGGCTGGCGCCACCGTCGACGACGATGTCCTGCATGGTCATGTGGCGGGCCCGCCGGGAAAGGGAAAACAGGACGACCTCGGCAATGTCCTGCGGTTCGGCGATCCGGCCCAGGGGGATACCGAGCCGGAAGCGATCCGGAGTCCCACCTACCACGCGTGCCCGGGCCTTCTCGGGGTCACCGCTCCACATCCGCTGCTGCATGGGGGTGTCGGTGGACCCAGGGGCGATCGTATTGCAGCGGATGCCCAGCGGCGCCAACTCCAGGGCTGCATTGGCACTGAGGGCCGCAGCTGCTGCCTTGCTGGCAGCGTAGGCGGCCATGCCGACGCGAGGGACGGCGGCGGCGTTGGAGGAGACCACCGCGATGGAACCGGCCTCGCCGGGGGCGCTGAGGGGCCGCCGTCCGCCCAAGGTACGGGCAGCCTGGCGCAGGACGACGAAGGTGCCGCGGACATTGACGTCCATCACCCGGGCGAATCCATCCAGGTCGGTGTCGGCCAGCGCTGCCTCGTGCAGGACGCCCGCGGCGTGGGCGATCTTCAGTACCGGTGGGTGGGTAGCGGCCAACTGATCGAAAATCTCCGCCACCCGATCAGCGTCCGCTACATCGGCGCGGTATTCGACGACCCTAGTGTCCCCGACACGGGTGTGCCGGCACTCCTGGGTGAAATCGGCATCCAAAGCGGCGATGAGCTGCGGAGGCCCGTCCGGATCATGGGCGAGGGCCTCGACGACGGCCCGCCCGATGCCCCGGGCTGCTCCGGTGACGACAGCGGTGTGCGGTTGGTTCATTTCATTGCTCCTTTCGCAAGAGGCGGGTGGTGATTGCGGGGCCCTTGCAGGGGTAGATCCGGGTGCGGGTATGGAGCGCCGGCTGTCCTGCCCAAGACGCGAGTAGGGGCCACTGCTCCTGCCCACGAAAAGGACACGCAAGAATTACCTGCATTCGAGTTGCCCAAGGGATGGAGAATAGGCGAGGGTTTCGTTCTGTATTCCGTTCAACATAGGCTAACCTAAGTGAGATTTCGACAGCGTTCAAGTGGGATTTCCATGCAACGCAGCGCAGGCTGACAAATAAAGTAATCCCGTGTAACGCACGTGAAGACAACGGAAAGCGAGTCCATGCTCCCCGGCCACACCAACGCCCCGGTTTTCGAGACCTTCGGCCTCCCCTCACCCGTGGATTCCCGCGTTTTCTGGGAGGAGGTGCGACGCAGGGGCACCCCGTACGTGTCGCGGTCAGGAAATGAGAGAAGCGTCACATTCCTCTACCGCAGTGGAACGGCAGCCCAGGTCTACCTCGAGGCCAACCGGCTCACCGATAAGCACCGGATCGATCAGGGCCGGATGAATTTGATCGCGGACACCGACGTCTGGTGGGCCACCCTGGATGTCGACGCCGACTCAGTTTTCTCCTACGGCTTTCGTGCGTTGGCCACCGGGGGGGAAGGACTGGCCCACGCAGTGGCCCTCCAGCGACGGGCCGGGATCCCGGCCGTGGCGGACCCGTTCAACCGCGGCGAAACCATCAATGCCAACGGCACCGGGCCGCTATCGGTGTGCTCCATGGACGAGGCTTCCGCGACAGGGGTCTGGGATGGGGCAGCGGCCCAGACAGTGCGCGGCAAGCTCACGCATTCTGCCGTCTGGTTACCTGCCGTGGGCCGCACGGCCAGGCAGTGGATGTACACCCCGGCGCCGGGATCCCCGAAACCATTGCGGCTACTGGTCCTCACCGACCCCGAGATCTGGTTCGGTCGGCTGCATTTGGCCGCGGCGTTGGAATCGGCGGTGGCCTCGGGGGAAGTAGAGCCGGTGGCCGTAGTGGGGATCGCAACCCGGGATAATGCCGAACGCCTGGAGCTGCTGGGGGCCAACCACGCCTTCGTGGATGACCTGGCCTCCGTGATCGTGCCCGCGGCCCGCACCGCACTGGAAGAAACCCATCTCCTGCGCGGCCTCGGGGAAACAGTTCTGGCCGGGCAGAGCCTCGGCGGCCTGACGGCACTGCTGGCCGCGCTGCGGAAACCCGAGGTCTTCGGCACGGTGCTGGCACATTCGCCGTCGCTGTGGTGGATGCCCGACGGCAGCGTCACCCCCGCGAACTACACGCACGTGCACCAACCGTGGATCACCGGACGGTTCGCCAGCGAGCCGGGGACCAGTGCGCGCATCGACCTGCGGGTCGGGACCCGGGAGGACATCACCAATGACCACGTCGATCAGCTTCAGCAGGTCCTGCTCGACCGCGGATACGACTCCGCCTCCGCACGCTTCAGCGGAGGCCATGATTTTTCCTGCTGGCGCCACGTGCTGATCGAGGGATTGAAGGAGGACTAGAGCGACATGACAACCCCAGCACCCACCCAGACCGATCTCCGCCCCTTGAGCGATGGGCAATTGGCCCTGTGGTTCGGCCATCTCGGTGACGCCACCAAGGCGGCCTACCAATGTGCCGAATATGTCGACATCAGCGGTCCCCTCGATGCGGACCGCTGGGCCGAGGCTCTCCGGGAATGCCTTGATGCCACTGGGCTCGCCGCCGACTACCTCGACACCCCCGATGGCCCCCGGTCCCGCCCCGGCGGGTGCATCGTCCCCGAGGTCATCGATCTGGCGGATGCCGCCGATCCGGAGGCTTCGGCCCGGCATTGGATGGAGGGTGAGTTGTCCCGTCCGGCCCGCCGGCAGGGGGACACCGTCCTGGCCTTGCACGACGCCACCGGCCATGCGCTGATCCGGCTGTCGGAGCACCGGCACTGGTGGTTCGCCCGCTTCCACCACATCGGCGTCGACGGCTACTCGGTCCACGCCTTCATCCAGTGGGTCGCCCGCGTGTACACGGACCCTGCCGCACTGGAGGAGAGCCCCTTCACCGATCTGGCTTCGGATTCCGACCCGCTGCCCGTCAGGAGGGAGGACCCGGCAGCCGACTCCAGCTGGGAGGAAGCCCGGGACTTCTGGACCCGACGAGCGGACATCCTCGACACGGCAGGATCCTTATGCGAGACCACGGCACCGGCACGAGTCGACCACCACGATCTCCGGCAACGGATGGACCCCGACGCGGTTGAGGCCCTCATCGACTTCGCCACCGAAACGGGGTCCACCTGGATCGAGATGTCCTTTGCCCTCATCGGGACCTACTCCCAGTCCTACCTCACCGACCGGCCCGCCGTCCTGGGGATCCCGTGGCTGAACCGCCCACCGGCGGCCTCCGATGCCCGGGCCGTGGCCCCCCGGGTCAACGTCCTGCCACTGTGTCTGCCGGCGGTGACCGACCCCGGGACCACCGTGGCCGAGTTCGCTGCGGCGGTCCGCAACGAGTTGACGGCCGTGCGCGCCGTCCAGAGATACCGGACTGAATGGCTCCGCCGGGACCTGGGAAAGAGCGGTGCCGGTCACCGGTTGCATGGCCCTACGATCAACATCCGTCCCTTCGATCGGCGGGCCACGTTCGGCCCGGCCGCCGGAACCGTGCACAACATCAGGTCCGGGCCGACGGAGGACCTGGACATCGCCCTCTCCCTGGACGCCGACGGCGGGCTCGAGGTCAGGGTTCTGGCCAACCCGGACCTGTACTCCGTCGACACGGCGCAACGACATCTCGAACGCATCACCGACCTGCTCGAGCGCACCCCGCGCGAAGGCCCTGCCACTCTCGGGGAAATCCCCCTCATGCTGCCGGCAGAACGCGACCTGGTCATGAACACCTTCAACGACACCGGCGCCCCCGCAACCGAGCACACCCTGCCTAGC
>JAKDMV010000047.1 GCA_030452125.1 Micrococcaceae bacterium
AGCACCCGGGCCAGCACTTATCTCTACAACACCGCCGAGGACGTGGACACGTTCCTCAATGCCGTCGCGGATGTGCGGGGCTTCTTCGGGGTGGGCGCATGAGCGAGTTGGAACAGCTCTACCAGCAGGTGATCCTCGATCATTCCAAACGACGCCTGGGCGAGGGGCTCATCGCCCCGGAAGCCGGGCACGTCTGGGGGGAGTCCCATCAACACAACCCGGTCTGTGGTGACCAGCTCCGGCTGCGGGTGGAGACCGAGGGCCAGCTCATCACGAGGATCAGCTGGGAAGGCGATGGGTGTTCGATCTCCATGGCCTCCGCCTCCGTACTCAGCGACCTGGCCGCCGGGACCAGCCGGGGAAACCTGGTGGACCTGGCCGACGCATTCAGGACCCTCATGCGTTCGCGCGGAAACCTCGAAGCCGATGAGGAGGTCCTCGGGGACGCCGCGGCCTTCGCCGGGGTTTCGCGTTTCCCGGCCCGGGTCAAATGCGCGATGCTGGCCTGGGTGGCCGCCGAACAGGCCCTGCTCGATGCCGGAACCGGGCCGGCCGGTACCTAGCTGACGTCCACCGGATCAGTCCTGCTGGTAGATGTCCGGGATGCCGTCGGCATCGTCGTCGCGCTGGGCCTTGAGTTCCCACTTCTTATACCGCCGGTTGCGCGGAATCAGCCAGGCGGCGCCGAGCACCGCGGCCAGCAACGAACCGGTGAGGATGGCCACCTTGGCATGTTCGTAGTGCGGGGACTCGAGCCCGAAACTCAATTCGGATACAAGCAGGGAGACCGTGAAGCCGATCCCCGCCAGCAGGGTGACCCCCAGCAGGTCGACCCAACGCACCGCGGGGTCCAGATTGGCGTGTCGGGTCTTGGTCAGCAGGAAGGTCGAGCCCAGGATGCCGATCGGCTTGCCCAGGACCAGCCCGGCCACGATGCCCCAGACCACCGGATCAGACAAGGCCTTGGTGATGCCTTCGACGCCGCCGAGGGCCACGCCGGCGGAGAAGAATGCGAAGACCGGGACACAGAAGCCGGAGGACAACGGGCGGAAGCGGTGCTCGAAACGCTCGGCCACCCCCGTACCCTGCCGGCGGTCGTGCCGGAGCACCGGCACCGAGAAGCCCAGCAGGACCCCGGCAACGGTGGCGTGGATGCCGGACTGCAGGACGAAGACCCAGGTCACGATCCCCAGCGGCAGCAGGATGACCCACGCCGTCCAGGCACGGGTCGCGAAGTACTTCTGGTACCGGTGGGAGATGACGAAGAACAGGGCCAACGGGATCAGCGCCAGACCCAGGAACACGAAATCAAGGGTGTCCGTGTAGACGATGGCGATGATCATGATGGCGATCAGGTCATCCACGACCGCCAGGGTCAACAGGAAGATCCGCAGGGGAGAGGGCAGGCTGGAACCGATCACTGCCAGCACGGCGACGGCGAAGGCGATGTCGGTGGCCGTGGGGATGGCCCATCCATGCAGGGTGGAGCCGCCCTCGCTGACATTGAGTGCCACGTAGATCAGCGCGGGGATGAGTACCCCGCCGAAGGCCGCGGTGACCGGGACGATCGCCTTGCTGAAGTCGTGGAGGTCGCCGATGACGAATTCCTTCTTCAACTCCAGGCCCACCAGGAAGAAGAACACCGCCAACAGGCCGTCCGAGGCCCAATGTCCCAGACTCAGATCGAGATCAAGCCCGGGGATGGGGACGTTCAGGTGCAGGTCACGCAGCGCGAAGTAGCTATCGCCCCAGGGGGTGTTCGCCCAGATGATGGCGACCGCGGCGGCGACGATGAGCACGAGGCCACCGACGGTTTCCTTGCGCAGGATGGCCCCGATGCGCTCGGATTCGCGGTAGCTGCCAAGCCCCAGGATCGTCCGGCGTGGAGGGGCGGGTTCGGGATTGGTCATGAATCGTCCTCAACTTCGAGTGGGCATGGTTGTTGCGTTGCCGACCAGACTTCCCGGCTCACCGTCACCGATCCTACCGCTTCCGCCAGCGCCGGAAGCAAAAAATGACGAGTGCGGTGGCCACGAATCCGAGCACCGCGCCCGCGGTATTGGCCACGATGTCGGCGCTCGAAGCGAAGCGGGCCGGAAGGAAGATGTATTGGGCGCTTTCCACCGCGGCACTGGCCAGGAGGCCGGAGAAAGGGACCACCCACCACCGGCGGCGGGGCAGCAGCAAGGTGCCCAGAACGCCCCAGGGCAGGAACATGACCACATTGGCCAGCCATTCGATCAGCTGGTAGTCCACCCAGGCGGGAACCCCGGCAGCGTGCCAGCTCTCCAGCAACCGGGGGAGGGCATCCTGGGCGGGACGGTCGACGGGGACCGGCCAGAAGACGATGAAGGCCACCGCGAGCAGGTAGAGCGCCGCCGTGAGGGCCAGGGCCACCAGGCGGCGGCGCCGGCCGCCGAGGGCTACTGCTTCTGGTCCAGCCACGTGCGTGCTTCACTGGTCTGCAGGTTCAGGACCTTGGCCAGCATGGGTTCGGCGCTGGAGGCGATCTTGGGGCCCAGGAACGGGATCGACGAGCTGACCTTGCCCTTGAGCTCGACCGTGGTGCCTTCGCTGTCGGTGACGAGCTTCTGCACGGCGGTCACGGTCACGGGGGCCCCGGCGACATCGATGGTGATGTCCACGGTGCGGGAACCATCGGCGGCCGGCGCCGACCAGTGCTCCTCCTGGGTGACCGTCAGGGTCGCCCCGACGAATTTCTTGACCATATCCGGGAGCCGGTCGGTGGGCACGGTCCGGGTCGTGGTCATGGTGAACGCGGCCTCGGTGGCTCCGGAGACCGTGAAATCGTTCAACGTGGCCCCGGCCCGCTGGCTGATGTGCTCGGCGAAGTCCTTCCGGGTGAAGACCCGTGTCAGGGCGTCAACGGGGTACGGCAGCGAGGTGGAAGCGTTCAGCGGCATGGCACTCCTGTGCTGGGGGTTAGGCGTGGATGGCTCCTCGCTGCGTCCCGGAGGCGTAGCGCGGTCCCGGCCCATGCTACGGGTCCGGGGGTGAATCGCGGTAAGCTGGCACTCTCCCCGGGATCCTGCATGGATTCCGGGCTTTTGTGCTGTTTCCCGGAAGGAACCCCATGGCCCTGACTGGCCTTCGTGCGGCGTTGGCCGCCGACCCGTCCTATGCGCGCGTGCGCACCTACGCGTCGAAGGGTTTCGACGATCGCAGTCAGGATCTGCAGGTCGCGGCCCCCGCGGGGCTGCGGGCGGCATTGGTGACCGAAATGGTTGATGGGTTGGCCACCGCCGGTGGGGGGATCGTGCTGGCCGTCACCGCCACAGGCCGGGAGGCCGAGGAATTGACCGGGGCCCTGCGCGCCTATCTCCCCGACGGCGCCGTCGACGAGTTCCCCAGTTGGGAGACCCTCCCGCATGAGAGGTTGTCGCCCCGGTCGGACACGGTGGGCCGGCGACTGAATGTGATGCGCCGCCTCGCGCATCCCGACGGCAGTCTGAAGGTCCTCGTCGCCCCCATCCGCTCAGTGGTCCAACCGCTGGTCAAGGGGCTGGGGGAGTTGTCCCCGGTCCGTCTGGCCACGGGGGAGGAACGCCCCTTCGACGACGTCATCCACGAACTGGCCGAGGCGGCCTATGCCCGCGTGGACATGGTCACCCACCGGGGGGAGTTCGCCGTCCGCGGCGGCATCCTCGACGTCTTCCCGCCCACCGAGGACCACCCGATCCGTGTGGACTTCTTCGGCGACGAAGTCGAAACCATGCGCTGGTTCGCCGTGGCCGACCAACGGTCCTTCTCCAAGGCGGATAAGTCCGAGGGTGGCATTGCCGATCCCACGGTCCTCTACGCCCCACCGTGCCGCGAACTACTGATCACCCCGTCGGTGATGTCCCGCGCCGCACGATTGAAGACCGAGATGCCGGCGGCTGCCGACATGCTCGAAAAGATTGCCGGCGGCATTGCCGTGGAGGGCATGGAATCGCTGGCGCCGGTCCTGGTCGATGCCATGGTCCCCTTCGTCAGCCAACTGCCCGCGGACTCCGTCGCGGTCGTCATGGAACCCGAACGCGTCAGGACCCGCTCCCACGACCTCTCCGAGACCAATGCCGAATTCCTGGCCGCGGCGTGGTCCACCGCCTCCGATGGCGGGGCGGCCCCCGTGGACCTGCTCCAGACCCAGGGGCTGAACGATGCACTGGACGCCGGGAACTTCTCCACCCTGGCCGACACCCGGTCCAACGCCCTGGATTCGAAGGTCAGCTGGTGGTCGATCACCTCGCTGACCCAGGACGAGGACGTCGAGCTGGATATCGACTCGCTCAACGTCCAGGCCCGTGAACCCCGCGGCTACCAGGGGGACGTGGCCGAGATGATGGAGTTCATCGGCTCGCGGGTCCGCGACGATTGGCGGGTGGTCGTGGCCACCGACGGCCCCGGCCCGGCCAGCCGATTGGCCGAGCTCTTCCACGAGGCCGGGATTCCCTGCCACCGGGTGGACAGCGTGGACGACACCCCGACGGAGGGGTTGATCGAAATCACGACGGCGGTGGCCGGCCGGGGTTTCGTCTTCGACTCGCTCAAGCTGGGCCTGCTCACCGAGGCCGACCTGTTGGGCCGGTCCAGCGCCTATTCGGCGAAGTCCACCCGCAAACTGGCGGCCCGCCGCCGTCATGCGGTCGACCCGCTGCAGTTGAGCGAAGGCGACTTCGTGGTGCACGAACAGCACGGCATCGCCCGCTTCGTCGAGCTGATCCAGCGCAAGGTCGGCGGCGCCTCGGGGGCGGTGCGCGAATATCTGGTGCTCGAATATGCCCCGTCCAAACGCGGGGCCCCGGGGGACAAGCTCTTCGTGCCCACCGACCAGTTGGACCAGGTCACCCGCTATGTCGGTGGGGAGGCCCCCTCCCTGTCCAAGATGGGTGGCAGCGACTGGTCGAACACGAAGTCCAAGGCGCGGCGGGCGGTCAAGGAGATCGCCGCCGATCTGATCAAGCTCTATTCGGCGCGCATGGCCTCACGGGGCCACGCCTTCGCCCCGGACACCCCGTGGCAGTCCGAACTGGAGGAGGCCTTCCCCTTCATCGAAACCCCGGACCAGCTGACCACGATCAACGAGGTCAAGGCCGATATGGAGCGGGAGATCCCGATGGACCGGCTGATCTCCGGCGACGTCGGATTCGGCAAGACCGAGGTCGCGGTGCGGGCCGCCTTCAAGGCGGTGCAGGATGGCAAGCAGGTGGCCGTGCTGGTGCCCACGACCCTGCTGGCCCGCCAACACGTCGAGACCTTCGGGGACCGCTTCTCGGGCTTCCCCGTCCGGGTGGCCTCACTCTCGCGCTTCCAGACCCCCAAGGAGGCCAAGGACGCGGTGGAGGGGCTCAAGAACGGGTCGATCGACATCGTCGTGGGCACGCACCGGCTGCTGTCCAAGGAAGTCCAGTTCAAGGACCTGGGCCTGGTGGTCGTCGACGAGGAGCAACGCTTCGGCGTCGAACACAAGGAAGCGCTGAAGCAGATGCGCACCAACGTGGACGTGTTGGCCATGTCCGCGACGCCGATCCCGCGGACCCTGGAGATGTCACTGACCGGCATCCGGGAGACCTCAACGCTGGCCACCCCGCCGGAGGAACGCCATCCGGTGCTCACCTATGTGGGCCCGCATACCGATAAACAGGTCTCCGCGGCGATCCGACGTGAACTCATGCGTGAAGGACAAGTGTTCTTCGTGCACAACCGGGTCTCCTCGATCGACTCCGTCGCGGCGAAGCTGCGGGAGATCGTCCCCGAGGCACGGGTCGAGGTCGCCCACGGGAAGATGAGCGAAGCCAGGCTCGAGCAGATCATCGTGGACTTCTGGGACAGGAAATTCGATGTCCTGGTCTCCACCACCATCATCGAAACCGGTCTGGACATCTCCAATGCGAACACCCTGATCGTGGACCGGGCTAACAACTACGGGCTGAGCCAGCTGCACCAGTTGCGCGGCCGGGTCGGACGTGGCCGTGATCGGGCCTACGCCTATTTCCTCTGGAATGCCGAGAAGCCGTTGGGCGAGGTGGCGTTGGAACGGCTCAAGGCCGTGGCGGCCCATAATGAACTGGGGTCGGGTTTCCAGCTGGCGATGAAGGACCTGGAGATCCGCGGTGCCGGCAACCTGCTCGGCGGTGAGCAGTCAGGGCATATCGCCGGGGTCGGGTTCGACCTGTACATCCGGCTGGTCGGTGAGGCCGTGGCCGACTTCAAGGGCGAGGCTGAGGAGAAGGTGGCCGATATGAAGATCGAGCTGCCGGTCAACGCCCACCTGCCGCACGACTACGTGCCGGGGGAGCGGCTGCGCCTGGAGGCCTACCGCAAGTTGGCCGGTGCCACCGATGCCGACGCCATCGACGCCGTCGTCGACGAGCTGACCGACCGCTACGGTGAACCGCCGGCACCGGTGGTCAACCTGGTCGAGGTGGCCCGCTTCCGGGTCAGGGCGCGTGCCGCGGGGCTGACCGATGTGGCGATGCAGGGCAACTTCATCAAGTTCGCCCCCGCCACCTTGCCCGAATCGAAATTGTTGCGGCTGAACCGCATGTACAAGGGGGCGCAGAACAAGCCTGCCCTGGACGCGGTGATGATCCCGAAACCCAAGACGGCTCCCGTCGGTGGGCGGGACCTGGCCGACGCGGCGATCCTCACCTGGGCGGGGCAGGTGCTGGAGGCGCTCTTCGAGGACTGAAGTGCCCGACCCACGACGCGGCCCCGGCCCCCCCAGGTGGTTGGGCCCGGCCCCCGCCCAGGCCAACGCGCAGCCCCCGCCCCCCGGGGGGCAAGGCCCCGCGAAGCCGGGGGGGCCCGGGACCCGGGGGGGGCCCCCCCACGCAAAAGCCGGCGCGGCCAAGGGGGGGGGGTGGGGGGGGGGGGTGTTGGTGAGCGGGGCGCCCCCCCCCCCCGGCCGGGCCCGGGCCTACGGTGGTGGGGCGGCCGGGCCCGCGTCCGTGCCGTCGGCGATGCCCCGGAACCCGGGGGGACTGGCCGTTAGTTGACGGCGCTGGGGCCCGACGGCGTGGCGCCGCCCTCATCGGACCAGTCGCTGGTGCCGCCGGCCGAGCCCAGCGACGGATCGGAGATGTGGTCGCCGGCATGCGGCGGGGTCCCGGAGTCGTCGGCGGAGTCGGAGGAGGGGGCGCGATGCGAGGCATTGGCCGCGGTTTCCTTGACCTTGCCGGCCACGGTGCCCGCCGCCGATGCGGCGGCCGAACCCACCTCGGGTGCCTTTTCCTTGATCGTGGATCCGACGTCGTTCAGTGTTTCCTGCGTGCGGGGGTCGTTCCACAGGTCCTGGGCCTTATCGCGGATCTGGTCATATCTCTCGCGGCCGGCGCGGGCGCCCACGAGGTATCCCACCGCTGCTCCTGCCAGAAACGTAAAGATGCGCATTGCAATCCTCCTTTAGCTCAAGCGTGGGATCCGGTATGGAACCCGAGGCCCACACTAACGTGTTCGACGCCGCTGCGCAGCGCCCCACGCACGGGGAAACGACGAAGGTGCCCGCCGGAAAACCGGCGGGCACCTTCGGTGGATGGTGCGGTGGGGCGCTACTTCTTGACGACCTCGGCAGCCACGACGCGATCGGCCTGGTGCGAATCCGAACGGCCCAGCAGGTGCTGGGGGATGCCGAATGCCAGGAAGGCGAGGCCGAAGCAGGCGAGACCCGGCAGCCAGGCGTTCTCCAGCGTCCAGAAGGTCAATGAATACAGCGCGCCGAGGAAGAGGATGAAGAACACGGCGAAAGCCAGGAAGTTGCCTGCGAAGTTGCCCTGGCCCGAGTAGGCCTTGCTCTTGCCATCTGAGTACACGGTGATTCTCCTTGTTGTCCAGCGCCGGCTGGCGGTGGTGCGCGCTCGCGCTAGTAGCCGGCGGTTCCCTGCTCACCCTCTACAATAGCAACTCCTGAGCTGGCTCCAAGCCGGGTGGCTCCGGCCTCGATCATTGCCTGGGCATCGGCGAGGGAACGAACCCCTCCGGAGGCCTTCACCCCCAGCTGTTGGCCGACCGTGCGACGCATCAATTCGACATCGGCCACGGTGGCCCCGCCGCCGGCGAAACCGGTGGAGGTCTTCACGAAATCGGCTCCAGCTTCGGCTGC
This sequence comes from Micrococcaceae bacterium, assembly GCA_030452125.1. GTDB lineage: Bacteria > Actinomycetota > Actinomycetes > Actinomycetales > Micrococcaceae > Arthrobacter_H. The sequence continues at coordinate 8,105 of JAKDMV010000047.1, forward strand.
CGCTTCACAGGCCAGCACCTTGGCGGCGTCGTCGAGCAGGGAGGTCTCGATGATCACCTTCAGGATCGCCCCGCCGTCGTGCACCGTATGGGCGACCCCACCGATATCGGCGACCAGGGCATCCCGATCCCCGCGGCGTGCCGCGGCGATGTCGATGACCATGTCGATTTCGCTGGCACCGTCGGCGATGGCGCCGGCGGCCTCGAAGGACTTCACCGCGGTCGTCGTCGCGCCGAAGGGGAAACCGATGACCGAGCAGGTCAGGACCTGCGTGCCCTTCAGCGCCTGGGCGACGGTCGGCACCCAGAGGGGGTTGACGCAGACTGATTTGAAACCATATTCGGCGGCTTCGGCGGCGATCTTCAGCACGGCCTCGCGGGAGGCATCGGGCTTGAGCAGCGTGTGGTCGATGTAGGCGGCGATGGTGCTGCCGGTGGGCTGGGACATATCTACCTCTCGGTGGGTTTCTGGTGGTGGCGGTGGGGTCAGAGACCCAGTGCGGTGCCGGTGTCGGTGCGCACCGCGGACAGACGTTGGCGGGCCCGGGCGCGGGCGTCGGGCAGATCCCCGGGCGAGGCCACCGGTTCGATGACCTCCAGGTAGCACTTGAGCTTGGGTTCGGTCCCGCTGGGGCGGACGATGACCCGGCTGTCGTCGGCGGTGGTGAAGAGCATCGCATCGGTGGGTGGCAACCCGTCGGTGCCGGCGGACAGATCAGTCACGGTCGTCACCTCCGATCCAGCGAAGACCGCCGGGGCCCGGGTGCGCAGCCGGGCCATGAGTGCCTGGAGCTCCTCGAGCGAGGACACCCGGACCGAAAGCTGGTCCGTGGCATGCAGCCCGTGCTCCAGGGCCAGTTCGTCGAGTTCGTCGAGCAGGGTGCGGGAGGAGGCCTTCAACCGGGCGGCGAAATCGGCCAGCAGCAGGGCCGCGGACATCCCGTCCTTATCGCGCACGAGTTCGGGGGCCACGCAGTATCCCAGCGCCTCCTCATAGCCGAAGGACAGCCCCGGAACCCGGGAGATCCATTTGAAACCGGTCAAGGTCGCCCCGTGCGCGATGCCGGCGCCGGCGGCGATGCGCGAAAGCAGCCGGGAGGAGACGATGGAGTTCGCGAAGACCGGTGCCTGCCCGCCCGCGGCCGGGCCCCCGGCGAGGCGGCGGGCGACGTGGAGGCCCAGCAGTGCCCCGACCTCGTCGCCGGAGAGCATCCGCCATCCGGCATCCGGGTCGTGCACGGCCGCTGCGCAGCGGTCGGCATCCGGGTCGTTGGCGATGACCAGATCGGCGTCCACGTCCCGGGCCAGGGCCAGGGCCAGGTCGATGGCCCCGGGCTCCTCCGGGTTGGGGAAGGCGACCGTGGGGAAGTCCGGGTCCGGTGCTGCTTGTTCGGCCACCATCCGGACGTCGGTGAATCCGGTGGCGGTGAAGGCCCGGCTCATCGTGTCGCCTCCGACCCCGTGCATCGGGGTCAACACGATCCGCAGGGCCGACCGCTCCGCTCGCTCCGTGCCCTGGGCCGGAACCAGGGAGGTGATCGCCTGGAGGTAGCGTTCCTGGATGTCCCCGGGTTCGCCGGCCGCGGGCAGGACGGTCCAGCCGTCCCGGGCCAGTTCCAGTTCCGGGAGCGGTCCGCTGGCGGCAATGCGTTCGGCGATATCGACATCCATGGGGGCTACGATCTGGGCGCCCTGGCCGGCATCGGTCACGGCCCGGCCGCCGAGGTAGACCTTGTACCCGTTGTCCTGCGGCGGGTTGTGGCTGGCGGTGACCATGACCCCCGCCTCGCAGTCCAGGGCCAACACCGCCCAGGCGAGCACCGGGGTGGGCAGACGGGAAGGCATCAGGAACGTCTCGATGCCCGCCGCGGTGAAGATCGCTGCGGTCTCTTCGGCGAAGACATCAGAGTTGTAGCGGGCGTCGAAGCCCACCACGGCCCGCGGGGTGTACGCCCCGGCCGCGATATCGAGCAGGTACCGGGCGACACCGGCCGCGGTATGGCGTACGACCACACGGTTCATCCGGTTCGGGCCTGCGCCCAGGGCCGCGCGCAGGCCCGCGGTGCCGAAGGCCAGGGGGCCGGAGAACCTGTCGGCGAGTTCCGCGCGGGAACCGGCGTCGTCCGCTGCAGCGGCCAGCAGGGCCTTGAGCTCGGAGGCGGTGGTCGGGTCCGGGTCTTCGGCGGCCCAGGCTTCGGCGCGGGCCACCAGGTCGTCGGGCTGTGCGGAGGTGGGGTTCACGGTGCTCCTTGGGATCGGGCAGATGCTGCGGGGTGGGCCGGAAGGCTCAGAGACGTCCGACGATATCGGCGAGCAGCTTCGAGATGCGTGGTCCGGCGGCCTGGCCTGCCTCGATGACTTCGGCATGGCTCAGCGGGACCGGGCTGATGCCGGCGGCGAGGTTGGTCACCAAGGAGATGCCGAAGACCTCCAGGCCGGCATGGCGGGCCGCGATGGCCTCCAGGGCGGTGGACATGCCGACCAGGTCCGCGCCGATGCGTTTGGCGTACTGGACTTCGGCGGGGGTCTCGTAATGCGGGCCGGTGAACTGGGCGTAGACGCCCTCGTCCAGGGCCGGATCGACCTCGTGGGCGATCGCGCGCAGCCGCGGGGAATACAGGTCCGTCAGGTCCACGAAGGTGGGCCCCTCGAGCGGTGAGGCCGCGGTGAGGTTGATGTGGTCGCTGATCAGCACCGGCGTCCCCGGGGTCCAGGCCTCGTTGAGGCCACCGCAACCGTTGGTCAGCACCAGGGTGGTGCAGCCGGCGGCCGCGGCCGTGCGGACCCCGTGCACGACCGAACGCACGCCCTTGCCTTCGTAGAAGTGGGTCCGGGCGCCGAGCACCAGGACCCGCTTGCCGGCCGGGGTCAGGACGGAGCGGATCGTTCCGACATGACCGACGACGGCGGGGGAGTGGAACCCCGGAAGGGTCGGGGCATCCAGGGTATGGGTGGTCTCCCCGATCAGTTCGGAGGCCTCGCCCCACCCCGAGCCCAGGACCAGGGCGATGTCGTGGGCTGCCACGCCGGTCTGCTCGGCGATGGCGGCAGCGGCTTGGCCGGCCAGATGGAAGGGATCTTCGTTGAAATCGTTCACCCCACCAATCTACCGGTGGATGCCCCGATGCCGGTACAGGCCCTGGCGTGCAAGTTGCCCGCCGGTAGTGGAGAATGGGCTGGCGTGAGCGTAGAACAGAGCAGAACTTCCCAGCGTTTGATCATCCTCGGCGGCGGACCGGGTGGCTATGAGGCGGCCACCGTGGCGGCCCAACTCGGAGCCGAGGTGACCATCGTCGAGCGGGCCGGCATGGGCGGTGCGGCCGTTTTGACCGACGTCGTGCCCTCCAAGACCCTGATCGCCACCGCCGATGCCATGCGCCGGGTCAGCGGTGCCGGTTCCTTCGGCGTGACCGTCGAGGGCAAGGCCGATGCCAGCGCCGACCTGCCGGTGGTGAACGCCCGGCTCATGGAGCTGGCCCACAACCAGTCCAGGGACATCCGCATCGGCCTCGAACGCGCCGGGGTCCGGGTCGTCCTGGGCACGGGGCGCCTGCTGGACAACCGCACCATCGCCGTCGCCCGCACCGATGGGGGCGAAGAGACCCTGGAAGCCGATGCCATCCTCCTCGCCCTGGGCGCCCACCCCCGTGAACTGCCGACCGCCAAGCCCGACGGCGAACGCATCTTCAACTGGACCCAGGTCTACAACCTCAAGGAACTTCCCGAACATCTGATCGTCGTGGGATCCGGTGTCACTGGTGCCGAGTTCGCCTCGGCCTACAGCCTGCTGGGAAGCCGGGTGACCCTGGTGTCCTCCCGTGAACGCGTGCTGCCCGGCGAGGATGCCGACGCCGCCGCGGTGTTGGAGGAGGCCTTCGAGGCCAACGGCCTGGAAGTGGCGGCCAGGTCGCGTGCCCAGGCGGTGGACCGGACCGCGGACGGCGTGAAGGTCACCCTCGATGACGGGCGCGTCCTGGAAGGCAGCCACTGCCTGCTGGCCGTCGGCGGCATCCCGAACACCTCGGGCATCGGTCTGGAGGAGGCCGGCATCGAAATGAACGACTCCGGCCATATCCAGGTCGACGGGGTCTCGCGCACCACCGCCTCCAACGTCTATGCCGCCGGCGATTGCACCGGCGTCTTCGCGTTGGCCTCCGTCGCGGCCATGCAGGGCCGGATCGCCATCGCCCACCTGATGGGGGACGGGGTCCGGCCGTTGAAGACCCACGAGGTTTCCTCCAACATCTTCACCAGCCCCGAGATCGCCACCGTCGGGGTGACCGAAGCCCAGGTGAACGAGGACAAATACCAGGGCGACATCATCAAGCTCGACCTGGCCACCAACGCCCGGGCGAAGATGATGAACATCAAGGAAGGCTTCGTGAAGATCATTGCCCGCCGCGGTTCCGGCACGGTGATCGGCGGCGTCGTGGTCGCCCCGCGGGCCTCCGAACTGATCTACCCGATCGCCCTGGCGGTGCAGAACCGGTTGCATGTCGATGACATGGCCCAGACCTTCACGGTGTACCCCTCGCTGTCCGGCTCGGTGTCCGAGGCGGCGCGCCGGCTGCATAAGCACCTGTAGGCGGCCGACCCCGGCCTCCGTGACAACACGGTGGTGGTGGGGCATGCGAGAGGTCAAGGTGTCCACGATGTGGACACTTCGACCGCTATCTGGTCAAAAGTTCTAGTATTATCCAAGAATATTGATCGTCTCGCACCAAAGGGGTCACGATAGTGTCCAGTATGCCCGCCACCGCCTCCCCGGAAGCGAACACACGCGGTCGCGTGATCTTCTCGAGCATGATCGGGACCACGGTCGAGTTCTATGACTTCTATGCCTATGCCACGGCATCGGTCCTGGTGTTCCCGGCCTTGTTCTTCCCCAATGCCACCAACATCAACGCCATCCTGAGTTCGTTCGCGATCTTCGGGGTGGCCTTCCTCGCCCGCCCGCTGGGGTCGATCCTCTTCGGCCACTTCGGTGACAAGGTGGGACGCAAGGGGACCCTGGTGGCCTCGTTGATGACCATGGGCATCGCCACGTTCCTCATCGGCTTCCTGCCCGCGGCCAGTGGCGGCTTCGTGGTGCTGGCCCCGCTGCTGCTGGTCCTGCTGCGTTTCGCCCAGGGGCTGGCCCTGGGCGGGGAATGGTCGGGGGCCGCACTGCTGGCCACCGAGAACGCCCCGGCCAATAAGCGCGCCATCTACGGAACCTTCCCTCAGCTGGGGGCGCCGATCGGTTTCATCATCGCCAACCTGGTCTTCGTCGGCCTGCAGCTGGGGCTCTCGCCCGAGCAGTTCCAGGCCTGGGGCTGGCGGGTGCCGTTCATCCTCTCCGCCGTGCTCGTCGGCGTCGGGATCTATGTGCGGCTGAAGCTGGTCGAATCCGTCTCGTTCCAGAACGTCGTGACGCAGAAGAAGGTCATGAAGTCCCCGGTCAAACAGACCTTCAAATTCCACTGGCGCCCGGTCCTGGCCGGAACGATCATCATGTTCGCCACCTACGTGCTGTTCTACCTGATGACCTCCTTCACGCTGACCTACGGCACCTCGGCGGCCACCGTCGACCAGGCCCGCGCCGCGGCCGAAGCCAAGGGCAAGGTGTTCGATGCGGCAGCCGAAGCCGCCTTCGTGCCGGGGCTGGGCGTCCCGCGGACCGAGTTCCTCTGGATGCTGATCATCGGCATGGTGTTCTTCGGGATCTTCATCCTCATTTCCGGACCGTTGGCCGAGAAGTTCGGGCGGCGCCGGTTCCTGCTCGGGGTCTCGCTGCTGATCCTTCTCTTCGGTGCCTCCTGGACGCTGTTCTTCGGTCCCGGAACCGCGGCGGCCATGGTCGGGCTGATCATCGGGCTGTCGCTGATGGGGCTGACCTTCGGGCCGATGGCCGCCTATCTGCCTGAACTCTTCCCGGCCAACGTGCGCTATACCGGCTCGGCCGTGGCCTACAACCTGTCCTCGGTGATCGGTGCGGCCCCGGCCTCCTTCGTGGCCATCGCCTTGTGGCAGGCCGGAGGCGGGAACACCGTCTGGGTGGGTGTCTACCTGGCCGCTGCCGCGGCGCTGACGATGGTGGCCTTGCTGATGACCGGCGAGACCAAGGACCAGGACTTCGAGAACAACGTCGCCTAATTCCTTCCCGAACCACTGAAGGCCTGCCACCCGTGAGGGTGGCAGGCCTTCAGTCATGATCCGAAGGTTTAGTCCAGGATGCTGGCCAGGACCGCTCCGGCGGACACGGTCTCTCCCGCGGTGGCGGTCAGGCCCTTGATGGTCCCGGCGCGATGGGCGGTCAGCGGCTGTTCCATCTTCATGGCCTCCAGCACGACCACCAGATCGCCCTCGGAGACGGTGTCGCCGTCGGCCACGGCGACCTTGACGATGGTCCCCTGCATCGGTGAGGTCAGGCTGTCACCGGTGGTGGTGCTGCCCGAACCGCCCCGGTTGGTGCGTTTGCGCTTGGACTTGCCATTGCTCTTCCCGGCCCCGGAGGATCCGCCGAGGCCGGCAGGAAGGACGACTTCGAGGCGTTTGCCCCCGACTTCCACGGTGACCTTCTGGCGTTCGTCGGGGCTCTCGGTGGAGGCGGCGCCGGAGGGGCTCCACGGTTCGATGGTGTTCTCGAACCCCGTCTCGATCCAGCGGGTGTGCACCGAGAAGGGGCCGGACGCGGGGACGAAGGCGGGATCGGCCATGACGGCACGGTGGAACGGGAGGACCGTGGGCATGCCCTCGATGACCATTTCGTCCAGGGCCCGGCGGGCCCGGCCGGCGGCTTCCTGGCGGGTGGCACCGGTGATGATGAGCTTGGCGATCATCGAATCGAAGTTCCCCGAGACGGTCTCGCCTTGTTCCACCCCCGAATCGACGCGGACGCCGGGGCCGGTGGGCAGGTTCAGTGTGGAGATCGTTCCCGGGGCGGGCATGAACCCGCGACCGGCATCCTCGCCGTTGATGCGGAACTCGAAGGAGTGGCCCCGCAGCTGGGGATCGGAGTATCCGAGCTCCTCCCCGCGGGCCAGCCGAAACTGTTCACGCACCAGATCGATCCCCGAGACCTCCTCGGAGACGGTGTGCTCCACCTGCAGGCGCGTGTTGACCTCCAGGAACGAGATGATCCCGTCGGTGCCGATCAAGAACTCGCAGGTTCCGGCACCCACGTACTTCGCTTCGCGCAGGATGGCCTTGGAGGATTCGTAGAGGCTCCGGGTCTGGTCCTGGCTCAGGTAGGGGGCCGGAGCTTCTTCGACCAGCTTCTGGTTCCGTCGCTGCAGGGAGCAGTCGCGGGTGGAGACGACGACGACATTTCCCGCGGAGTCCGCCAGGCACTGGGTTTCGACGTGGCGGGGGGCGTCGAGGAAACGTTCGATGAAGCATTCGCCCCGGCCGAAGGCCGCGGTGGCCTCACGGACCGCCGATTCGTAGGACTCGGCGATCTCGTCGCGGTGGCGGACCACCTTGATGCCTCGCCCCCCGCCGCCGTAGGCGGCCTTGATGGCCAGGGGGAGGCCGTGCTGGTCGGCGAAGTCCAGGACTTCCTGCGTCGAGCGGACCGGTTCCCTGGTGCCCGGGACCAGGGGAGCGCCGACCTTGGTGGCGATATGCCGGGCCTGCACCTTGTCGCCCAGCTGGGCGATGGCCTCGGGGGGCGGCCCGATCCAGATCAGCCCGGCGTCGATGACTCGCTGGGCGAATTCGGCATTCTCCGAGAGGAACCCGTAGCCGGGATGCACTGAGTCGGCGCCGGAAGCCTTCGCGGCCTCCAGGATCTTATCCATCACCAGGTAGGAGTCGGCGGCGCTCTGGCCGCCCAGGGCGAAGGCCTCGTCGGCGAGTCGGACGTGCAGTGCCTCGCGGTCGGGTTCGGCGTAGACGGCGACGGACGCGATGCCCTCGTCGCGGGCCGCGCGGATGACTCGGACGGCGATCTCGCCACGGTTGGCGATGAGGACCTTGGTCAGCTGGGGCATGGCGGGTGGAACTCCTTAAACTTTGCTGTTTGGAGCCTACCCGCGCTTGTGGGTTATCCACGTAATCCCACACCATGCTCCGGAGAGTCCGCACCTAATTTTGTAGCCATCCTACAAAACAGGGGCCCCTAGCCGCCGCCAGCGATATCCCGCAGGGCGGCCAGGTGCCGTTCCCAGGTTCCCCGCCCGGCGCGGGTGAGCGAGAACCAGGTCCGGGGGCGTTTGCCCACGAAGCCCTTGCGGATCTTCACGATCCCCGCGGCTTCGAGCTGGGAGGCCTGGCGGCTGAGGACGGAATCGCTGACCTGCAGATGATCGCGTACGACGGCGAATTCCGTTTCCTCGGTGCCGGCGATGGCGGCGACCAGGGAGAAGCGCACCGGGTGGGCCAGCGGCTCGGAGAGCTTCATTCGCGGGTGCTCGTCGTGGCGATCCGTAGCGGGGCTCATGAGCGGGCCTCCCACCAGGCGCCGATCACCGAGTTCACGGTGATGGCGGTGGTGATCACCAGAGTGAACCACAGTTCGCCGGAGAATACGGTGGTCGTCAGGAGGACCCCGACGATCCACAGTCCCGTCCAAATTGCCATGAACGTCTTCCAACGACGGCTGAAGCCGCGCTTGGTGGAACGCCCGAAGACCAGCATGAAGACCATGAGGATCCCGAGCCAGATCAAGAGGGCGATCAGTGGGACGGCCACCAGTGACTCGTCGAAACGGCCGACGAGCCAGAAGGAGATCAGGGTCAGTGACGTGATGGCGCCGAGGCCCAGCTGCATGGTGATATGCGGCCAGCTCGCCCCGGCGCGGGAGGCGGACTCCAGCCGGTTCGCCTCACGGAGGAAGCCGCGGGCATCGTCGGCCGTGGGGTGCTCCGGGGGCGCTTCCGGAGCCGGGGTCGGACCCGGCGGCGGGACGGTCACGGCCCGGCGTCGTGTGGCGGCCTGGGCCGCTGCCGAAGTCGAGGCCCAGACGACGCCCAGGAGGGCAGCGACGGAGCTGGCAATGACCATGAGCTGGGGTTTGCCCGTGATGAGTCCGTAGACGAAAAGTGCCACCATGCAGGCGATGCCCAGGGCAAAGCCGATCCACGCGTAGCGCTGGCCGTTGACTGGCTTCTTCTCTGTTGTTTGCATCTCGACTCCTGGGATGGGGCGGTGGGGCCGGAAGGCCGATCACCTGATGCATACAGCTTAGAAAGTACTTTCCATATCTGCAAGTACTTTCTGGAAAAAGTTCAGACCCAGAGATCGGTGACGGATAGTTCCGCCGAGGCCAACAGATGGCGCAACGTGTTCACCGACAGGCCGACGACTGTTTGCGGGTCCCCCTCGATACCGGTGATGAAGGCCGCGCCCCGCCCGTCGATCGTGAACGCCCCGGCGCAGGGCAGCGGCTCGCCGGTGGCCACGTACGCCTCGATCTCCTCATCGGTGACCTCATCGAAGCTGACCGAAGCCGAGGCCACGGTGCCCAGGGTGGCCCCCGTGCCGCCGTCGTCCTCGTCCGTGCTGCGGTTGTCCACGAGCCAATGCCCGGTGTGCAGCACCCCGGTCTTCCCGCGCATCGTCTGCCAGCGTTCGGTGGCGACCTCGGCGGTGTGGGGTTTGCCATAGCAGACGCCGTCGAGTTCGAAGATCGAGTCGCAGCCCAGGACCACGGCGCCGTCGGCCGCCTCGAGTCCGGCCACGGACTCCGCCTTGGTGCGGGCCAGCAACAACGCCATCGACGGTGCGTCCAGGGGAGCTCCCAGACGCTCGACGGCCCCGGCGACGGCAGCGTCCTCGTCGACGGTGGAGACGATGGCCTCGAAACCGACGCCCGCATCCGTCAGGATCCTGGCCCGTCCCGGGGACCGGGAGGCCAATACCAGCAGTGGCGGTTCCTCCTCGGCCCCGGTGGCTGCGGGATCGGCGTTGACGGGGCTGGGGGAGGATGGGTCCATGGTCATGCCCCTACCGTAGTGCGTCGTGGGGGCCGTCGGCGCGGTGCGCCGGATGGCGCGGACCCCCGGCGGGCGGGCCACTGCCGTCCGGGTCGTTCCCCCCGGTGTCGGAGGCGCCGGTCGCCCCGTCCGGCCCCGTGGACTCGGGGGCGGCCAGCGCAGCGATCTTCGCACCCTCGACGTCCACATCCGGAAGGATCCTGTCCAGCCATTTGGGGATGTACCAGGCGCGGCGCCCCAGCAGGTGCATGATCGCCGGGGTGATCGTCATCCTGACCACGAAGGCATCCAGCAGCACACCGATCGCCAAGGCGAAGCCGATCGCCCGGATCATCGTCAGCTCGGCGAAGATGAAGCCGGCGAAGACGCTGGTCATGATCAGTGCCGCGGCGGTGACCACGGGGGCCGAATGTGCGAACCCCGAGCGGACGGCGGCCTTCGGGTCCTCGCCGTGGGCAAAGGACTCGCGCATGCCCGACACCAGGAACACCTGGTAGTCCATGGCCAGGCCGAAGAGGATGCCGATGAGCAGGATCGGCAGGAAACTCATGATCGGTCCCGGGGTCGCGACCCCGAAGACCCCCGAGAGCCACCCCCATTGGTAGACCGCGACCGTGGCACCGAAGGATGCCAGCAGGGAGAGCAGGAACCCGCCCGTGGCCAATACCGGGACGATCACCGAACGGAAGACCAGCAGCAGGAGCACCAGGGAGAGCCCGACAACGATGCCCAGATACAGCGGCAACACCTCCGCCAGCCGTTCGGAGACATCGATCTGGGCGGTCACCTGGCCGGTCAGGGCCAGATGGGCCCCGGTGTCCGCTTCGATCCCGTCCGAGGCGTTGCGGATGTCGGTGACCAGTTGTTCGGTGGCCGGGTCGGCCGGTCCTTCCTCGGGAACGATCTGCAGCACCGCCAGCGTGTTCGCGTCGTTGATGCCCACCGGGACGGCGGCGACGACGCCGTCGATGCCGCGCAGGTCATCGGCGATGTCCAGGTTCTTGACCTCGGCCTCATCGGCGTCCAGGCCGGCCGGCAGATCGGCCAGGGCGATGATCGGCCCGTTGTAGCCGGCACCGAATTTATCGCTGAGTAGTTCGTAGGCCTGATGGGCGCTGGAATCGACCGGTTCCGAGCTGCCGTCGGGAAGGGCGGTGCGCAGTTGCAGGGCCGGAACCGCCATGATGCCCAGCAGCAGGATGCCGATCAGACCCATGAGGATCGGCTTCCTGGTCACGAAGGCGCCCCAACCGCGGTTGCCCGCGGCATTGGGGTGGGCGGCGGAATCGACGCTTTCGTCGGCGGGGTCGGCCGTCGGGGTGGTTGCCGTGGCGGCGGCCTTGCGCCAGGCGCGTTTGCTGATGAGCCGGCGGCCGATGAAGCCCAGCAGTGCCGGGGTGAGTGTGATGGCGATGAGCACTGCCATGGCCACGGTGAAGGCGGCCGAAAGCCCCAGCACGGACAGGAACGGCAGGGCCGGAACAGCCAGCGCGGACAGGGCGATGATCACCGTCAGGCCGGCGAAGACCACGGCGTTGCCGCTGGTGCCGGTGGCCCGGCCGATCGACTCCTCCAGGTCCATGCCGTCCAGGAGCTGTCGGCGATGCCGGTGGACGATGAACAGCGAATAGTCGATGCCCACGGCCAGGCCCAGCATCAGGGCCAGCGCCGGGGTGATGGAAGCCATCTCGATCGCGCTGGACAGGGCCAGGGTCCCGCCGACGCCGGCGCCGACGCCGAGGACGGCCATCAGCAGCGGCAGTCCGGCGGCGACGAACGTCCCGAGCATCACCAGCAGGACTACGGCGGCGATCACCAGGCCGATGATCTCCGCCGACCCGAAGATCGAGGAGATGTCCTGGACGATTTCCGTGGAGTAGTCCACCTCGAGTCCGGTGGCGGTCGGCTCGGCCCCGATGTCCTTGATCTCATCGCGGGTCTCGGAGGTCAGGGCGTCGGCGGAGCCGGTGAAGGAGACGTTGACGGCCACGGTGGTGCCGTCCTTGGAGACGAACCGCATGCCCTCGGTGGATTCGGCCTGGCGTTGGCCCAGGGCCAGATCCTTCTTGCCTTGTTTGATGTCCTTCGCCGATTCCTCGAGCTTCTTCTCGTTGGCGGAGACCTCGGATTCCTTCGCAGAGATCTGCTGCTCGGCGGCATCGAGTTGCTTCGCCGAGGCGTCGAGCTTGGCCTGGCCCTGGTCGAGCTGCTTCTCGGTGGCCTCCAGCTTGGCGCGCTGGGCGGCAAGCTGCCGCGGCGGGATGGCTCCGGCCTGGGACGCCCCGTCGAGTTTGGTCTTCGCTTCCTTGAGTTCGGCGCGGCCGTCGTCGATCTTGGCTTGTTCGGGTTCGAGCTGCCGGCGACCGTCGGCGATCTCCTTCTTGGCGTCGGCGATCTGGTCCTTGCCGTCGGCCAGCTGCTGGCGTCCGTCCGCGAGCTGCTTCTCCCCGTCGTCCAGCTTCTTCTTCGAGTCCTCGAGCTTCTGCTGGGCCTCATCCAACTGCTTCTGGGTGGTGAAGGGGTTGGAGGCCTCCCGGACATCCGGGAGGCCTTCGAGCTCGTCCAACGACTGGCCGATGGCCTTCTTCTGGGCGGCGGTGAACTTCTGGCCGTCCGAGGTCTGGTAGACGATCGACCCGCTGCCCCCGGAGAATTCGGGCATCTCGGTCTTGAGTTTGTCCAGGGCCTGCTGGGTCTCGGTGCCGGGGATGGAGAAGCTGTTGGTCAGGGTCCCCATGAACGCGCCGGCCGAGAGGCCGATCGCCAGCAGGCCGACGAGCCAGGCGGAGATGACGGCCCAGCGGCGGCGGTAGGCCATGCGGCCGAGTTTATATAGGAAGGTGGCCATGACTCAGGCCTTTCGGATCTGGGCCGGATCGGCCGGGACGTTCAGGGTGGGGAAGCCGTCTCGGAGCTGGCTCAAGGCGGTGGTGAGGTAGTTCTGCAGAATGGTCAGTGAGGCATCGGAGAGATCGCCGCCGGACTGTTCGAGCCAGAAGTCGAAGGCGGCGCGCCCCGCCCCGATGATGGAGTTCGCGAAGACCGATGCGGTCAGCAGGTCGGTGGCCGGAACGCGGGTCACGATGGTCTCGACCAGGCGTCCGGCGCAGTTGTTCCAGGCCTCGAGTTCGAGCCGGTCCAACTGCGGGCTGCTGTGGGAGACGGTGACCAGTTCGGCCACGGGGCCCAATAGGCTGCGGTCGGCGATGCCGTTGAGCGCATTCACCGCCGCCGACATGATCGGCAGTTCGCGGGGTTGGTCCTCGAAGAGCTGGAGGACATGGTCCACGAAGGCCTCGGTGGGCCCGTTCAGGGCGGCTTCGAGGGAGGAGAAGTAGTTGAAGAAGGTGCGCCGGGAGATGCCGGCGGATTCGGCCACACGATCCGCGGTCACCGCGTCGAAGCCCTCGGTGCGCAGCAGCGCCATGGCGGAGTCGATGATGGCGGCACGGGTGGCCGTTTTATTGATTTCGCGGCGCGAGGGGCCGCTGCTGGGGGAGTCGGGGAGCGGATTCACGGTCATTACACTACGTGCAAGTTTGCAC
>JAKDMV010000048.1 GCA_030452125.1 Micrococcaceae bacterium
GGTCCCAGGCACCACCGCTGCCCGGAGACACCAGCTGAGACCCACCGGCCAGCAAAGGGAATCAGTTCAGGGGGTTGAGCCGGTGGACGTCCGGTAAGGAGGAGACATCCCCGCCGCTGAGCGCCGTCGCCACCCAGAGGGATCTTTCGGCCTCGTCGAAGAGGCCTTCCTCGGCATGGGTCAGGACGTCCTCCACCGCCCGGGCCACCGCCCATCCCACCGCCGATTCCTCGTCGAGTCCGGCCGCTTCACTGAGATGGCGGAGACGAAGTCGCAAGGCGGGGCCGGAGTTTCGGGAGGGCAGGTCGGCCAAACGATTCTCGAGCATCGGCAGGACGCCGAATTCCCGGTCGCCGATCACTGGGTGGGGGTTGATGGCCACGAATTCCCCGGTGGGCGGCCGCCGGAGCGCGCTGAAGTAGTGCAGCTCGGAGTGCACCAGGAAGTCCCGGTCGTCACGTCGGCCGACGGCACCGCGAACCTGGCAGAGTTCCAGTGCGGCCTCAAGCAGACGCCGGGGGAGCACCGGCGGAAGCTCGGCCCACCGGGCGGGAAGCTCATCGTTCCAGCGTTCGGCGAGGGCATCGGTTCTCTCCACCATCCCAGCGCCCGCCGTCGTCGGCGTAAGCTCCCGGGCCGGCAGGCTCAGCCGGGACATCAACTGCCCCCAGATCTCGACGGCCTCCGGCAGGGCCATGGAGCCCAGATCGTGATCCGGGTCCAGACGTTCCAACAGCAGGAACCCGTCCTCTTCCGCGAACAACGTGACCGCGCCTTGCCCGGACCACCAATTCAGTGCCGTGGCCTCGGTGGCCAGGACGGGATCGGGGATCTGGCATTTGAGCGCCAGGCGGGCTCCCGCTGCGTCGATGACGGGAACCACGAGCCCCGCGTGACCGGCAAGGAATGGATGCGGCGCTGAAGGATCCGGGACCAGATGCCAGCTCCCGCATCGGGCCAGGACGCGTTCACACAGGGTGTCCAGCCAGGGCCTTCCCGCCGACGACCGCAACGCCTGGTGGCGGAGCGGTGCCGGAAGATCCTGGAACTGAGCGCGAAAGGCATCGCGGGCACGATCGGTGTCCATGACTTCCTCAGGTGAGGTCGGGAATGGTGTTCGCCAAGGTGAATGAACGCTCGGCCGACAGCCAGGTTTCCGCGATCAGCGCCGGACGGACCGGCTGTTCGGAGGCCGCAGCGGCATCACGAAGCAGGCCCGCCAACTGGCCCTCCGCCTCGGCGACCGACGCGATGGGCTTCGACGAGAAATCCCGGGGGAGCTGGTAGGCCGGTTCCCGGACGGGGGTGCATCCGGCAGGCAGCAGATCCTCCAGCCGGTGACCCAGCTCGGCGGAGGCCTCCGAGAGCTCCCAGCCCTTCCGGGTCGAATCCCCGGGCTGTTTGACGGCGGCCATCTGGTATCCATACGCAAGCCGGAAAGCAGCATCGGAGGCCTGCTCCAGGGCGCCGGCCGAAGCCTGGTCCTGCGCGGAGATACCCTCGGTACTGCTCGCCGGAAGAGGGGTGGCAGAAACCGAGGAACCGGCATTCGTCCCCGGTGCCGCCGGACTACCGGTGGCGCCATCCGTTGGCTCGGCCGCGCAGGAGCCCTCGGGCAACTGGTGGCTCTCGGCATCTTGCCAGGCATGAGTTGCCTCGGGGATCACGAACTTCGGCAATTTCTTCGAGGCACCGTCCCCGGGGATCTTTCCTGCCAGCCGCTGGGCGGCCAGGCGTTGTTCGATGCCCGAACCCAGAACTGCCGGGACCTCACTGGAAGCGGCGTCGGTGGCGGCCTCCAGCAGCCAGTTGGCCGTATCGGCCAGTTCCACGGCCACTTCGGTGACGGAGGTGGTGGTGGATGCCGCAGTAGCGGAAGGAGTCGCCGGATCCGTGGTTTTGGCGCTTGGTGAGGCAGGTGCCGACGCGCTCTGGTCGGCCTCCTGCTGTACGTGGGCAGCCAGCCCCGGTGTGAGAAGTTCCACATGCCGACGCAACATGGTGGAGATCCGTTCCAGCTCGGTGGCCGACGCCTTGTCGACCGTCGGGGCCTTCTCCGACGGGGGCGAGGCAGGAGCCGAGGCGGATGGGGAGGCACTTCCCGCGTCCTGCCCGGAGGTTCCGGTGGCCAGTTCCTCAGCGGTTCCTGCCAGGGCGAGCATGGTCCGGGAAGCCTTTTCCTGTGGGCTCATCTGTTGCCCACCGCCCCGGGAATCCGGGCCCCAACGGCTTTCGACCGTCGTGCCGATACCGATCACGATGGCAGCCACCAGCAGCAGGCCCAAGGTGCGCAGCAGGAACCTGGCCACTGCGGAGAACCCGCGCCGTGGTGAACGGCGGGGACCACGGGGGGAGGGGGAGCGTGTAACCATCGACACGATCATCCCATGGGCCCCGCTGAACCAGGGGCTCGATGCCACCCGTGGCGGGCTCGATCTTCCGAGGGGACGGACCAGTGAACCGCCCGGCGGGCCCTGCCACGGGGTGCGACGTCGGCGGAGCCGCGAAATTGTCGATACTCTTGTACGCACAACATCGAATATGTGGGAGGAAGTCATGTCCGAACAGCCGGCAGGAACCCCGTCCGAAGGGCAGCGGCTCAAGGAGTATCTGGAACCCACCGTTTCCGCCCACAACCTCCTCCTTGAAGAGGTCGAGGTCCGCTCCAGTGCCGACCACCGCACGGTGAACGTCATCGTGGATCTGTTCGAAGGAACCGGAAGCGTCGATCTCGACACACTGGCCGAGGTCTCCCAAGCCGTATCAACGGCCATGGACCAGGCGCCCGCCGAGCCGGGGCCGGCCTATGAACTCGAGGTCTCCTCGCCCGGAATCGGCCGTCCGCTGACGTTGCCGCGCCACTGGCGCCGGAACATCGGTCGTCTGGTCAAGATCAACCTGATCGGCGAAGACAACATCACCGGACGGTTGATGGAAGCCGACGACGAGACCGTGACCGTCGTCCCCGACGTCCCGGTGAAGAAGGGCATGAAACCCAAGCAGGGCGAGCCCCGTGTGATCGCCTATGGCGACATCCGTCGAGGCACCGTGGACGTCGAGTTCACCACTCCAGGGCCCCTGGACGACGAAGTACCGGAAATCGACGAGGCGCAGGAGGCCTGACATGGATATTGATATGAGCGCACTGCGACTCCTGGAATCGGAACGCGAGATTCCACTGCACCTGATCATCCCGACCATCGAGCAGGCGTTGGTCATGGCCTATCACAAGTCCCCGGGAGCCATTGATCGCGCCCGGGCCGAACTGGACCAGAAGAGCGGCCGAGTCACGATCTGGGCCACCGACACCGACGAGGACGGCAACGAACTCGCCGAATTCGACGACACCCCTGAAGGCTTCGGCCGCATCGCCGCCAGCACGGCCCGGCAAATCATCCTCCAGCGTCTGCGCGACGTGGAGGACGACAACATCCTGGGACAGTTCAAGGGCAAGGAAGGCGAACTGATCTCCGGCCAGATCCAGCAGGGCAACAACCCGATCATGATCCAGGTCAACCTGGGAACCATCGAGGCCCTCCTGCCACCACCGGAACAGGTGCCGGGCGAAAAATATATCCATGGTGCGCGCATCAGGGCCTACGTCACCGACGTGCGCAAGGGCCTGAAGGGCCCCGCCATCACCCTGTCGCGTTCGCACCCCAACCTGGTGCGCCGGCTCTTCGAGCTCGAGGTCCCGGAAATCGCGGACGGAACCGTCGAGATCGTCTCCCTGGCCCGCGAAGCGGGGCACCGGACCAAGATCGCCGTGCGCCCCACGAAGCCCGGAATCAACGCCAAGGGTGCTTGCATCGGCGAGATGGGCTCGCGTGTGCGTGCGGTCATGAACGAGCTCTACGACGAGAAGATCGACCTTGTGGACTACAACGAGGATCCGGCCCGGTTCATCGCCAATGCCCTCTCCCCGTCGAAGGTCAAGTCGGTCACCATCGTCGATGAGGCCATCCGCCAGGCCCATGTGGTCGTTCCGGACTACCAGTTGTCGCTGGCCATCGGCAAGGAAGGGCAGAACGCCCGTCTGGCGGCCAAGCTCACCGGCTGGCGGATCGATATTTCCTCCGATGCCAACCCGAACGGGCGTGTCGAGGCGGTTCGTCCCGAGTGACCGTCGGCACCGATGCCCCATGGGCGGTGGGAAAAGCGGTAGACTAGTCAGTGGTCCGTTCAGGTCCGCCGACCCCAACCCAGGAGTTGACTCCCTCGCGTGAGCTCGCAGCATCAGCCGCAGCGTACGTGTGTCGGGTGTCGGGAATCGACGGATCAGGATCAGTTGTTGCGTTGGGTGGTCGAAGGAACAGGCTCATTGGTCGTTCCCGACCCCAGTCGATGCAAGTCCGGTAGGGGTGCCTGGTTGCACCCCGCACCGGTATGTGCAGCCCGTGCCGTGAAGCGGCGGGCGTTCCGCAGGGCCTTCAGGGCCCCCGTGGACGACTCGCAAGTGGAAATTGCATTGGCCGCACTGGGTGCGCCCCCGCCGGGTGGTAGCACCGAATCAACCGTCAAACGTGAAAGCGGGTCAGAAATCTGATGGAAACCCGATGAGTGTCAAGCGATGAGCGCCTAACGATGACCAATCAGTTATGCGCAACGATCGGCATGCTGCCTCTGGGCGGCTACCGACCAAGCCCGAAACAGACGGTTCGCACCCGGTAAGAAGTGAGTGCAGGGGCGGACCGAGACAGGAGAAATGTGGCCAAGGTCCGCGTACACGAGCTCGCCAAAGAGCTCGGCATCACTTCGAAGGATGCAGTGGCAAAACTGCAGGAACTGGGCGAATTCGTCCGTTCCGCTTCGTCGACCATTGAAGCGCCCGTAGTCAAGAAACTACGGAGCGCATTCCCCCAGTCCGAGGCACCGGCGAAGCCGGCTGCCAAGGCACCGGAAGCAGCCAAGCCGGCCACCCCGGCGGCTCCGGCCAAGGAGGCCCCTGCGGCCCCTGCGGCCCCTGCTGCTCCGGCAAGCCCTGCGTCCAACGCCCCGCGTCCCGGCGCCCGTCCGGCCCCGAAGCCCGGCGTGACCCCGGCAGCACCCGCTGCCCCGGCGACTCCGGAGCCCGTGGCAGAGAAGCCGGCGGCTGCCGAAGCGCCGGCTGCCGAGGATTCCTCGGCGGCGAAGCCGGCCGCACCGCGTCCGACGACCGCCAAGCCCGGTGCCCCGCGCCCCGGCAACAACCCGTTCTCATCCCAGCAGGGGATGCGCGGCAAGGACTCCGGTCCCGGCGGGCCGCGTCCCGGTGCACGATCGGGCGCCCCGCGTCCCGGTGGGCCGCGTCCGGGGAACAACCCGTTCGCGTCCCAGCAGGGCATGCGGACCGGATCCCCGGCAGGCCAGGGTGGACCGCGTCCGCCGGCCGGTGCCGGTGGTCCTCGTCCGGGTGCGCCTCGTCCGGGAGCCCCGCGCCCCGGTGCCGGTGCCCCGAGCACTCGTCCGGGTGGGCCCCGCCCGACCCCGGGCATGATGCCCAACCGCACCGAGCGTCCGGCCCCGGCCGGTGGAGGCCGTCCCGGCGCTCCAGGACGCGCAGGCGGCCCCGGCCGTCCCGGTGGCGGCTTCGGCGGCAAGGGTGGTGGCCGCGGTCGCGGTGGCACCCAGGGTGCCTTCGGCAAGGGAGGCGCCGGTCGCGGCAAGCAGCGCAAGTCGAAGCGGGCGAAGCGCCAGGAACTGGAGCAGATGAGTGCACCGTCGCTGGGCGGCGTGAGCATTCCCCGTGGCAACGGCGAGACCATCGTGCGCCTGCGTCGTGGTGCCTCCATCACCGACTTCGCCGACAAGATCGAAGCCAACCCGGCGGCACTGGTCACGGTGCTGTTCCACCTCGGCGAGATGGCCACGGCCACCCAGTCGCTGGATGAGGGGACCTTCGACGTCCTGGGCGACGAGCTGGGCTATAAAGTCCAGATCGTTTCCCCGGAGGACGAGGAGCGCGAGCTGCTCGAATCCTTCTCCATCGACCTGGATCAGGAGCTCGAGGACGAAGGCGACGAGGACCTCATGGCACGGCCCCCGGTGGTCACCGTCATGGGTCACGTCGACCACGGCAAGACCCGACTGCTCGATGCGCTGCGCAAGTCCAACGTTATCGAGGGCGAAGCCGGCGGCATCACCCAGCACATCGGTGCCTACCAGATCAGCCACGAACACGAGGGCAACGAACGTGCCGTCACGTTCATCGATACCCCCGGTCACGAGGCCTTCACGGCCATGCGTGCCCGTGGTGCGAAGGTCACCGACATCGCCGTGCTCGTGGTCGCCGCGGACGACGGCGTCATGCCGCAGACCGTTGAGGCGCTCAACCACGCCCAGTCGGCCGACGTGCCGATCGTCGTGGCAGTGAACAAGATCGATAAGGACGCGGCGAACCCCGACAAGGTCAAGGGCCAGCTCGCCGAATACGGCGTCGTACCCGAGGAATACGGTGGCGACACCATGTTCGTCGAGGTCTCGGCGCTGAAGAACCTGGGCATCGAGGAACTGCTCGAGGCGGTGCTGCTGACCGCGGACGCCGCACTGGACATGCGCGCCAACCCGAATAAGGATGCTCGCGGCATCGCCATCGAGGCCAACCTCGATAAGGGTCGTGGTGCAGTGGCCACCGTGCTGGTGCAGTCCGGCACGCTGAAGGTCGGCGACACGATCGTCGCCGGTCAGGCCCACGGACGCGTCCGTGCCATGTTCAACGAGAATGGCGAGAACCTGGAAACGGCGACCCCGTCGCGTCCGGTCCAGGTGCTGGGTCTGTCGACCGTCCCCCGGGCCGGCGACACGTTCCTGGTCACCTCGGATGAGCGGACCGCCCGTCAGATCGCCGAGAAGCGTGAGGCGGCCGACCGCAACGCCCAGCTGGCGAAGCGTCGCAAGCGCATCACCCTGGAGGACTTCGACCAGGCCGTTGCCGATGGCAAGATCGACACCCTCAACCTCATCCTCAAGGGTGACGTGTCCGGTGCCGTGGAAGCCCTCGAGGATTCACTGCTCAAGATCGACGTGGGCGAAGGCGTGCAGTTGCGCGTCATCCACCGCGGCGTCGGTGCCATCACGCAGAACGACGTCAACCTGGCAACCGTGGACAACGCGATCATCATCGGCTTCAACGTCAAGCCTGCCGAGCGCGTTTCCGATCTGGCCGATAAGGAAGGCGTTGACATGCGCTTCTACTCGGTCATCTACGCGGCCATCGATGACATCGAGCTGGCCTTGAAGGGCATGCTGAAGCCGGAGTACGAGGAAGCCCAGCTGGGTACGGCGGAGGTCCGCGAGGTCTTCCGTTCCTCCAAGTTCGGCAACATCGCCGGCTCGATCGTCCGCAGCGGGACGATCCGACGCAACAGCAAGGCGCGTGTCACCCGCGATGGCAAGGTCATCGGGGACAAGCTGACGGTGGATTCGCTGAAGCGCTTCAAGGACGACGCCACCGAGGTCCGCACGGACTTCGAATGTGGTATCGGATTGGGCTCCTTCAACGACATCAAGGAAGGCGACATCATCGAGACCTTCGAGATGCGCGAGAAGCCGCGCGTCTAGACGCCAAGGCAGTACGACGCCGGACGCTCGCCTGACGGGCGGGCGCCCGGCGTCTTCTTTTCCACACAGCAGCAAGAACCAGCACAAGGTATCCCCAGGAGGGCATCATGGCCGATCCGGCTCGCGCGGCACGGCTCGCGCAACGCATCAAGGTCCTGGTCGCGCAGTCGCTCGGCAAGGTGGTGAAGGATCCCCGCGTTGAAAACGTGACGATCACCGACACCCGTGTCACCAACGACCTGCAGAACGCGACCGTCTACTACACAGTCCTCGGCGAGGACGCAGAAAAGGCCGCAGCCGCCGCAGGGCTGGCCAAGGCCAAGGGGATCCTGCGCAAGGAGGTCGGGCGCAACCTGACCGTCCGGTTGACCCCGACCCTGGAATTCGTCGCCGACGAAATCCCAGTGAACGCCTCCAACCTGGAGGAATTGCTGCGTGAGGCCAAGGAGCGTGACGCCGAGGTGGCCGCGCTGGCTTCCGAGGCGACGCACGCCGGGGACGCCGATCCCTATAAGCATGACGACGAGGACGACGAGACAGAAGTCTAGGTCCCGCGTCTTTCACCATCGACGGCGGCTGCCGTGCAGGAGATCACCTGCACGACGGCCGCCGTCGCTTTTCGGGGCCGATACCGGCAGGTCAATTAGCACCTCCAGGCACCTTGAAGCGGGCATTGACTTCCCCGGGGCACGGTCCTATCTTCGGTTCAGCAGTATCCAGCGGAGGGGACTGAAACCATGAGCGGGTCAGAACGTTCCGTGTTGTGGGTGGCAATTCTTGCCTCGTTCGTGGCCTTTCTCGACGGCTCCATCGTCAATGTCGCCCTCCCGGCGATCGCCAGTGAACTGGGCGGGGGAATCACCACCCAGCAGTGGGTGCTCGACGGCTATCTGCTCACCCTGGGTTCGTTGATCATGGTGGCGGGCAGTTTATCCGATATCTTCGGGCGGGTGCGGATGCTCCGCTTCGCACTCATCTTCTTCGGCGCTGCGTCACTCCTCTGTGCCGTGGCCCCCAGCACCGGCGTCCTGTTGACCGCACGTCTACTTCAGGGAGCTGCGGCCGCACTGCTGGTACCCAGCTCGTTGGCGCTGATCACTTCCACTTTCGCTGAAGAACCCAGGGCGCGGGCCATCGGACAATGGACGGCCTGGACGGGGACCGCTTTCGTCGCAGGGCCCCTGTTGGGCGGACTGTTGGTGGATGCTGTTTCATGGCGGCTGGTTTTCGCCATCAACGTGCTCCCGATCGCCGTCACCCTGGTCCTACTACTCAAGCTCCACGAGCCGGCGAAACCCTCGGCGCGGACGCCGATCGATGTTCTCGGCGCGTTGCTGGCGGCTCTGGGGCTGGGGGGAACGGTCTTTGCCTTGATCTTCCAGGACGGGCGGGGGTGGGCAGCTCCGTTGGTTTCCCTGCCGCTTGCTGGGGGATTGGCCTGTCTGGGCGCCTACATGTGGAGGCAGAAAACGGCACGGCACCCGATGATGCCCCTTCACTTGTTTCGGGAGCGGAACTTCGGCATCGGAAACCTGGCCACCGCGGCGTTCTACGCGGGGATCACGCTGGGGACGTTCATCATCCCGATCTTCTTGCAGGAGACGGCAGGGTTCACCGCATTTTCAGCGGGTATGGCCACCATCCCGTTGACCTTGATGTCCTTGGCACTCTCCGCACTCTTCGGGACCTTTGCTGGTCGATACGGGCCCAGGCTATTCATGTCCGTGGGACCCGTGATCGGAGCTGCCGGCTTCCTGCTGATGCTCTCGGCAACGGAACCGCTGGACTACTGGCAGCACATTCTGCCGGGTGTCGTGCTCTTCGGGCTGGGCCTGGCGGTGACAGTCGCCCCGCTGACCGCGGCAGTCCTTGGGGCCATCGACCCGGCCCAGAGCGGTATCGGATCGGCTATCAACAACGCGGTGTCACGGGTGGCCGGTCTCCTCGCCGTTGCTGCCGTGGGCTGGTTCGCCGGTCCGGTCCTGGACTTCGCGGCCTTCCACCGGGTACTTCTGGTGGCGGCGCTGCTGATGATCGCGGCCGGTGTCGTCTCGGCGCTGGGCATCAGCAACGCACAAAACGCCAGCGGCAGGCCCGTCCCACCCGAAGCGATGGCGGCATGCCACGACCGAGTCGTCCCGGAGGGGCCGGATTTCCCCGGCATGTAAGCCTGATCGCGAGGAGACCTCGAGCACAAAAAAGACTTCCAAAAATTTCGGTGAACTTGTCTTTTCGTGCGCATTATGAGGGGTTTATTCTGAATAAACAAGGATTCAAGTCAAACACAAGGAAGTGTTGACCATGGGCCTCGCACACGAGACTGAGCGCGGATCATTCGAATCGACCGATAAGGCCCTGAAACGAAATCTGTCCTTTACGCAACTGTTGTTCCTGGGCGTCAGCGCCCAAATCGGGTCCGGGTGGCTCTTCGGGGTGTTGGCGGCCGCCGGAGTCGCCGGGCCGGCAGCCATCCTGTCCTGGATCATCGCCTCGGTCCTGGTGTTCCTGATCGCCCTGACCTATCTCGAACTCGGGGCCATGCTTCCCCGCTCCGGGGCCATCGTCAGATACACGTTCCTGAGCCACGGTGCCTTCTCCGGCTGGATCATCGGCTGGGCCTATTGGCTGTCCGTGGTCTCCATCCCGCCGATCGAGGCCGAAGCGACACTGACGTACATCGGTGGACGGTTCCCCGACACCCATTTCCTGACCACCGTGGACGGGGTGCAACTGCTCAGCTGGCCCACCGGGATCCTCAGCGGATTCGTCCTGATGTTCCTCTTCTTCGTGTTGAACTTCTTCGGGGCCCGGTTCCTGGCCGAATCCAACCGGTGGGTGACCATCTGGAAGATCGCCTTGCCGACGTTGACCTTCATCTTCCTCTTCTTCATCCTCGACGGCAGCAACTTCACCACCTATGGCGGTTTCGCCCCGTTGGGAGTTCCCCCGATCTTCCACGCCATCGCCACCACGGGCATCATCTTCTCCCTCTTGGGTTTCAGGCAGGCACTGGACTTCGGCGGGGAGGTCAGGAATCCGCAGCGCAACGTCCCTTTGGCGACCATTGGTTCCATCGCGATCCCGGCAGTGATCTACACCCTGCTGCAAGTGGCGTTCATCGGGGCCATCAACTGGAAGGACATGGGCCTCAAGGGCGGTCAATGGGACCAGTTGGTGGCCGGAGGCTGGGCGGACGGGCCGCTGTTCCATGCACTCGGCTCGGCCAACATCGCGGCGCTGGCGGCCCTGGGTACCTTCCTGCTCATCGATGCGGCCGTGTCCCCGTTGGCCACCGGGTGGGTGTATCTGGGGACCGGCGCCCGCACCGGATACGGGCTCGGGGTGTACCGGAACATCCCCAAGAAGTTCACCGAGAGCAACCGCTTCGGGATCCCCTGGGTGGCCCTGGTCGTCTCGGCCGTGGTCGGATGCGTGTTCTTCGTCCCGGCACCGAGTTGGTACCAACTGGTGGGGTTCATCAGTTCGGCGGCGGTGCTGACCTACATCATGGGCGGGGTGGGGCTACCGGTCCTGCGCAGGACCGCCGGGTCACTGAAGCGGCCCTTCCGGCTGAGGGCCTACCGGTTCTGGTCCCCGATCTCCTTCCTGGCCGCGGTGCTGATCCTGTACTGGAGCGGCTTCTCCACCCTGGCCAACGTCTTCACGGCCACATTCATCGGGCTGCCCTTCTTCACCGCCTACTATGCGTGGAAGAGCAAGTGGATCTCGGCGGTCCCGGCATTTGCGATCAGCATCATCTTCTTCGTCTTGTGGATCTGGGTGGCCACCGCCGGCGGATGGGTCCTCAGCGGGGCCCAGGCCCAGCGCCCCGGAGGCTGGCCGTTCCCGGTGTACTACGCGGTGTTCTGTGTCCTGGTGATCGCCTTCTGCGCGGCCCTGTGGTTCTTCAGCAACAAAACCGGGCGGTGCCACGTGAACGCGACCTGGTGGCTGATCTGGCTGTTGTTGGCTTCGCTGCTGGTGGGCTACCTCGGCGTCTACGGCCCCTTGGAATCACCGGTGCTGCATTTCCCCTGGGGCATGGGCGTGGAACTCCTGGTGGGCATCGTCACCTATGTCTGGGCCGTCAGGTCCGGTTTCAACACCGGCGAAGTCCAGCAGATCGTCGAAGAAGCAGCCGCCCGCGGGGGAGAGGTCTCCTCCGACGGGATCTGACCGGCAAAGCCCGGGGAGGGGAGCCGCCTCTTTTACCGCCCTCGGAGGCGGCGGTGAACACGGGGACTTCGGGCCGCCTATACTGGGGTGCGTGAAAAAAGGTGCCAGCACAGCTCAGGACGACGTCGGATCGGGACTGGTGATCGTCGACAAGCCCCAGGGCTGGACGAGCCACGACGTCGTCGGCCGGACCCGCCGTCTCGCAGGGACCCGCAAGGTCGGCCACGCCGGGACCCTGGATCCCATGGCGACCGGGGTATTGGTGGTCGGGGTGAATAAGGCCACCCGTCTGCTGACCTACATCGTCGGGGCCACCAAGACGTACGAAGCCACCATCCGCCTCGGCGAGAACACCGTCACCGACGATGCCGAAGGCGAGCTGCTCCAGGCGCGCATCGCCGCGGCGGTCACCGAGGAACAGATCCACCGCGAGGTGGCCGGACTGACCGGTGACATCGAGCAGGTCCCCTCCTCCGTCAGCGCCATCAAGGTCAACGGGGAACGCTCCTATGCCAGGGTGCGCAGCGGTCAGGAAGTGGATCTTCCCTCGCGGCCGGTCACGGTCAGCCGCTTCGAGGTCCACGAGGTGCGCCGCCTGCGCGGGGGCAAGATCCAGGACGTCGACGTCACCGTCGAATGCTCCTCGGGCACCTACATCCGGGCCCTGGCCCGTGACCTCGGCGAGGACCTGGGCGTCGGGGGACACCTGACCGCACTGCGGAGGACCCGAGTGGGCCCCTACGGCATCGACGGCGCCCGGACCATGGAGCAGCTGGCCGAGGAATTCGGGATGCTTTCCCTGGATGCAGCGGCCCGGGCCCTGTTCGAAAACCGCGAACTCAGTGCCGAGGAAGCCACCGAACTGTCCTTCGGACGCCGGATCGGGCCCAATGCCCAGGACGATGCCGTCACTGCCGCCTTCTCCCCGGACGGGACCTGCGTGGCCCTGCTGAAGAACAAGGGCGGCGCCGCGAAGCCCGAGATCGTCTTCGTCACCGCCTGAGCCCGCACACCCGACCCCGCCCGCCAGCCGAAAGGTAGCAACCCACCGTGATCGTCGATGGATTCTTCATTGCCGGGGTGATCATCTGTGCGCTCTCCGTCGTGCTCAGCGTCGTCGCCACGATCCTGCGGGACCACCCGGACGACTACGCCATCATCTCCGTGGCCGCCGTGGAGGTCTTCCTCATCGTCTATGGCATCGCCGCGGCGGTCCGCCAGGCGGGCGGGGAGACGATCTCCGGTGAAGCCTGGGAGTTCTGGGGGTACGTGGCCACCGCGTTGTTCGTCCCGGTCGTGGCCTTCGCCTGGGCCATCACCGACAAGACCCGCTGGTCCAACGCCGTCCTGGCCGCCGTCGGCCTCACCGTATTCGTCATGTTGTATCGCATGGAACAGATTTGGGATGGAGCCACCCTCGTATGAATGCACCAGCCACCCAGCGCCCGAACAGCCGCCAAGCCGGGCTGGGGCGGATCATCATCGCCGTCTACGGGATCTTCGCGATCTCCTCCACGGCCCGCGCCGGCTACCAGGTCCTGACGAAGTTCGGTGAAGCGCCCCTGGCCTATGCCCTCAGTGCCGTGGCCGCCATCATCTACATCATCGCGACCATCGCCCTGGCCTCGAAGAAGCCCGGCAGCTGGAAGGTGTCCTTCCTGGCGGTGCTCATCGAGCTGATCGGGGTCATCGTGGTGGGCATCCTGTCCTTCGCGCTGCCGCAGGACTTCGCCCACCCGGCGGTCTGGTCGCACTTCGGGCAGGGGTACGGATACATCCCGTTGGTGCTGCCACTGATCGGCCTGTGGTGGCTGAACCGGCATCGTGAAGCGGAAGCCGACAGCTAGCCGAATTCAGCTTCAGGGGGCCGATCGTGAATAATGGAAAGGCGTCAGCCCGGCCACCGAACAACCGCCGCATTCCCAAGGAGCACAGTGCACTACTGGAAAGGCCTCGAATCCGTCCCCCCGGACTTCGGGCCATCCGTCGTGACCATCGGCAACTTCGATGGTGTCCACCGCGGCCACCGCGAGGTCCTGTCCACGCTGACCCGTCTGGCCGGCGAACGCAGTGCTGCCGCCGTGGCCATCAGTTTCGATCCGCATCCGGCGAAGGTGCACCGTCCCGATAGCTACCTGCCCCTGATCATGGGGTTGGCCGACCGGGTGGACTCACTGGCCGAGACCGGTCTGGACGCGGTCCTGATGGTGAACTACACGCTGGCCTTCTCCCAGGCCACCGCCGAGGAATTCGTCCAGGATGTCATCGTCGACCGGCTGCACGCCTGCGCCGTCGTCGTCGGTCATGACGTGCGGTTCGGGCGCGGGAACGCGGGGGACTTCGACACCATGGTCGAGCTGGGAAGGATCCACGGATTCGACGTCATCGGCATCGACGATGTCGGTGAGACCCGCCGCTGGTCCTCCACCTGGATCCGCGAGGCCCTCACCGACGGGGACGTGGCCACCGCCAACGAGATCCTCGGTCGCGCCCACCGGATGCGCGGGGAAATCGTCCACGGGGCCGCCCGGGGGCGTGAACTCGGGTTTCCGACGGCGAACCTGGCCACCGACGCCTCGGGGATCATCCCCGCCGACGGGGTCTATGCCGGCTGGCTCGTCGACGAGGCGGGCATGCGGTGGCCTGCCGCCATTTCCGTCGGGTCGAACCCGACCTTCGAAGGGGTGAGCCGGCAGGTCGAGGCCCATGTCATCGACCGTCCCGATGAAGAGGTCGGGGACTTCGATCTCTACGGCCAGCAATCCGTCGTCGAATTCGTGGCCCGGTTGCGACCGATGGTCGCCTACCACGGCATCGAGGCGTTGATTGAGCAGATGAACGAGGACGTCGAGTTGGCCCGCGGGGTCCTGGAACATGACCGGGCCGGCGCCTGAGCGCGAGCCCGTCGAACCGGTGACCCGGCCCGCACCGGACGCCCCGCTTCCCAATCTTCCTGCCGGCGGGCCGGCCATCGAAGCCTCCCGCCGCCGGTCCTTCGGCGCCGCCTTCGCCCACGGGGGAGGGCTCTATGATGCCGTTCGCCCGGGTTACCCCGCGGAGGTCGTTGACTTCCTGCTCCCCGCCGGGGCCCGCGACGCAGTGGACCTGGGGGCGGGGACCGGCATCCTCAGCAGGGAACTGGCCGCCCGGGGACTGCGTACGACCGCGGTGGACCCCTCGGAGGACATGCTCGCCCAATTGCGGCTGAAATCCTCATCGATCACCACCGTGCTGGCCACCGCCGAGCAGACCTGCCTTCCGGCGGGATCCTTCGACGTGGCCACCGCGGCGCAGTCCTGGCATTGGGTGGACGTTCCGGCCGCCTCCGCCGAGACCGCCCGGATCCTGCGCCCTGGAGGCCGGTTGGCGCTGGTTTGGAACCAGCTGGACGTCACCGTGCCCTGGGTGCACCGGCTCAGTCGCATCATGCATGCCGGTGACGTGCACCGTCCCGGGTTCGTTCCGGAGATCGGGCCGGAATTCACCGGGTGGGAGTCGATGGGCCTGCACTGGGAGCAGACGGTGACCCCGGAACTGTTGATTGAACTGGCCAAATCACGCAGCTACTACCTGCGGGCGAAGGCACCCATCCGGGCCCGGGTCGAGGGGAACCTGGACTGGTACCTCCATGAGCATCTGGGGCACGAGCCGGGCGAAGAGCTGGGGCTGCCCTACTTCACCCACGCCTGGAGGGCCCATCGTCGGTAGTCACCGGTGATGATAGACTGGCTGGTGGTGTGCGCTGCAGTCCGCGGTTGCGTGTCATCACGCCGGAGACGGCAAATCAACTGTTCGCGGTACAACTCCAGGAGTTAATGTGGCCCTCGACGCTACTGTCAAGACCGAAATCATGAAGGCCTACGCCACCCACGAAGGCGACACGGGTTCCCCGGAGGTGCAGGTTGCTGTTCTCTCACGTCGCATTCTGGACCTGACGGAACACCTGAAGACGCATCAGCACGACCACCACACCCGCCGTGGCCTCATGGGCATGGTCGGACGTCGTCGCCGCATGCTCGGTTACCTCAAGAACACCGACATCGTCCGCTACCGTACGCTCATCGAGCGCCTCGGCCTGCGCCGCTAGTCGGTTCCACGGAAGCGGTCCTCCCGACGGAGGGCCGCTTCCGGGCACGGGGCCGGAGGCCCCACGCCGCCAACACCAATGAAAACCGCAGGAAGCCAGCCATCAAGGACATTCGCGGTCCTCGGTAGTGGTTTACGGGAATCCGGCACGACGCCGGCAACCCCGTGGGCCTCGATCGAAGACCGGGTGCCCCCTCCGGTGGAACCGGAGGAGAGGATCGGCTGGGCCTGCGCCACAACAGAAACGGAGGTGACTCTCCATGGAGGGTCCCGAAATTCAGTTCGCAGAAGCGGTCATCGACAATGGCCGGTTCGGAACGCGCACGATCCGCTTTGAGACCGGCCGTCTGGCCCAGCAGGCAGCTGGCGCTGCCATGGTCTACATCGACGACGACACGTCCATGCTCTCGGCCACCTCGGCCGGCAAGCACCCCCGCGAGGGCTTCGACTTCTTCCCGCTGACGGTGGACGTCGAAGAGCGCATGTACGCAGCCGGCCGCATTCCCGGCAGCTTCTTCCGCCGCGAGGGCCGCCCCTCGACCGAGGCCATCCTGGCCTGCCGCCTCATGGACCGCCCGCTGCGTCCGGCCTTCGTCAAGGGCCTGCGCAACGAGGTCCAGGTGGTCGTCACCATCCTGTCCATGAACCCGGACGACCTGTACGACGTGGTGGCCATCAACGCCTCCTCGATGTCCACGCAGCTCTCGGGCCTGCCGTTCTCCGGCCCCATCGGCGGCGTCCGCGTTGCCCTGGTCGACGAAGGAAACGGTGCCCAGTGGGTCGCCTTCCCGAAGCACTCCCAGCTGGAGAACGCCGTGTTCTCGATGGTGGTCGCCGGTCGCGTGAGCGGTGACGACGTCGCCATCATGATGGTCGAGGCCGAAGCCACCGACCACGCCTGGAACCTGATCAAGGAAAACGGCGCCACCGCCCCGACCGAAGAGGTCGTGGCCGAGGGCCTCGAGGCGTCCAAGTCGTTCATCAAGGTCCTCTGCGACGCGCAGGCCGATCTGGCCGCCCGCGCCGCGAAGCCGACCGTCGAGTTCCCGGTCTTCCGCGACTTCGAGGACGACGCCTACGCCGCCGTCGAGTCCGCCGCATCGGCCAAGCTCACGGAGATCTTCGCGATCGCCGATAAGCAGGAGCGCGACACCGCCTCCAGCGCCTACCGCGACGAGGTCGTCGAGCAGCTCGCCGCCGAAGGCAAGCAGTTCGAAGGCCGCGAGAAGGAGGTCTCCAAGGCCTTCGCCGCGGTGACCAAGCACGTCGTGCGCCAGCGCATCCTCACCGAACAGGTCCGCATCGACGGCCGTGGACTGACGGACATCCGCCAGCTCACCGCCGAGGTCGAGGTCCTGCCCCGCGTGCACGGTTCGGCGATCTTCGAGCGCGGCGAAACCCAGATCATGGGTGTCACCACGCTGAACATGCTCAAGATGGAGCAGCAGATCGACTCGTTGTCGCCGGTGACGCGCAAGCGCTACATGCACAACTACAACTTCCCGCCGTACTCCACCGGCGAGACCGGCCGCGTGGGTTCGCCCAAGCGCCGCGAAATCGGCCATGGTGCCCTCGCCGAGCGCGCCATCATGCCGGTGCTGCCCACGCGTGAGGAATTCCCCTACGCGATCCGCCAGGTCTCCGAGGCCTTGAGCTCCAACGGGTCCACCTCCATGGGCTCGGTCTGCGCTTCGACCCTGTCGCTGCTCAACGCCGGTGTGCCGCTGCGCGCCCCGGTGGCCGGCATCGCCATGGGCCTGGTGTCCGACCAGGTTGACGGCCAGACCCGCTACGCGGCGATGACCGACATCCTCGGTGCCGAGGACGCCATGGGCGATATGGACTTCAAGGTCGCCGGTACCTCGGAGTTCGTCACCGCCATCCAGCTGGACACCAAGCTCGACGGCCTGCCGGCCTCCGTGCTCGGCGCCGCGCTGAAACAGGCCCGTGAAGCACGCCTGCACATCCTCTCGGTGATCAACTCCGCGATCGACGCCCCGGATGAGATGAGCGAATTCGCTCCGCGCATCATCTCGGTGAAGATCCCCGTGGATAAGATCGGCGAGGTCATCGGCCCGAAGGGCAAGATGATCAACACCATCCAGGAGGACACCGGGGCCGACATCTCCATCGAGGATGACGGCACCGTGCTGATCGGTGCGACCAACGGCGAGTCCGCCGAGTCCGCCCGTTCCGCCATCAACGCGATCGCCAACCCGATGGTTCCGGAGGTCGGCGAACGCTACCTCGGGACCGTGGTGAAGCTGACCACGTTCGGCGCCTTCGTGTCCCTGACCCCGGGCAAGGACGGCCTGCTGCACATCTCGGAGCTGCGCAAGCTCTCCGGTGGCAAGCGCGTCGAGGACGTCGAGGACGTCGTCTCCGTGGGCCAGAAGCTCCAGGTGGAGATCACCAAGGTCGATGACCGCGGAAAGCTCTCCCTGGCGCCCGTCGTGGCTGAAGAGGCCGAAGCCTCGGCCGTCGACGCGTAAGGACGAGTACCACCCATGGCTTTGATTCCTTTGCCGCTTCACGGCTCGGGAATGTTCCCGTACACCGCTGAGCAGGGCGCTTCAGAGGCCGGCTCGCCGATCGAGTACGGGGATCCAACCATCCTGGCCGGGGAGGCCGGAGGGGCGCTGGTGCGCCGCTCCGTCCTCCCCGGCGGGGTGCGGGTGCTGACCGAGGCCATGCCCGGACAGCGCTCCGCCACCATCGGCTTCTGGGTCGGTGTCGGTTCACGGGACGAGGTCGAGGGCCAACACGGTTCGACCCACTTCCTGGAACACCTGCTCTTCAAGGGCACCTCACGCCGTGGCGCGATGGACATCGCCACGGCCTTCGACGAGGTCGGCGGCGAATCCAATGCCGCCACCGCCAAGGAAAGCACCTGCTACTTCGCCCGCGTCCTGGACGCGGATCTGCCGCTGGCCATCGACATCATCGCGGACATGATCACCTCCGCCGTCCTCGATCCCGGCGAACTCGAGCAGGAACGCGACGTCATCCTCGAGGAGATCGCCATGGACGGCGACGACCCCGGCGACGTCGCCCATGAACATTTCGTCTCCGCAGTGTTGGGGGAGCACCCGCTGGCCCGCCCCATCGGAGGGACCCCCGAAGCGATCCTGGGGATCGGCCGCGAGGCCGTACTGGACCACTACCGTCGTTTCTACAAACCCAGCGAACTGGTCATCACCGTCGCCGGGTCCCTGGACCACGACGAAGTCTGCGACCAAGTCATCGAGGCATTGCGTGCCTCCGGCTGGACGCTCGAGGAGGGGGCCGCCCCCGAACCCCGGCGCAGCACGGAACCGGTGCCCGTCAGCGGACAACACACCATCGACGTCATCCGCCGTCCCGTGGAACAAACCAACATCATCATGGGCTGCCCGGGCATCGTCGCCACCGACGAGCGACGCCACGTGATGAGCGTGCTCAACGCAGTGCTCGGCGGGGGCATGTCCTCGCGCCTGTTCCAGGAGATCCGCGAGAAGCGCGGCCTGGTGTATTCGACCTACTCCTTCTCCGCCGCCTATTCCGACGTCGGATACTTCGGCATGTATGCCGGCTGCGCCCCGGTCAAGACCGGGCAGGTGATCGGGCTGCTCGGGGAGGAACTGGACCGGTTGGCCGCCGAGGGGATCAGCCCGGAGGAACTGCGCAAGGCCGTCGGCCAGCTCTCCGGCGGCATGGTCCTGGCGCTGGAGGATCCGGGCTCACGCATGGGCCGTCTGGGTCGAGCCGAACTGGTGACCGGCGTCTTCCAGGACCTGGACGAATCGCTGGCCCGGGTCAGGGCCGTCACCGTCGAGGACGTCCAGGCGCTGGCCCGCGAACTGGCCTCCAGAGCTCGAACGGTCACGGTCGTCGGCCCCTTCGACACGCCCGGGGACTTCGGCTACTAGGCCGCCACGCCGCCACCTGTTGCCCGGAAACAGGTTCGACAAACTATGCTGTGGCATATGTGTGAACTTCATCACTCACACCCAACACTCGCATAGCTGTTGAAAGGTTAGATCCACCATGAATTTGAATGGCGTGACGGAGGTGCTGGGCGATATCAGCGGTATCGTCTGGGGCCCGTTCCTGCTGATCCCCTTACTTCTGGGGGCAGGGCTGTATTTGACCATCAGGTTGGGGGGGCTGCAGTTCCTGAAACTGGGTGCCGCCTTGCGGCTGGGGATCCTGAAGCGCAAGGATCCCGGCACCGAGGGGGATATCTCCCAGTTCCAGGCGCTGACCACCGCTCTGGCGGCCACCGTGGGTACCGGTAACATCGTCGGTGTCGCCACGGCCATCGGCATCGGCGGCCCGGGCGCCCTGTTCTGGATGTGGATTACCGGGTTGCTGGGCATGGCCACGAAATACTCGGAGGCCTTCCTGGCCGTCCGCTTCCGCGGCACCGATGCCGCGGGTGAAAAGTCAGGTGGCCCGCAGAACTACCTCGAACGCGGCATCAAGGGGCCGTTCGGCAAGATCCTGGCGCTCTCCTTCGCCATCTTCGCCGTCCTGGCCAGCTTCGGCATCGGCAACATGACCCAGGGCAACGCCATTGCCGCCAACGTCGAGAGCAGCTGGGGTGCCCCGCTGTGGCTCACCGGCTTGACCTTGACCGTGTTGACCATGATCGTCCTGGTCGGCGGCATCAAATCCATTGGCCGCGTTACTGCCGGTCTGGTCCCGGTGATGATCGTCTTCTACATCCTGGGTGCCATCTACATCCTGCTGGCCAACCTGGGCCAGGTTCCCGCGGCCCTGGGCCTGATCTTCACCGACGCCTTCACCGGCACGTCAGCGGTGGGCGGTTTCACCGGTTCGGCGATCATCATCGTGATCCAGTTCGGTGTGGCCCGCGGCCTGTTCTCCAACGAGTCCGGCCTGGGTTCGGCGCCGATTGCCGCTGCCGCAGCGCAGACCTCGCACCCGGTCCGCCAGGGCCTGGTCTCCATGACCCAGACCTTCATCGACACCATCATCGTGGTCAGCTTCACCGGCCTGGTCATCGTGACCACGGGTGCCTGGAGCGAAACCGATCCGGAATCCGGGGAACAGATCTCCGCGGCACTGATGACCGGCGAGGCCTTCAGCCACGGGCTGCCGGGGGAATGGGGCCACTGGGTCGTGACGATCGGTCTGGTGCTCTTCGCCTTCTCCACCCTGTTGGGATGGTCCTACTACGGCGAACGCAATATGGAAAAGCTCTTCGGGCGCCGAACGGTCATGCCGTTCCGTGTCGTCTGGTCCCTGGTCGTCTTCATCGGTGCCACGGTGCAGCTCGAGGTCGTCTGGGCGTTCTCGGATGTCATGAACGGACTGATGGCTCTGCCGAACCTCATCGGTCTGATCGTCCTCTCCGGGCTGATCGTGCGCGAGACCCGTTGGTACCTCAAGCATGACCCCAAGCTCGAGGCCACCAAGGACGAGATCGAGGCTTTCATGAAGGACCAGCCCGGCTGGGACCAGTGGAAGTCCGGCGACATCGTCGGTTCCTCGCAGAACTACGGCGGGTCCAGTAAGAGGGATGGCATGCGCCAGTAGCGGATGGTGCGGCAGCCTGCGGGCCGCCGCACCCCGACCCGAGAAGGCGGGCCGGTCACCGGTAGCACACCCGGGGACCGGCCCGCCTTTTCGGGTGATGCCGGCGAATTGGGGCACGACGGCGCCGGCCGTGCATGGGTGGTGGCGGGGTGAAAGCGGTCCCTAGC
>JAKDMV010000157.1 GCA_030452125.1 Micrococcaceae bacterium
GGGGACGGGTCACCGTGTTTTCCGGGGCCACCGGGGGTGCCGGCACCACCACCTTGGCCGTGCTCGCCGCGGTGGGAGCCGCCCGCCGCGGTGTCCGGAGCCTGCTGGTGGATGCGGATCCGCATAGCCGGGGGTTGTGGCCACTGCTGGGCCGGCCGGCGGTTTCCGGGGTTGGCTGGGAGGACTTCATGCGCTCGAGGGGCCGCATCGCCCCCGGGCATCTTGCCGAGGTCCTGCCCTCCAGCGAGGGCACCACCGTGCTGACCTGGACCGGGGGCCTGCCGGCACCGGTCCCGCCGGCGATGGTGAACGAGGTCATCGCCGCCTCGCGCAGGACCTTCGATACGGTCGTGGTCGATGCCGGCAGGACTGCAGGGGTGGATCAGACACTGTCCTCGCTGGCGGACTCGGTCATCGTGGTGGCCCCGGGTACCATGACCGGCACCGGACCACCGGTGCCCGGTGACGGGCCTGCCCACCGAAGCCCCTGCCGCCTGGTGGTCACCGGACGCCTGCCCACCGGGGTCGATGCCGGCCGGCTGGCCTCCGCCACGGGGCTGGAACTGCTGGGATACGTCCCCGCAAGCGCCGCATTCTCCGCGGCGGCCGGGGAAGGACGGCTGGGTGGGGTGCTCACGCGCCGCCGGTTGCGCCGTCGACTCGCCGGCATCGTGGGGTGGTCCCTCCCGCCTGTGGACGACCCGGCAGACACCGGACCGGTGGCCTCATGAGCCTCAACGGGTCGCCCGCCGCCGGGGCCCGGGACCAGCCCACCGGTCGGCGTCGCTGGGATCCGCGGGCCTCGGCCCGGTCCGGTGGTCCGGACCTCGACGAACGCCTGCTCGAAGAGGTGCGGCGACGGGCCCTGGGCGGGGCCGGACCGTTGACCGGAGCGGATCTGGCCGACGCGGTCCGGGCCTCGGGACTGGTGGTCGGCAGCAGTAGTGCGGCCCAGGTCATCCGCCTGCTCCAGGAGGACCTGCAGGGTCTGGGCCCCTTGCAGGCCATCGCCGATGAACCGGGCACCACCGATGTCCTCGTCGACGCCGAGGGACGGGTCTGGCGGGACGGCGAGGAGGGGTTGTGCCGGACCGCGTTGCATTTCACCGACCCCGAACGGATCAGGGCCCTGGCCGTGAGGTTGGCCGCCTCGGGAGGGCGGAGGCTGGACGGGGCCCAACCCTTCGCCGACGTCGTCGTGGGACGCTACCGCATCCATGTGGTCCTGCCTCCCATCTCCACCGGCGGCCCCCTGATCTCGGTGAGGATCAGACCAGGTCGGTCCGCGGGACTGGAAGCGCTCCTGCCCGGGGGCACGTCCAACCCCTGGCATCCGGTGTTGCTCGCCGTGGTCCGGGCCCGGCTGAACTTCCTGGTCAGCGGGGGCACCGGCAGCGGCAAGACCACGCTGCTCGGGGCGCTGCTGGGGGAATCGGAACCCACCGAGAGGCTGCTGATCGTGGAGGACGCCCGGGAACTGGAACCAGACCATCCCCATGTGGTGGGCCTGCAATGCCGGACCGGGAACATCGAGGGGGCCGGGGCGGTGGGGATGACCGAACTGGTCCGGCAGGCCCTGCGCATGCGCCCGGACCGGTTGGTGGTGGGGGAATGCCGTGGTGCCGAAGTCAGCGACTTCCTCACCGCCATGAACACGGGGCACGACGGCGCCGGCGGCACGGTGCATGCCAGTTCCGCCGCCGCGGTCCCCGCACGGCTGGCGGCCCTGGCGGCCCTGTCGGGAATGACCGGCACCGCGCTCGCCGTCCAGACCGGCAGCGCCCTGGACCTGGTCATCCACATGGGCCGGATCGGAGGACGCCGCACCCCGCTGGAATTGGGGCGGCTGGTCCCCGACGGGCACGGGTTCCTCACGGTCTCTCCGGTGCTGCACCCAGGGACCGATCAGGCCCTGCGGCCGGGACCTTCGGCCCCATGGTTGGCCGGACTGTTGGCCGAAAGGTCGATCCCATGTCCCTGGTGATCCTCGCCGGCAGCGTGTTGGCCGGGCTCGCCTGCTGGTTCCTGCCGACCAGCCGGTCGCTGCCTTCCGTCCCCGCAGCCGCTGCGGGACGGCCCGCTGCCGCGAGGAGGACGCAGGAGCCCGGAGCCGGCGGAGACCCGGGCAGGAAACGCCGATGGTTCCATCGCCCCGGCCCGGCATCGGGGGCGGGGCTGGACGACCACGTCGAAATGATGCGCCAACTGGCCGCCTTGCTGCGTTCGGGGCGCCACCCGGGGGAAGCCTGGCTGCTGCTGGAATCCAGCTGGGACCTGAGGATCCCGCACGCCGGGGAAGCCGGAAGACCAGCCGGCGGGTCCGCTGTGGGAGGCAGGGGCCCACGGGCCGGTGGCGCTGCCGGCGCCCGGGACATCGTGTCGGGATGTCGGGCCGCCCGGATCTGCCAGGAAACCGGTTCGGGGTCTTCGGCGGGAATCGAACGCCATCTGCGTGACCGGCCGGAATTCCGGCACGCCTGGCAGCGGCTGTTGTGGTGCATCAGCCTCTCGGAGTCCACGGGGGCCGCGTTGGGCGATCTGCTGCACCGCCTGGCCGACCAGCTTGAAGCCGAACAGGACCGTCGCCGGGCCCTCGAGGCTGCCTTGGCCGGACCACGGATGACGCAGAAGCTGCTGGCCTGGTTGCCTGCCCTGGGATTGGGGTTGGCCCAACTCATGGGGGCGGACCCCCTCGGAACACTCACCGGAACCGATCTGGGACGGATGTGCCTGGTGGCCGGGGGTGGACTCTGGTGGGCCAACGCGCTGTGGAGCAGGCATCTATTGGGGCCGCCCCGGCCGCATCGGCGCCGGGGGCGCACCCGGGGGGCGGGACGGAGCCGGTGATGGTCCTGGTTGCCGCGCTCCTGGCCGGGATGACGGCCTGGTGGTCATTGGCCGTCCGGCGCGGCCCGTGGGCCGGACCCGGCCCCGCCGCCGGCCCAGCGACAGGGGCCGGGAAGCAGGCCTCCGGAGCCGGGGACCAGCACCCGACGACCGCGGATGTTCCGCTGTTGCTGGAACTGGCCGCGACCTTGCTCGACGCCGGGCTTCCGGTCAACGGGGTCCTGGCGACCCTGGCGCGTGAGGTGGCCCCCTGCCGGGGGTTGCAGCCGGTGGTCCGATGCCTGGACCTGGGCATCGACTGGCAGCGGGCCTGGCAAGCCGCCCCCGCGGAGCTGCTCGGAATCGGTGAGGCGTTGGCCTTCGCCCACCTCACCGGGGCGGCCACGTCGGGCCTGCTCCGTTCCGCCGCGGACCAGGCCCGACGGAGCGAGGCCAGGAGAACGGAGAAGGAAGCGGCCGAACTGGGCGTGAAGATGGTCATCCCGCTGGGCGTCTGCGCACTACCGGCCTTCATCTGCCTCGGGATCGTTCCCGTGGTCATGGCCCTGCTCCCGGCGCTGGGCTAGCCGGACGGGCGTCTTCATGGCCCCGTGGCCGCCGACGGATCCCTCACAGGTGGTGGCGGCCACGCCGTTGTCCAGAGCGTGCCGGCCCCGCCCCCGCCCCCGGCCGTGGGCACCGGAGGGTGGAGGCAGGTCCCGTGCCGGGGCCCGTAGCCGGAAGGAATGGAGAACATCATGAACGAGCAGGACGAACAGGTCGACCCCGGAGGCCACACCAGGGCCGGCGGCCCGGAGGACGCCGCGGAAATCGGCTCCGGGTCGGGAAGCGGTGAGGAGGGGATCGCCACCGCTGAATTTGCCATCGTGGCCCTGGCC
>JAKDMV010000158.1 GCA_030452125.1 Micrococcaceae bacterium
GCGCGCCTCGGCGGCAGTGTTGTCTGCGGTGGTGTCGGCGGCGGCGGCGGTGGAGGCGGCTGCGGCGGAGGCGGCTGCGGCGGTGGAGGCGGGGGCGGCAATTTCTGAGCCGCCGCCCGGGCTCCCACAGGATTCCGGCGGTTCGGCCGCCGGTTGCAGGACCAGACCAGTTAAACCCCAGTGGAAGGTGACATCGTGATCAAGCAGTCAATCTTTGGGCGCATCGCCCAACTGGCCAAGGCCAACATCAACTCCATGATCGATTCGGCCGAGGACCCGCAGAAGATGTTGGACCAGATGGTGCGCGACTACACCAACAACATCGCCGAGGCGGAAACGGCGGTCGCGCAGACCATCGGCAACCTGCGCATGCTCCAACAGGACCATCAGGAAGACCAGGAGAATGCCCGCGACTGGGGCAACAAGGCCCTCGCCGCATCGCGGAAGGCCGATGAGTTCCGGGCCGCCGGCAAGGACGAGAACGCCAAGAAGTTCGACAATCTGGCCAAGGTCGCCATCCAGCGTCAGATGCAGTCCGAGGACGAAGCCAAATCCGTCGAGCCGACTATCGCCTCGCAGGAGGAGATCGTCGAGAAGCTCAAAAGCGGCTTGAACGCCATGAACACCAAACGTCAGGAATTGGTGGCCAAACGGGATTCGCTCGTCGCACGGGCCAAGTCCACGCAGGCGCAGTCCCAGGTCCAGGATGCCCTGAAGAGCATCGACATCATGGACCCCAACAGCGAGGTCTCGCGTTTCGAGGAGAAGGTCAGGCGCGAGGAAGCCCGCGTCCAGGGCGCCGCAGAGCTTTCGGCCTCCAGCCTCGACGCCCAGTTCGAGTCCCTCGAGGACCTCGGCGAGCAGACCGAGGTGGAGGCCCGCCTGGCGGCCCTGAAGGCCGGAGGCAGCCCGACGCCCGAGCTGGGCTAGGGACCACGAAGCCCGGCACCTCCCGCTCCACCCGGTGGTCCGTGACCGGTCGGTCACGGACGACCGGGGACACGAAAAGAACCCCGATCCGGCGTCATGCCGAATCGGGGTTCTTCATCTCGTTGCGGGGGCAAGATTTGAACTTGCGACCTCCGGGTTATGAGCCCGGCGAGCTACCGAACTGCTCCACCCCGCGCTGCGAGATATGACTCTACACGAAAGTGGATACCGCCCAAAATCGAGGTGTCCGATCCCCTATTCCTGGGCGATCATCCGGCCGATGATCAGGCGCATGATCTCGTTACTCCCCTCGAGGATCTGGTGAACCCGCAAGTCACGGGCGATTTTCTCCAAACCATATTCACTCAGGTATCCGTATCCGCCATGGAGCTGGATGGCGGCGTTAGCGGTTTCGAAACCGGCATCGGTGGCCACGCGCTTGGCCATAGCACAGAGTTTCAGCGCGTCGTCGGCACCTTCATCCAGGGCCGCCGCGGCCCGCCACAACAGGGTCCTGGCCGTGAAGATCTTCGTTTCCATGTCGGCCAGTTCGAATAGCAGCGCCTGCTGTTTGATCAGCGGTCCGCCGAAGGCCTGCCGTTCCTTGAGGTAGGCGACGGACTTCTCCAACGCGGCCTGTCCCCCGCCCAAGGAGCAGGCGCCGATGTTCAGCCGGCCCCCGTTCAGGCCCTTCATCGCAATGCCGAATCCGTCGCCCTCCTCGCCGAGGCGATTGGCCACCGGGACCCGGACGTTGTTGAAGATGACCTGGCGGGTGGGTTGGGCATTCCAGCCCATCTTCTTCTCCAGGCCGCCGAACCCCAGCCCTTCGGTCCCTGCGGGGACCACGATCGCCGAGATCCCCCGGCTACCGGTATCCGCAGTGCGGGCCATCACCAGGTAGTAGGTCGAGGCCCCGGCACCGGAAATGAACTGCTTGACTCCGTTCAGGACGTACTCGTCCCCCTCACGCACGGCCCGGGTGGTCAGGGCCGCGGCGTCGGAGCCCGCTCCGGGCTCGGTGAGGCAGTAGCTGCCCAGCTCCTCCATGGTCGCCATCCCGGGGATCCACGCGGCCCGCTGCTCGGCGGTGCCGAACCGGTCGATCATCCACGCCACCATGTTGTGGATGGAGATGTAGGCGGAGATCGTCGGGCAGGCCCGGGCCAGTTCCTCGAAGATCAGTACCGCATCACTGCGGGTCAGTCCCGAGCCGCCGTACTCTTCGTCGGCATAGATGGCCCCCATGCCCAGGTCTCCGGCCTGACGCAGCACGTCGACCGGGAAATGGTGTTCCTGGTCCCAGGTGTCGGCGAACGGGGCGATCTGCTCCGTCGCGAAATCGCGCACCATGTCGACCATGGCCTGTTGCTCGTCGTTGAGCTCGAACATGTGTGTCCTTTCGGCCCGGGGGCCAGATGGGGACGTCCGGCACTTTCGACCGGACGGGTGGTCAGCGGCTCACTTTGCCCATCAGTGAGGCAATCGGGCCGACGAAGATGGGTCGTGCCAGCAATGCCGCACCGACGATGACGACCAATGAGATGGCGAAGAAGATGAATCCGAGCCAGCCTCCGTCGTCCCGCGCGGCGAACATGTGGTTCAGGTTGCGCAAGGCCCCGGTGCTGAGCACCAGGGTCACGTGCACGACCACGAAGAGCACGAAGTAGAGCATGACTGGGAAGTGCAACGCGCGGGCCGCTTCGATCGGGTAGAGGCGGTTGAGCCTCTTCGCCTTCGTCGGCCATATCGAGGACATCCGCAGACCGGTGATGATGGC
This sequence comes from Micrococcaceae bacterium, assembly GCA_030452125.1. GTDB lineage: Bacteria > Actinomycetota > Actinomycetes > Actinomycetales > Micrococcaceae > Arthrobacter_H. Next base: position 2,711 of record JAKDMV010000158.1, read on the forward strand.
CAACGGGGCCGCCACGAAGACGGTCAGGAAGTAGGTCAGCAGTTGCAGGCTGTTGTAGTTCACCCAGCCGTCATCCAGCGGCCAGTTCAGCGACACGTATTGCAGGCCGGCCGAAACGGCATTGGGGATGATGTCCCAACTGGTCGGGACGATGCGCCGCCATTGGCCGGTGGAGAAGAGCAGGACGATGAAGATGGTCCCGTTCAGGACCCACAACACGTCGAGGCTCAGGTGCATCCAGAGGTCAAGGCTGATGCGCTTGGGCGCCTTCTTGGTCTTGATCAGCCCCTTGTTGTTGCGCACCCAGTGGGCTGCGGGCCGTTGCGTGGTCCGCACCCTCCACCCGGTGAGCACCAGCAGGACGATGAAGAAGGCGTTGAGGAAGTGCTGCCACCCCAACCATGCCGGCAGCCCTACCGGGGCCACGGCGGGCAGCGGAACCTGCCCGGGGTAGGTGGTCATGAATTCCGAGACCGGTGCGGTGCCGGTCAACCACCTGGCACCCAGGACGACCAGCGCCAGGATGACGACGGCACCTCCTGCATAGATGCCGAAGCGTCCCCAACGGCTTCCGGTCACAGCAGATGGTGTGCGGGTTTGCTGATTCACCAATTGTTCCTCTCGGCGCGGTTTGCTGGACTCGATGATACTAGGTCTTGCAACCATTTAGTAGGAGGTCAAAGCTTTTTTCGAGTTTCCGGGCACACAAAAGGTCCCGGCCGATGTTTCCATCGACCGGGACCTTTTCTCCGTTGCGGGGGCAAGATTTGAACTTGCGACCTCCGGGTTATGAGCCCGGCGAGCTACCGAACTGCTCCACCCCGCGGCGTGCTTAAAGCATCCCATCTTCGGGCCCCAACCTCAAATCGAAAGGCGGTGGTGTCACGCAGATCACTACGTGGCACCACCGCCTTCGACGGGGACGGGTCATCGATGGCCGGACTACCGGCCCACCGAGGCCCGCCCTGTGCGGCTAGC
>JAKDMV010000049.1 GCA_030452125.1 Micrococcaceae bacterium
CCGGAGAGGAGGGGGAGGTGACCGGGGCCTCGCGGGAGGTGGTTACGATCGGGCTTGACGGCGTGCTAAGCTATGACTAATTGTTTTTATGTGTGGCAAATGGACACGGTCCGGGTTGCGGGGAACTTGCGCAACAAATGCCACACTTTTGCACGCCTACGGTCGACTCCGCAAGCGCTGCGATGAAACGACCAAAAGCGCAGTGTCCGGAATGCCGTTTGTGGGCCCGGACGCAGCAGAACCAAGAAACCGGAGGACACGAAAGTGCCTACTATTCAGCAGCTGGTCCGCAAGGGCCGCTCGCCGAAGGTCAACAAGACCAAGGCCCCTGCCCTGAAGGGCAACCCGATGCGTCGTGGCGTGTGCACCCGCGTGTACACCACCACCCCGAAGAAGCCGAACTCCGCACTGCGTAAGGTTGCCCGCGTGCGCCTGGCCGGCGGCGTGGAAGTCAGCGCGTACATTCCCGGTGTCGGCCACAACCTGCAAGAGCACTCCATCGTGCTCGTCCGCGGCGGCCGCGTGAAGGACCTCCCGGGTGTCCGTTACAAGATCGTCCGCGGCGCACTCGACACGCAGGGCGTGAAGAACCGTCAGCAGGCTCGTTCCCGCTACGGCGCCAAGAAGGAGAAGAAGTAATGCCTCGTAAGGGTCCGGCGTTCAAGCGCCCCCTCGTTTCCGATCCCGTCCACGGATCACCGCTCGTCACCCAGCTGATCAACAAGGTCCTGGTCGATGGCAAGAAGTCCACCGCCGAGCGCATCGTCTACGGCGCGCTGGAAGGCGTGCGCGCCAAGACCAACGCCGACCCGGTGGTCGCCCTCAAGAAGGCCATGGACAACGTCCGTCCTTCGATCGAGGTCAAGTCCCGGCGTGTTGGTGGCGCAACCTACCAGGTTCCGATCGAGGTCAAGCCGGGCCGTGCAACGGCCCTGGCTCTGCGCTGGCTCGTTGGCTACTCCAAGGCCCGCCGCGAAAAGACGATGGTCGAGCGTCTCATGAATGAGATCCTGGACGCTTCGAATGGTCTCGGTGCCGCTGTTAAGCGCCGCGAAGACACTCACAAGATGGCTGAATCCAACAAGGCATTCGCCCACTACCGCTGGTAAATCGCCTCTTGTACGACGGCGGGGCGAGACACCTGGGTGTCTCGCCGCCGTGTGACTCGAAACCATAGACAAAGGGAGACAACGTGGCACAGGACGTGCTCACCGACCTCACGAAGGTCCGCAACATCGGCATCATGGCCCACATCGATGCCGGTAAGACCACCACTACGGAACGCATCCTTTACTACACGGGTGTGAACCACAAGATCGGCGAAACGCACGATGGTGCCTCGACGACTGACTGGATGGAGCAGGAGAAGGAACGCGGCATCACGATCACGTCCGCCGCCGTGACCTCCTTCTGGGAAGACAACCAGATCAACATCATCGACACCCCGGGCCACGTTGACTTCACGGTCGAGGTCGAGCGTGCCCTGCGCGTGCTCGATGGCGCCGTTGCCGTTTTCGATGGCAAGGAAGGCGTCGAGCCGCAGTCGGAGACCGTCTGGCGTCAGGCTGATAAGTACGTCGTTCCCCGCATTTGCTTCGTCAACAAGATGGACAAGCTGGGTGCCGACTTCTACTACACGGTGGACACGATCATCGACCGCCTGGGCGCCAAGCCGCTGGTCATGCAGCTGCCGATCGGCTCCGAAAGCGATTTCGTCGGCGTCGTCGACCTGATCAAGATGAAGGCCCTCGTCTGGGAAGGCGACTCCAAGGGCGATGTCACCATGGGCGCCGCCTATGAGACTCGCGAGATCCCCGAGGATCTGAAGGAGCGCGCCGAGGAATACCGCGCCAAGCTGATCGAGGACGTTTCCGAGTCCTCCGACGAGCTGATGGAGAAGTACCTCGAAGGTGTGGAAATCACCAACGAGGAACTCGTGGCCGGCATCCGTAAGATGACCGTGAACTCGGAGGCCTACCCGGTCTTCTGTGGTTCGGCCTTCAAGAACCGTGGCGTGCAGCCGATGCTCGATGCCGTGATCGCCTACCTCCCGTCGCCGCTGGACTGCCCTCCGATGGTCGGGCACGATCCGCGCAACGAGGACATCCCGATGACGCGTAAGCCCAGCGAGACCGAGCCGTTCTCGGCTCTGGCTTTCAAGATCGCAGCCCACCCGTTCTTCGGGCAGCTGACGTTCATCCGCGTCTATTCAGGCAAGGCCTCCCCGGGCGTCCAGGTGATCAACACCACCAAGGGCAAGAAGGAGCGCATCGGCAAGCTGTTCCAGATGCACGCCAACAAGGAGAACCCGGTCGAGGAAGCACACGCCGGGCACATCTACGCGGCCATCGGCCTCAAGGACACCACGACCGGTGACACCTTGGCGGCACTGGACGCACCGATCGTGCTTGAATCGATGTCCTTCCCGGATCCGGTGATCTTCGTGGCCATCGAGCCGAAGACCAAGGGTGACCAGGAGAAGCTCTCCACGGCCATCCAGAAGCTCTCGGCCGAGGACCCCACGTTCACCGTTTCGTTGAACGAGGACACCGGACAGACCGAAATCGGCGGCATGGGCGAACTCCACCTGGACATCCTGGTGGACCGCATGAAGCGCGAATTCCGTGTGGAAGCGAACGTGGGCAAGCCCCAGGTCGCCTACCGCGAAACGATCAAGTCCTCGGTGGCGAAGGTCGACTTCACCCACAAGAAGCAGACGGGTGGCTCCGGCCAGTTCGCCAAGGTCCAGATGTCCTTCGAGCCGTTGGACACCAGCGACGGGACGTTCTACGAGTTCAAGAACTCCGTCACCGGTGGACGTATTCCGCGCGAATACATCCCTTCGGTCGACGCGGGCATCCAGGACGCCATGCAGTTCGGCATCCTGGCCGGCTACCCGATGGTCGGTGTGAAGGCAACGCTTCTTGATGGTGCCTTCCACGACGTCGACTCCTCGGAGATGGCGTTCAAGATCGCCGGTTCACAGGTCTTCAAGGAAGGCGCACGTCGCGCTTCCCCGATCATCCTGGAACCGCTGATGGCCGTGGAGGTCCGTACTCCCGAGGAGTACATGGGCGATGTCATCGGCGACCTGAACTCACGTCGTGGTTCCATCCAGTCGATGGAAGACGCGTCGGGCGTGAAGGTCATCAAGGCCGGCGTTCCGCTCTCGGAGATGTTCGGCTACATTGGCGACCTGCGGTCCAAGACCCAGGGTCGTGCCGTGTACTCGATGACGTTCGACAGCTACGCCGAGGTCCCCAAGGCAGTGGCCGAGGAGATCATCCAGAAGTCCCGCGGCGAGTAATCACCCCAGGGATCTAAACTGGTCGCGGACCGCAAGGTGAGCGACATCGGGTTTGCCGGCCGGGCAGCATTGTCCGGCCGGCCTCCCCAAGGCGAACGAAGGGTTCCCATACCGGGGCCGGACGGAAACCGCAATTTCAAAAAGTAAACAAGCCCACAGTAGACTTTATTAAGTTTCGCCTGCGAACCGCGCAGGCGGGGTAAGTCTTCTGAAAAACGTTCTAGGAGGAACCTGTGGCGAAGGCAAAGTTCGAGCGGACTAAGCCGCACGTTAACATCGGCACCATTGGTCACGTTGACCACGGTAAGACGACGTTGACGGCTGCCATTTCGAAGGTGCTTGCTGACAAGTACCCCGATCTCAACGACCAGCGTGATTTCACGGCGATTGACTCCGCCCCGGAAGAGCGCCAGCGCGGCATCACGATCAACATCTCGCACATCGAATACCAGACGGATAAGCGCCACTACGCGCACGTCGATGCGCCGGGTCACGCTGACTACATCAAGAACATGATCACCGGTGCCGCCCAGATGGATGGTGCGATCCTCGTGGTTGCAGCAACCGACGGCCCGATGGCCCAGACCCGCGAGCACGTTCTGCTGGCCCGCCAGGTTGGCGTCCCCACCCTGCTGGTCGCACTGAACAAGTCCGACATGGTCGAGGACGAGGAGCTGCTGGACCTCGTGGAGATGGAAGTTCGCGAACTTCTGTCCTCGCAGGAGTTCGACGGCGACAACGCCCCGGTCCTGCGTGTCTCCGCACTGAAGGCACTCGAAGGCGACCCCCAGTGGGTCAAGTCCGTCGAGGACCTGATGGAAGCAGTCGACGACTTCATTCCGGACCCGGTTCGTGACCGCGACAAGCCGTTCCTGATGCCGGTTGAAGACGTCTTCACCATCACCGGTCGCGGCACGGTCGTCACCGGTCGCGCCGAGCGCGGCACGCTGAAGATCAACTCCGACATCGAGATCGTTGGTATCCGTCCGATCCAGAAGACGACGGTCACCGGTATCGAGATGTTCCACAAGCAGCTCGACGAGGCATGGGCCGGCGAGAACTGTGGCCTGCTGCTCCGCGGCATCAAGCGCGACGATGTCGAGCGTGGCCAGGTTGTCGTGAAGCCGGGCTCGATCACTCCCCACACGGAGTTCGAGGCCAACGTCTACATCCTGTCCAAGGATGAAGGCGGGCGTCACAACCCGTTCTACTCGAACTACCGTCCGCAGTTCTACTTCCGCACCACGGACGTCACCGGTGTCATCACCCTGCCCGAGGGCACGGAAATGGTCATGCCGGGCGACAACACCGAAATGAGCGTTGTGCTGATCCAGCCCATCGCCATGGAAGACGGCCTCGGCTTCGCCATCCGTGAGGGTGGCCGCACCGTTGGCTCAGGCCGCGTCACGAAGATCACCAAGTAGTCACTACCTGATGATCTGACCATTGGTCGGAAAAGGCCCCGCTGTTACGACAGCGGGGCCTTTTCGCGTCCTGATGCATTCCGGTCCCGCGCCGGGCCGGCCGCGGGCGGGTAAAGCCGAAGAACCACGGTAGGGTTCCACTAGTCTCGTGAATAACTATCTTCGATGGCCTGGGAGTCTGCGTGGGGTTCATTTTTGTCGTGATGGCGCTGGTGCTGTGTGTCGTCGTCGGATGGCAGCTGGGTGCACGAAGTGCCCGGGCGAAGAGCTCCGGCAGGGGAACCGTTCCCTCCGCGTTGGCCCAGGCATGGCAGGAAGGATTTCACGCCGGGCGCAGCCTGACGGATCCCGCCTCATCGTCAGCGCCGGCCACCGGGGCACCCGGTGGGCCAACGACGGCCCCGGCGCCACCGGAGCCGTTCCAGCCTCCGGCGAATCCGCTCAGGGTCGACGAGGACGACATACGCTCCGTCGTCCCGCGCGCCGTGGACGCCGAACGCGGCGCCGGACGTTCCGTGGACGAACCCAGCGAGTTCCTGGCGTCGACGCCTGCACTTGAAGAGGCGGCCATGGCCCACCGCGCCCCCGACGTTCCCCATCCGGCTGCGGGGAAGACACCTTCCCCGCGCAGCGCCCAGGAACGCGAGAAGGCAACGCTGCGCAATATCAACATCACCCTCTACGCAGCCTCGCTGCTGTTGGTGGCTGCCGCCTCGTTGTTCATCGGGTTGGCTGTGCCGCCGCTGGCGAAGTTCGGTGGGCTGGTCGTGGTGACTACCCTGTTCTATGCCGGGGGGCTGCTGATCCATGCGTTCAGCGAACGACTCCGGCCGGCAGGGATCGCCTTTGCCGGGACCGGCCTGGCGCTGATCCCCGTCAGTGGGCTGGCGCTGTCGGCGTTGGTGGTGCACGACCCGGTGATGGCCTGGTGGATCACCTCGCTCGTGGGGACCGTGGCGTTCGTCCATGCCGCCGCCAGACTGAACAGTCGTGTCGTCGCCTACCTCAGTCTGACTTTCCTGGTCTCCTCGGCATGGGCCGGGGGAGCGGTGCTGAACCGGGGACTGTTCTGGTACTTCATGTTCTCCATGGTGCTGGCCGCGGCCGGAACGGCGCTGGCCTACGGACGTCCGCGCTGGCTGGGGAACATCTATCTCAGGGCCTTCGCCGAGACTCACCGGTTCCTCGCTCCGGCGACACTTCTGATCGCGGTCCTCGTAGGACAGGCGCTCGGTGCCGAAGACGTGAGCCTGCTCCTGATCGCCGGCTTCATCTACTACGTGGCGGTGACCGTCTTCGGCCCGACGACCGAACGTGCCGTGAATCTAATCGCGGCACGGCTCTGCGGCACCGCGGCCATCGTCCTGCTCGCCCATGTGTTCGGCGCCGGTGCCGTGGGCATGGCACGCGGTCTGGGGATCGTCCTGCTCCTCCAGTCACTGGCGGTGCATCGTGCGGGGGAACGTTATCGTCGTTTCGTTGCCCCGCAGGTCCGTAGGCTGGTGGATCGTGAAGTCCAAGGCCTGCTCCTCGCCGTCGCGGGATTGGCACTGGTGATGAACGAAACACTCGTCGTGTCCCTGCGCATCCCGAAGGCGATGCTGGACATGGGGACCGATACCGGGTGGACCCCGGTGAACTTCCTGCTCCCCTTGGTGGCCCTTACCGCTGCGGGGCTGAGCACACGGGGCAGGAAGCTGCCTCCCTGGATTGCCCTGGGGACCGGTGTGGCGGCCATGCTGGAACCAGGGGCGGTGCTTTCCCCCTGGCGTCAGGTGGCATTCCTGGCGGTGGGGCTGGCCTGCATGGTCCCCGGCCTGCGTCACGCCGTTGGACGTCAACTCCTGTGGCTGCGTCGGGGAATCGTCGCCGTCCTGCCCACCACGCTCGCGGCGATCGCCGCGTGGGCCGCCGGCGGGTTCCTCATCACGAGATCAGCAGCCGGTCCCGGCCTCGGAGCCTGGATCTCCGGGGACCCCGGCCAGTGGGCCGACGGGGGGACGGACCCGCGGGTGGTCATGCTCATCGCAGGACTGGTCTTCGTGATGTGCTGGATGGCCGCCGCAGCGCTGGCGGCCTGGAAACTGGAGTCCGGTTTCATGCTGGCAGGCATCGCCGTGGTGGTGGCTGCCGAAGTCCGCCTGGGTTCGCTGGAATCGGGGGGAACCCCATGGACGACAGCGGTTGCGGTTTCCACCCTGGTGCTGGCTGCCGTCGGATCCAACGCCCTCCTGGCCACGCTCGGCCGTGGGCGGGGCAGGACCGCACGACGCAAGACAGCGATGGCCCATGCGGTGGCACCCGTGGCGGTCGTCGCGACCTGGGGGGCCAGCTTCGGGATCGACAGCCCGTGGCTGGTATTCACCGTCTGCCTGACCGGGCTGGGCCACGCAGCCTGGCGCCTGGCCGCGGCCCGAGGACCGCTGGAACGCTTGGCCTATGCCGTGGCTGCGCAGTTGTTCTTCTCCCTCTCGGTCCTCGAGCTGTCCCACCAGCTACAAGCCGACGCCCACGCGCGGTGGGCGTTGTTTGCCATCAGCCTGGCCATGGGCCAGTCGGCACGGTTCCGGCTACGGGGGCGCGGACAGGGGGCAACACCGACCGCCTACGGCCCCATGGTCGCCCAGGCGAGCCTCGCACTGCTGTTCCTCACGCCCCTGGTGTACGTCGGGCTCCATGGTGGTTCGGGGCCCGGTGCCGGGGTGGACATGGCCTCGCTGCTGGTGCAGTTCGTCTGCCTGCTGGTCGTCGGCCTGCTGAAGTGGCGTGTCGATCTGACGGCCGCTGCCACCGCTTCGATCCCGTGGCGGATCGTGGCCAGGATGCAGATCCTCGTGGTCGCCTACGCCTTGGCCTGGATGATGTTCATCCCCTCGGGCGTGATGTCCGTACGCCAGGCTGGCTGGCTGCCGGAACCGTGGTGGAACTCGACCGTGCTCCTGATCCTGCTGCTGGTCACCGCCTTGCTGGTGATGGTCTTCGAAGCGTTGGGACCCGAAACCTCTCTCCGCCTCCGCATGACCGGGGTGTTGGCCGGTGAGGAAGGCCGGGCCCGGTTGGTCCACCCGGGATCCGGTCCGGAGGGTGGCGCCCATCCGATGGCGCGGGGCATCACCGTCGCCTGCTATCTCGGGGTCGCCGCGGCAGTCGTTCTCGGGGCCGGAGGCACGTCCGGGGCCGCCACCGGTGCCCCGGTTCCCGGTGGCGATGCCTGGCTCGCGGCCACCTTATTGGCTGCTGCCGCCGGGTGCGCGGTGTTCGGGGTGACGACGGGATTGCCGCTGTTGTTGATCGGGGCCGTCGTGTTCCTCCCCTGGGCGGTATTCGTGGCCCTGGTCCAGTGGGCCGGACGAGCCGGAAGCGCGATGGAGCTGTCCGCGTTGTATATGGCCTCGGCGCTGGGATCGGCGATCCTGCTTTATGCCGCCGGATGGTTCCGCCGACCACGAAGGGGAGGGGCCCCGGGGCCGATCACCACGCCGCGGAGCTGGTCATGGCTCCATGCCCGCATCCTGAGTGCCGGCGCCGTCCTGCTGATCTTCATCGACGGCTTCGAGGCCAACGTGATGCAGTCCGGGGAGCCAAACTCGAGGTCGGCGACGATACTGGCCTATCTCGGGACGGCCATGATCGTGGTGGCCGCGGTCGCGACCGTCGCGGAGGTTCCGCGCAGGTACCGCGAACGATGCAGCGAAGCCGCCGCCCTGGTCGTTGCCGGAGGAGCCCAGCACGCCTGGCATCTGGCAAACGGCCAGCCGGGCCTGTTCTGGATGACCCAATACTGGGTCGTTGTTTTGGCTCTCCTGGCTGCCTACGAACTCAAGGCCGGTCGACGCAAGGATGCCGATTACCCGCTGATCGCCTCGGCGGTACTGCTATCCGTTTCGGCGCCCTTCGGCCTGGCGGTGGAGCAGGAGTGGGGCCAGGGCTGGCTGCTGCTGGGACATGTCCTCCTACTGTCGGCTGGTCTGCTGCTCAACCGGCGGCTGTACGTAGTGTGGGGAACCATCGCCGCCGCCCTGCTGGTCCTGTGGTTCCTGCGGGGATTCACGATCCTCCTCCTGGCGGTCCTGGCCGCCGGGTTGATCGCGCTGGCCATCTGGCGGCTCCAACGGCTGGGGAAGGATAAGGACGCGGCTGAGGCTGCGCGCCCGGTCCCCGAAGGGCCGGATGCAGCACCTCCTGCGTCGAGGGCCGCCCACGAAACCGACCTGTCGGCCCCTGGGCGTCGTGAGGGGGAGGAGCCGGCGGACGGTGGGAGGCAGGCAACATCGTCTGATTGGTAAATCCAGCGATCTTCTGACACACTGGATAAGTTGTTCAAGCGCCTCTTTGTGCCTTGTGCCTGCTGATCGGCTCGCCGATACCGGGGCCAAGGCCGGTTTCGACCGAGATTGCGTCCCGCCCGGGATAATGCCCGGGGCAGGGGCGGATACGACGGAGACATCGAGGACCAAATATGACCCGCCCCCATTCCTGTGGAGCGTGAAGCCGAATCTAGGCGACACGCCCGACCGCGGGGGTCGGAGCTTCGGCGAGGTGAGGAACCCGGGATTGCCCGGATTCAGCTCGTGCGAGGTGTGCCGGTCCGTAAGGGCCCGTTAGTGCACAGTAACTGTACAGAGAGTGCTACTTAGAAAGAGGCATGACGCCATGGCGGGACAAAAAATCCGCATCCGGCTGAAGTCGTATGACCACGAGGTCATTGACGTTTCTGCCCGGAAGATCGTTGAGACGGTCACGCGCGCAGGCGCAACCGTAGTCGGCCCAGTGCCGCTGCCGACGGAGAAGAACGTGTACTGCGTGATCCGTTCGCCCCACAAGTACAAGGACAGCCGTGAGCACTTCGAAATGCGCACGCACAAGCGTCTGATCGACATCGTCGACCCGACCCCGAAGGCTGTTGATTCGCTGATGCGTCTCGACCTGCCGGCGGACGTCAACATCGAAATCAAGCTTTAGGGGAGGTGCTGAGAAACTATGACCGCAACCCGTAATGTAAAGGGCCTGCTGGGCACGAAGCTCGGCATGACCCAGGTCTGGGACGAGAACCACAACCTCGTCCCCGTCACTGTCGTGCAGGTAGATTCCAATGTCGTCACCCAGCTCCGCAATGCGGATCGGGATGGCTACTCGGCGGTTCAGATCGGCTACGGCCAGATCGACCCGCGCAAGGTCACCAAGCCGCTGGCCGGCCACTTCGAGGCAGCAGGGGTCACCCCGCGCCGCCACGTCGTCGAGCTGCGCACCGCGGATGCCGATACGTACAGCCTGGGCCAGGAACTGGCCGTGGATGTCTTTGAGTCCGGCCAGAAGGTCGACGTCATGGGCACCTCCAAGGGCAAGGGCTTTGCCGGCGTCATGAAGCGTCACGGCTTCGGCGGCGCCAACGCCTCGCACGGTGCACATAAGAACCACCGCAAGCCCGGTTCCATCGGTGGGGCTTCCACCCCAGGCCGCGTTTTCCAGGGACAGCGCATGGCTGGCCGCATGGGCAACGAGCGCGTGACCACGATGAACCTCACGGTTCACGGAGTCGACGCCGAGAAGAACCTCCTGTTGATCAAGGGTGCCGTTCCCGGCGCCCGCGGCCGGGTCGTCCTCGTGCGCACCGCCGTGAAGGGAGCATAAGCAAATGGCTAACACAGCACTCAAGGTCGAGCTTCCGGGCGAGATCTTCGATGTCCAGACCAACATTCCGCTGCTGCACCAGGTCGTCATGGGTCAGCTTGCTGCCGCCCGTCAGGGTACGCACAAGACCAAGACCCGCGCCGAGGTCTCGGGCGCAGGTCGCAAGCCGTTCAAGCAGAAGGGCACCGGCCGGGCTCGTCAGGGCTCCATCCGCGCTCCTCAGATGACCGGTGGTGGCATCGTCCACGGACCGACGCCCCGCGATTACTCGCAGCGCACCCCCAAGAAGATGAAGGCCGCCGCACTGCGCGGAGCCCTTTCGGACCGTGCCCGTCACGATCGCGTTCACGTGATCGAGAACCTGGTAGCCGGCACCACGCCGTCCACCAAGGAAGCACTGGCCACCCTGCGCGCTCTCACCGAGCGCAAGAACCTGCTCGTCGTCATCGACCGCGCCAATGATGTTGCCGCACTTTCCGTGCGCAACCTCGTGGACGTCCACGCCCTCTACGCCGACCAGCTGAACACGTACGATGTTCTGGTCGCCGATGACGTGGTGTTCACCAAGGCCGCATTCGATGCCCTGGTCAACAAGGAGGACGCCAAGTGAGCGCCACCTTCTCCAAGTCCCCGCACGACGTCATCCTGGCGCCGGTCGTTTCGGAAAAGAGCTACGGCCTGATCGACGAAGGCAAATACACCTTCCTGGTCGACCCGCGCTCGAACAAGACGGAAATCAAGCTGGCGGTGGAGAGCATCTTCTCCGTCAAGGTTGACTCCGTCAACACCATCAACCGTGCAGGTAAGCGCAAGCGCACCCGCTTCGGATGGGGAGCCCGCAAGACTACCAAGCGAGCGATCATCTCCCTTAAAGAAGGCACGATCGACATCTTCGGCGGTCCGCTTTCATAAGCGGAGACCACTTTAACGAGGAATAAAACATGGCAATCCGTAAGTACAAGCCGACTACCCCGGGCCAGCGTGGCTCGAGCGTGGCCGACTTCGCAGAAATTACCCGGACTACCCCGGAAAAGTCGCTGCTCCGCCCGCTCTCCAAGACTGGTGGACGCAACAGCTCCGGCAAGATCACTACCCGTCACAAGGGTGGTGGACATAAGCGCCAATACCGTCTGATCGACTTCCGTCGTCATGACAAGGACGGCGTGCCGGCCAAGGTCGCTCACATCGAGTACGACCCGAACCGCACCGCCCGCATTGCGCTGCTGCACTACATCGATGGCACCAAGCGGTACATCATCGCTCCGAACAAGCTCTCCCAGGGAGACTCGGTTGAAGCCGGCCCGAACGCCGACATCAAGCCGGGCAACAACCTGCCGCTGCGCAACGTTCCGGTCGGTACCGTGCTCCACGCAGTGGAGTTGCGTCCCGGCGGGGGAGCCAAGATGGCTCGCTCGGCAGGCGCTTCGGTCCAGCTGGTGGCTCGCGAGGGCCGCCACGCACAGCTCCGCCTGCCTTCCGGTGAAATCCGGAACGTTGACGTCCGCTGCCGTGCGACGGTCGGCTACGTCGGCAACGCCGAACAGTCGAACATCAACTGGGGCAAGGCCGGCCGCATGCGCTGGAAGGGCGTCCGCCCGACCGTGCGTGGTGTGGTCATGAACCCGATCGACCACCCGCATGGTGGTGGCGAGGGCAAGACCAGTGGCGGTCGTCACCCGGTCAACCCGAACGGCAAGCCGGAAGGCCGTACCCGCCGTCCGAACAAGGAAAGCGACAAGCTCATTGTGCGTCGTCGTCGTACTGGCAAGAACAAGCGATAGGAGCCTGGAAACATGCCACGCAGCCTGAAGAAAGGCCCCTTCGTCGATCAGCACCTTTTTGTGAAGGTGGCTGCTGAGAACGAAAAGGGCACCAAGAACGTCATCAAGACGTGGTCCCGCCGTTCGATGATCATCCCCGACATGCTCGGGCACACGATCGCCGTACACGACGGACGCAAGCACATTCCCGTGTTTGTCACTGAGTCGATGGTCGGGCACAAGCTCGGCGAATTCGCCTCGACGCGGACATTCCGCAGCCACGTAAAGGACGACAGGAAGGGTAAGCGCCGCTAACCCGCAAGGGTTATTGAGCGCTGAGCATCCCTTTGATAGACGAGAGAAGGAAAGCAATGGAAGCCAAGGCAATTGCGCGCCATATCCGCGTAACGCCTATGAAGGCCCGGCGCGTCGTCGACCTTGTTCGTGGCAAGCAGGCGAATGAGGCTCTGGCGATTCTGAAGTTTGCCCAGCAGGGTGCTTCGGAGCCGGTACTCAAGGTAGTTGCGTCGGCCGTGGCAAACGCCCGTGTCGCCGCCGACCGTGATGGTGTTGCGTTCAACGAGGACGAGCTGTTCATCAGCGAAGCCTTCGTTGACGAAGGTGCGACGATGAAGCGGTTCCAGCCGCGGGCCCAGGGCCGCGCCTACCGCATCAACAAGCGCACCAGCCACATCACCGTGGTTGTTTCAAGCCCGGAGAAGGGTGGGGAAAAGTAAATGGGACAGAAGATCAACCCAAACGGGTTCCGTCTCGGCATCACCACGGACCACGTGTCTCACTGGTTCGCCGACGGCAACAAGCCGGGGCAGCGCTACAAGGACTTCGTCCGCGAGGACGTCAAGATCCGCGAGCTCATGACCACGGGCATGGACCGTGCAGGCATCGCCAAGGTGGAGATCGAGCGCACCCGCGATCGTGTCCGCGTTGACATCCACACCGCCCGTCCGGGCATCGTCATCGGCCGCCGCGGCGCCGAAGCCGATCGCATCCGCGGCGAGCTGGAGAAGCTCACCGGCAAGCAGGTTCAGCTGAACATCCTCGAGGTCAAGAACCCGGAGATCGAAGCCCAGCTGGTTGCCCAGGGCATCGCCGAACAGCTTGCTTCACGCGTGGCCTTCCGCCGTGCGATGAAGAAGGCCATGCAGTCCGCCATGCGCTCGGGCGCCAAGGGCATCCGTGTCCAGTGCTCCGGTCGCCTCGGCGGTGCGGAAATGTCCCGCAAGGAGTTCTACCGCGAAGGTCGTGTGCCGCTGCACACCCTGCGCGCGAACATCGACTACGGCAAGTTCGAAGCGAAGACCACCTTCGGCCGCATCGGCGTGAAGGTCTGGATCTACAAGGGCGACCTGACCAGCAAGGAACTTGCTGCACAGAACGCTGCTGCCCCGGCCCGTGGCCGTGGCGAGCGTGGTGGCGGACGTCCGGGTGGACCGGGTGGAGACCGCCGTCGTCGTAACGACCGCAACACCGGCGCTCCGGCAACCGAAGCTGCTCCGGCGGCTCAGGCTCCGGCGTCCGCAGAAGGAGGACAGGCTTAAATGCTTATCCCACGCCGAGTAAAGTTCCGCAAGCAGCACCGCCCGGATCGTACGGGCATGGCTAGCGGAGGCACCACGGTCTCCTTCGGTGACTACGGAATCCAGGCCCTGACACCGGGCTACGTGACCAACCGTCAGATCGAAGCCGCCCGTATTGCCATGACCCGTCACATCAAGCGTGGCGGCAAGGTCTGGATCAACATTTATCCGGACCGCCCGCTGACCAAGAAGCCGGCCGAAACCCGCATGGGTTCCGGTAAGGGTTCACCTGAGTGGTGGGTTGCAAACGTCAAGCCGGGACGGGTTCTCTTCGAACTCTCCGGTGTTACCGATGAGGTAGCTCGCGAGGCCCTGCGCCTGGCGATCCACAAGCTGCCGCTGAAGGCACGCATCGTGCGTCGTGAGGGTGGTGAATAGGTATGGCAATCGGATCCAAGGATCTCGCCACCGAACAGCTGGATGGCTACGATAACGCCCGTCTGGTCGAGGAACTGAAAAAGGCGAAGGAAGAGTTGTTCAACCTTCGTTTCCAGTCCGCCACCGGTCAGCTCGAGTCGCACGGCCGCCTGAAGTCGGTCAAGCGCGACATCGCCCGCATCTACACCGTGATGCGTGAGCGTGAGTTGGGCATTCGTGCGGAGGTTTCGGCCCCCGTCGAAGAAGTCAAGGCCGATAAGAAGGCCAAGAAGTCGGCGAAGACTGCCGAGCCGGCTGATGCACCTGAGGAAGCCAAGTAATGAGCGAGAAGGAGAACGCAGTGGCTGAAGCAGCAGAAGCTCGCGGTTACCGCAAAACCCTCCGCGGGTACGTGGTTTCCGACAAGATGCAGAAGACCATCGTCGTTGACGTCGAGGACCGTGTGAAGCACGCCTTGTACGGCAAGGTGATGCGTCGCAACAAGAAGATCAAGGTGCATGACGAGGCCAACACCGCCGGTATCGGCGACTTGGTCATCATCGCCGAGACCCGTCCCTTGTCCAAGGACAAGAACTGGCGCCTGGTCGAGATCGTGGAGAAGGCCAAGTAGCCTCCTTCCGATCCACAGGGATCTGAAAGCACGACGCCGGCCGGCACCCCGAACAGGGGAGCGGGCCGGCGTCGTGCTTTTGTCATGGGGCATCCCCTGCCCCCCATATCACGGGTTTGGTCCTCAGTGCATCTCTGGCGTAGACTCGTCAGTCTGTGCGCTCTGTTGCGAGGACTATCCACCTTCATGGCAGGCATTCGTGTGCGGCCCGGTCTGTTCCGGGCCCGGTGCGCGGCACGGCTCTGCGGCATTTCGCCTCGGCCCGATTTCCCCAGCAGCATCGGATTCCTCGTGGATCCCGCCTGTGTTGGAGATGGGGGTAAGCGAGCGTCGCAGATGGACCATATCCGTTCCGCAAGGCTCCCGAGGAGAACCGGCGAGACGACAGGAGTTGAAAGTGATTCAGCAGGAGTCGCGACTCAAGGTGGCTGACAACACCGGTGCTAAGGAAATCCTTACCATCCGTGTTCTCGGTGGATCCGGACGTCGCTACGCAGGCATCGGCGACACCATCGTCGCCACCGTCAAGGATGCAATCCCTGGCGGCAACGTCAAGAAGGGCGATGTGGTCAAGGCCGTCATCGTCCGCACGAAGAAGGAACGTCGCCGCGTCGACGGTTCGTACATCAAGTTCGACGAGAACGCAGCGGTCATCCTCAAGGCGGACACCGAGCCGCGGGGTACCCGTATCTTCGGTCCCGTCGGGCGTGAACTTCGCGACAAGAAGTTCATGAAGATCGTTTCGCTGGCTCCGGAGGTGCTGTAACCATGGGCGCAAAAATCAAGAAGGGTGACCTGGTTCAGGTCATCACCGGCGCCAAGGCCGATCGCGGTGGAGACCGCGGCAAGCAGGGCAAGGTACTGAAGGTGTTCCCCGAGGCGAACCGCGTGCTCGTCGAGGGCATCAACCGTGTCACCAAGCACACCCGTGCCGGCCAGACCGAAAGTGGCGCCTCCACCGGCGGCATCGAGGTCGTCGAGGCTCCCCTCCACGTTTCAAACGTCGCGGTCATCGACCCCGAATCGAAGAAGCCGACCCGCGTTGGCTTCCGCGAAGAAACCGTGGAAAAGAATGGCGTGAAGAAGACCGTGCGTGTTCGTTACGCCAAGGCTTCCGGAAAGGCACTCTAATGACTGAAACAGCAGTGAAGGTTCAGCCGCGCCTGAAGGCGAAGTACCGCTCCGAGGTCCGCGAAGCACTGCAGACCGAGTTCAGCTACACGAACGTGATGCAGGTCCCGAACCTGGTCAAGGTCGTCGTGAACATGGGTGTCGGCGAGGCAGCCAAGGATTCCAAGATCATCGAAGGCGCCGTGCGCGACCTGACGGCCATCACCGGCCAGAAGCCGCTCGTGACCAAAGCCCGCAAGTCGATCGCACAGTTCAAGCTGCGCGAGGGAATGCCGATCGGCACCCACGCCACGCTGCGCAACGATCGCATGTGGGAATTCGTCGACCGCCTGGTGACGCTCTCCCTGCCCCGTATCCGCGACTTCCGCGGTCTGAACGGCAAGCAGTTCGACGGAAACGGCAACTACACCTTCGGTCTCACGGAACAGGCAATGTTCCACGAAATCGACCAGGACAAGGTTGACCGCGTCCGTGGCATGGACATCACCGTGGTGACCACCGCCAAGACCGACGAAGAAGGCCGCGCGCTGCTCAAGGCGCTGGGCTTCCCGTTCAGGACCGACGATAACTAGATCAACTACGTTGCAGGTCCGCGGGAGCGGAAACCGTAGCGAGGAAGGGCCTCAGCCCAAATGACAATGACAGATCCTGTCGCAGACATGCTGACTCGTCTGCGCAACGCGAACTCGGCATACCACGACACCGTGTCGATGCCGTCTTCCAAGCTGAAGGTGCGCGTTGCCCAGATCCTCAAGGCGGAAGGCTACATCGGCGACTTCGTCGAAGAGGCCGCCGAGGTAGGCAAAAACCTGACCATCAACCTGAAGTTCGGTCCGAGCCGTGAGCGTTCCATCGCTGGCGTCCGCCGCATTTCCAAGCCGGGCCTCCGCGTTTACGCGAAGTCCACCAACTTGCCGCATGTCCTTGGTGGACTCGGCATTGCCATCCTGTCCACGTCCTCGGGTCTTCTGACGGACCGCCAGGCAGCCAAGAAGGGTGTAGGTGGGGAAGTCCTCGCCTACGTCTGGTAACGGGAAGGAAGAAGCACCATGTCACGTATTGGACGACTTCCAATCACTATCCCTGCCGGCGTCGACCTGAAGGTCAACGGTTCCGAGATCTCCGTCAAGGGCACCAAGGGAGAGCTCAACTTCACCGTTGTCTCCCCGATCACGGTCGCCCTCGAGGACAACGTCCTCACGGTGTCCCGTCCGGACGACGAGCGCGAATCGCGTTCGTTGCACGGCTTGACCCGCACGATGATCTCCAACCTGATCACCGGGGTCACCGACGGCTACTCCAAGAAGCTGGAAATCCACGGCACCGGTTACCGCGTGCTGGCCAAGGGCGACAACCTGGAGTTCGCTCTGGGTTTCTCCCACCCGGTCCCCGTTGAAGCTCCGGAGGGCATCACGCTCGCCGTCGAGGGCAACAACAAGGTGATTGTCTCCGGTATCAACAAGCAGCAGGTTGGCGAAGTTGCAGCCAACATCCGCAAGCTCCGTCGGCCGGATCCCTATAAGGGCAAGGGCATCCGCTATGAAGGCGAAGTTATCCGCCGCAAGGTCGGAAAGGCTGGTAAGTAAACATGGCTCTTTCAATCAAGGGTAAGAGCAAGGCTGCAGCGCGCAGCCGTCGCCACCTGCGCGTGCGCAAGCGCGTCTCCGGATCGGGCCTGCGCCCGCGTCTGGTGGTCAACCGTTCGGCCCGCCACGTATTCGTCCAGGTCGTCGATGACACCCAGGGCATCACGATGGCATCCGGGTCGACGATGGAAGCGGATCTGCGCTCCTTCGACGGTGACAAGACCGCCAAGGCCAAGCGCGTTGGTGAACTGATCGCCGAGCGTGCCAAGGCCGCAGGCATCGATACCGTGGTCTTTGACCGCGGAGGCAATAGGTACCACGGCCGTGTGGCCGCGGTAGCGGACGGCGCGCGGGAAGGTGGGCTGGCACTGTGAGCGAAGCTACTAACGAGAAGGAAACTCAGGTGTCGGAAACCACTGAGGCAGCTGCGACCACGACGGAGAACACCTCCGCCGGACGTCGCAACGAAAAGAGCGGCGAAAAGGGCGGTCGTGGCGAAGGCCGTGGCCGTGGCGAGGGACGTGGCCGAGGCCGCGATTCCCGGGACAGCCGCAACGATGACAAGGACAAGTTCCTTGAGCGCGTGGTAGCTATCAACCGCGTGTCCAAGGTCGTCAAGGGCGGCCGCCGCTTCAGCTTCACCGCACTCGTTGTGGTGGGCGACGGCAACGGCATGGTCGGCGTCGGATACGGCAAGGCCAAGGAAGTTCCCGCGGCCATCGCCAAGGGCGTTGAAGAAGCCAAGAAGTCCTTCTTCCGCGTTCCCCGCGTCGGCACCACCATCCCGCACCTGGTGCTGGGTGAAGCCGCCGCCGGCGTCGTGCTCCTGCGTCCGGCTGCTCCGGGTACCGGTGTTATCGCCGGTGGTCCGGTGCGTGCCGTGCTCGAGTGCGCTGGTATCCATGATGTTCTGTCGAAGTCCATGGGCTCCGCCAACCAGATCAACATCGTCCGCGGCACCGTCGCGGCGTTGAAGGCCCTGGAGGAGCCGGCCGCAGTTGCTGCGCGTCGTGGACTGCCGATGGACGAAGTCGTGCCGGCCCAGATGCTGCGCACGCTCAACCAGAAGGCAGGTGCGTAAGCTGTGGCGAAGAACATTGTCGCGAGCAACGCGAAGCTGGTAATCACCCAGACCAAGTCCGTCATCGGCGGCAAGCAGAACCAGCGTGACACCTTGCGGTCACTCGGACTGAAGCGTATGCACCACACCGTGGTCCGCGACGCGGATGCCGTGACCGTAGGCATGGTCAACAAGGTTCAGCACCTCGTGAAGGTTGAGGAGGCGAAGTAATCATGGCCAGTAACGAAAAGTCACTGAAGGTACACCACCTGCGTCCGGCCGAAGGCGCCAAGACCACCAAGACCCGTGTGGGTCGCGGTGAGGCGTCCAAGGGCAAGACCGCAGGCCGTGGCATGAAGGGCACCAAGGCCCGCTACCAGGTCAAGGCAGGCTTCGCAGGCGGGCAGCTTCCGCTGCACATGCGCCTGCCGAAGCTGCGCGGCTTCAAGAACCCGTTCCGGGTCGAGTACCAGGTCGTGAACCTGGACAAGATCTCGGAGCTGTTCCCCGAAGGCGGCGACGTCACCGTCGAGAACCTGGTCGAGAAGGGCGCGGTGCGCAAGAACCAGCCCGTCAAGGTCCTGGGCTCGGGCGACATCACCGTGAAGGTGAACGTCAAGGCCGATGCCTTCTCGGCATCAGCCGCGGATAAGATCGCTGCCGCCGGCGGCTCGGTGGCCTCGCTCTAAGGTCCCGATGCAAGCACGGCACAGCTGAAAGGTCCCCAACGCCCGGGCAGGTCCCGGCGCGCTGGGGACCTTTCGCATCCCGCCCCACGGAATGATGGGAGAACCCCACCACCTGCCGGGCACCTAGTTCCGGGGCCACCTCACGGTGGAACCGGCAGTCCCACTGCTTCGAACAGTCCCGACAACCGGTAGACTCTCAGAAGTCCATTACGGCATCAGGCCGAAACCACACCTTTCAGGAGGACGCTTGCTCAGCGCCATTGCCCGGGTCTTCCGGACGCCTGACCTGCGACGTAAGTTGCTGTTCACGCTCAGCATCATTGCCATCTACCGTCTCGGCGTCTACATTCCCGCGCCAGGGGTCGACTACGGCAACGTCCAACAATGCCTTGAAATGGGCGATACGTCCGGGGGGCTCTACCAGTTCGTGAACCTCTTCAGTGGCGGCGCCCTGTTGCAGGTGTCGATCTTCGCCCTCGGGATCATGCCCTACATCACGGCCTCCATCATCGTGCAGCTGCTGCGGGTGGTCATTCCCCGCTTCGAGGACCTCCATAAGGAAGGTGCTGCCGGCCAGGCGACGCTGACCCAGTACACCCGTTACCTCACGATCGCCCTGGGGCTGTTGCAGGCGACGACACTGGTGTCACTGGCCCGCAGCGGGAACCTCTTCCAGGGGTGTCAGCTGCCGATCGTCCCCGATCAGAGCATCGTGCACATCCTGCTCATGGTCATCGTGCTGACCGCCGGTACGGGCATGATCATGTGGCTCGGCGAACTGGTGACCGAAAAGGGCGTCGGCAACGGCATGTCCATCCTGATCTTCGTGTCGATCGCCTCGGGCTTCCCCTCCTCGATGGGCTCCATCGCCGCCACCCAGGGCTGGGGCGTCTTCACCGGCGTCATCATCATCGGGCTCTGCGTCGTGGCCCTGGTGGTCTTCGTCGAGTTGTCCCAGCGCCGTGTTCCGGTGCAGTACGCCAAACGCATGGTCGGTCGACGCACCGTCGGTGGCAGCTCGACGTACATTCCGATCAAGGTCAACATGGCCGGCGTGATCCCGGTGATCTTCTCCTCGTCAATGTTGGCACTGCCGCAGATGCTCATCCAGTTCAACATGAACCCCGACGGTTCACTGCCGGGCTGGGCGGCCTGGATCCAAGCCAACTTCAGCGGCAGCAGCCCGCTGTACATGCTGGTCTACCTGCTTCTGACCATATTCTTCACCTACTTCTATGTCGCGATCACGTTCAACCCGATCGAGGTCTCCGACAACATGAAGAAGTACGGTGGATTCATTCCGGGGATCCGCGCCGGCAAGCCCACGGCGGACTACCTGTCCTACGTGCTCAGCCGCATCACCTTCCCCGGAGCCATCTATCTTGGCCTGATCGCCTTGACCCCACTGATTGCCTTCGTCCTGATCAAGGCCGATCAGAACTTCCCGTTCGGTGGCGTCTCGGTCCTCATCATGGTTGGTGTGGGACTGGAAACGGTTAAGCAAATCAACGCCCAGATGCAACAGCGACACTACGAAGGACTACTGCGATGACCAGACTCTTGATCATTGGCCCGCCAGGTTCGGGCAAAGGAACGCAGGCAGCACGGATCACGGAGCAGTTGGGGATCGTCGCGATCTCCACCGGCGACATCTTCCGTGCCAACGTCAAGGGCGGGACCCCCCTGGGTCTCGAAGCCAAGCAGTACATGGATGCCGGCGACTACGTCCCCGATTCGGTCACCAACCGCATGGTGCGCGACCGGCTCCAGCAGGATGATGTCGCCGAGGGCTTCCTCCTGGATGGCTACCCGCGCACCGCGGCCCAGGTGGACGAGCTCGACGCGATCCTGCAGGAAAACAACACCGCGCTCGATGTCGTGCTCCAGCTGACCGCCGATTCCGAGGAGCTCGTGGCCCGGCTGCTCAAGCGGGCCGAGGTCGAGGGCCGGGCGGATGACACCGAGGACGTGATCCGCCACCGCCTGGACGTCTACGAGAAGCAGACCCAGGTCGTGGTCGACCG
>JAKDMV010000159.1 GCA_030452125.1 Micrococcaceae bacterium
CTAAGGGGCGGGTGCGCTGGGTTACGCAGGCATTGGCTCTTTCCCACGCCTAGCCTTGTGCACAATCGTGCACAATTGATATAGTGCACGAACATGCACTATCGATTTAGTGCACGATCGTTCACATATAGAGAGGCCCGGGCTTTGCGGCCCGGTGAAAGGCTACCCACGTGAGAACCACCCGAGAGTTCGGCATGGCAGTGCGTCGCATGCGCGAGGAAGCCGGACTCAGCCAACAGGGACTCGCTGATCGCGCCGGGGTATCACGTCGCTGGCTCCTCAACCTGGAGAACGGCAAGCCGAACGTGGACTTCTTCCTCGTCCTGAACTGCCTCGACGCCCTTGATGCCCGCCTTCAACTCACCCATCCGGACGGTGAACCATGGCAGTTCTAAAGGTCTTCCTCGACGGAACACTTGCCGGAGAGCTGAGGCAGGCACCGTCCGGAAACCTCACGTTCCATTATGATTCCGGCTACCAGAAACTACCGCACGCCACCCCCCTCTCGCTGTCCATGCCGCTGGCGTTCGCAGACCACCCCAAGCGCACGACCTTGCCGTTCTTCGAAGGACTCCTCACCGACAACCAGACGGCACGCAGGGCCATGGCCAGCCGGTTCGGCGCCAACGCCAAAAACCCCTTCGCACTCCTGCAGCATATGGGCGCCGACGTCGCTGGTGCCCTGCAGATCCTTCCCCCAGGACAGCGGCCCAGCGACGGAGGGTCCGGCTACGGCATGGACACACTCGAGACGGTAGATGTGGAACGCGAGCTCCAGTCCGTCCTTGAGGAGTACCGCGACGGCCATGCGCCCGGGGCCAGGATGGGCAGGTTCAGCCTGGCTGGCGCCCAGGCCAAGACAGCACTCTGCCGCACCCCCGACGGCCGCTGGGCGGCACCGCGCGGGGCGATGCCCAGCACTCACATCCTCAAGCCAGTCGCCGGGGATTTTCGACGCATCGACATCGTCGAGCACCTCACCATGCAGGCCGCCACGCATTTGGGACTCAACGTCGCCGAAACATGGCTAGAGAATTTCGGCGTCGTCCGAGCATTCGTGACCACAAGGTATGACCGCTCCGAAGAGGGCGGCGTGTGGCGGCGCTTGCACCAGGAGGACCTGTGCCAGGCATTGTCCGTATTGCCGGAGAAAAAATACCAACGCGAAGACGGCGGTCCCGGCGTGGCCGAAGCAGCCCGTTTATTCGCCGGGCTTCCCGTCGCCGAGGATCGCACAGCCGCTGCTGCCGCGTTCTACCAGTGGCTGGTTTTCAATATCACCCTGGAATGCACGGACGCGCACGCCAAGAACTTCGCCCTCATGCTGGACGCCGACCGGGTGAGGGCATCGCCGCTCTACGACCTGGCAACCTTCGCCCCCTACCGCGCTGAAGGAAGTACCACTCACTCCGCGATGAAAGTCGGCGGCGAATACCGGTTCCAGGCCATCAGTCCCGTGAAACTCGCCGCGGCAGCCAAGACACTGCGCCTGGATCCTCACTGGGCCGAGAACGAGGTCGAACGCCAGCGCCTCGGCGCCCTGCAGGCATTCAGCCGGGCGCGAGACGAGCTCGTGGCAGCGGACGACTCCGCCACGGATTTCGCTGATCATGTGCTGGACAAGGTGGCTGGGATCGAACGACTCGGCTGGGCCTAACGCTCCGGTTCCGCAGCTCCTTTGCCCTGCTGGAGGGTTTCGGGAACGCGGCCCAGCGGAACCGCCTCCGGCCGGCGACGGCGCTGGATGTTGCGGACCTGAGAGAGCCGGGCCAGGACCAGGACGGTGACGACGGTGACGGCCACCGAGAGGAGCAGGTCCACGAGGCCGACGTCATCGGCGTTGGCGTCGGCGACCCCGAAGGCGACGAACACGAAGATGCTGGCGTTGCCGACGATGTGCAGGGCCATCGCCGCCTCGAGTCCACCGGTGCGCCAGCTCAGCCAGCCGGCCGCGATCGCGAAGACGGCGATGTCGATCTGGCCGAGCAGCTCGTAGTCGTGACCGATGACGAACAGCGGCACCGGCAGCAGGATGGCGAAGGCCGGGTGCCGCAGCCAGCCACCGAGGGTCTGCATCAGATAGCCCCGGAAGACGTACTCCTCGGCCGCTGCCTGGAACGGGACCACCAGCAGGGCCGCAGCCAACAGCGCCAGGGTCGTTCCTCCGTCGTACCTGAATTCGCCTGCCTCCGTGGTTCCGGGGAGGACTTGTGCCACGAATTGGGCGATCACGTTGATCACCAGGGCTGCGCCGAGACACCAGAGCAGCCAGGTCCAACGCAGCCGGCCGACGACGGAGGAGAGCAGCCCCACGGGCTTCGCGCCCAGGATCAGGGTGGCCAGCCAGAGGGCGGGAATCATCAGCGCCAGTGAGGCCAGCATGGGGATCAGGACGAAGGGATCGTTCATGTCCATCAGGCCGGGGCCGCTGAGCACCCGATCCATGGAGCGTGCGAATCCGGGGCTGACCAGCCCTGCGATGACGACCCCCAGCATGGCCGCGATCATGAACCCCACGTAGATGCCGGCACCGATCACCCCGACCAGCAACGGCTTCCACCACCGGTAGCCGGCCCATCCGCGGGCCAACCGGTGATAGGCCAGAGGCGCGGTGCCGTCGGTCTCGGTGGTCGCGGCGGTCTCGCTGGTCCGGGGCGGGTGCGGTGTGCTGGTGCTCATCATGGGTCCATCCTTTCCCATCCCCGGCCTCGGGCGCATCGACCCTCGGGACGAAAAACATCCGGCCCAAAGGATGAGCGCCGAACACCCCCTGCGGAGGATGTCTGGGCGGGACCCGCTGGATAGGGTTGGGACCATGACCACCACCGAGCTTTCTGCCCCCGAACGGTCCCGCCTCCGCCGGGCCTGGAGCGGCGTGTGGCGGATGCTGGTGGTCGTCTTCTTCGGCCTCGTGGGCTTCATCGTCGTCTACGCGACGGTCTTCGAACTGGACCCCTCGGGACCTGCCGGGGCTGCCTTCACCGGGTTCATTCTTCTCGATCTGCTGATGGGACTCGCGTGCTTCCTGCTCTATCCCTTCAGGCATCGGGCCCCGCGCACGATCACCGCGCTCCTGGTGGTTTTCGGGGCCTTCTCCGCGTTGGGCTCGGTTGCGGCGATGATGGGCATCGTGTCGCTGGCGACCCGGCGCCGCTGGGGCGAAATCACGTTTGTTTCAGTGCTATTCCTGACCTCCTCGCTGGTGGCCGAATCCGTGATGCCGGTCCTGCCCGACGAAGAGGCAGCGCCCTGGTGGATCCTTGCCCTGCTGGGCACGGTGTTCACCGCCGTCCTGGTCCTGACCGGGATGTATATCGGCGGGCGCCGGCAATTGCGTGCCGCACTGGAGGCCGAGCTGGCCAGCAACCGGCGCAGCCAGCACGCCCGGCTGGAGCAGGCCCGCGCCACCGAACGCACCCGGATCGCCCGGGAGATGCACGACGTGCTGGCCCACCGGCTCTCCCTGGTGGCCCTGCATGCCGGGGCCCTGGAATACCGCACCGATCTACCTGCCGAGCAGGTGAGCGAGGCGGCCGGCGTGATCCGCGCCAACGCGCATCTGGCGGTCAG
>JAKDMV010000050.1 GCA_030452125.1 Micrococcaceae bacterium
AGGGTGATGGCCCCCGACCCGTCTGCGGGGTAGCCGAGGATCTCGCCCAGCGTCGTGTCCGCGCTGACCTCCCCACGGTCGATGGCATCGGCGAGTAGCAGTCCGCCGAAGACCTTGCTGATGGAGCCGAGTTCGAAGGCCGTGTGCTCATCGGCGCCGCGTCCGGCGAAGTCGATCTTACCGTCCTCGATGACGGCGGCGGCGAAATTCCCGGCGGGAGCCTCGGGGCCGTGGCCGATCCGGGTTCCCAAATCCTGGTCCCCGGTCGGTGCCGCGGCGGGCAGGGCCCGTGGTGCGGCCACGAGGAGGACGGCGATGGTCACCGCGGCGATGACCCAGGGGATCCGGCGGTTCGTCGTCCGCGAGCGGTGATCGGTGGAAGGGGAGGAAAGCATGGCGTCAATATTTCCTTGACGCTGATTCAATGTCAATATCTTATTGACGCGATTTTTGGGTGATGGATACCGACGATGCATTCGCTCTTCTACAGAGAATCGAAGTACGGTTGGGTATGTGTTGAAGACTGCCCTGAAGCCCAAATGGATCCTCGCTCTGGTGGGGGCCCTTTTGTTGGCGAGCGGCTTCGTGCTGCTGAGCCAATGGCAGTTCTCCAGATCCCAGGATGCCCCGCCACCACCGGTATCCACCACCGAAACGGCGGTGCCGCTGACCGATCACTTCGAACCCGAAACAGTGATGTTCGAATCCGTGGCCGACCAGGTCGTCAGCGCCAAGGGGCACTTCCTGAAGGACAAGGAAGTCCTGGTCAGGGGGCGTGTCCAGGAGGGGGTCCAGGGATACTGGGTGGTTTCCGCCTTCGCCGTCGACGGCGCCCCGGGGCACAACACGATTCCGGTCGTCCGTGGCTGGCAGTCCGAATCCACGACCCCGCCGCGGCCGCCGGCCGGCGAGCTGGAAGTCACCGGGCGGCTGCTGCCCACCGAAGCTCCCGTCGATGAGAAACCCGATGACGATCCGTCCTTGCGCGCCCTTTCGGTCGCCCAACTCATCAACCTCTGGGACGTGCCCTCCTATAGCGGCTTCATCGTCGCCTCGGAGGTCACCGGGCCCGACGGGGCGGATGCCGGGGCCGCCTCCGTGGGACTGGACGAGGTCCACGTCGGACCCCAGCCCCAGGAACAGCCGCTGAACTGGCTGAACATCTTCTATGGCATCGAATGGGTCGTCTTCGCCGGCTTTGCCGTCTTCCTCTGGTGGCGTCTGGTGGCCGACGACTACCGCCGCCAACAAGAGGACATCGAAGACGCCCTGGCCGAAGCCCACACACCAACCATCCCCCCGAACCACGAGGACCAGCAGTGACCCAGCAACCCGCCCCAGCACCCCGCAAGCGCCGCTTCGCCGGAACCCCGGCACAAATCCGCACGGCAGCCACCTTCTACCGGGTGCTCGCCTACGCCACCGGCGTGATGCTGCTGCTGCTGTGCGTGGAGATGATCGCCAAATATGCCTTTTCCTTCGAGGCCTACCTCGGGTCGCTGAACCTGTCCACGACCGTGCTGATCGTGCATGGCTGGATGTACGTGGTCTACCTGCTGGCCGACTTCAACCTGTGGTCCAAGATGCGCTGGCCCTTCAGCAGGTTCATCACGATCGCCCTGGGCGGGGTGGTGCCGTTGCTCTCCTTCTACATGGAGAAGAAGGTCCATAAGGAGGTCGAGCGGGAGTTGCACGAACATCCCGAGGCCGCCAAACGGTACTGAGGCAAAACGCGGCGCCGACGGTGAAGGTGCGGCCGAAGCCCACTGGCGACTAAGCTGGAGCGCGTGAGCAACCCAGCACCCACCCCAGAGCACCAGCCGGTTCTGGTCGTCGACTACGGAGCCCAGTACGCGCAGCTGATCGCACGCCGCGTCCGTGAGGCCAACGTATATTCGGAGATCGTTCCGCACACCTATACGACCGAGCAGATCCTGGCCAGGAATCCCGCGGCCATCATCCTCTCCGGCGGACCCTCCAGCGTCTATGCCGACGGGGCCCCCAGCGTCGGCCCCGACCTGTTCGAGGCCGGTGTGCCGGTCCTGGGCATCTGCTACGGCTTCCAGGCGATGGCCAACGCCCTGGGCGGAACGGTCGCGAAGACCGGCCTGCGCGAATACGGGTCCACCGACGCCACCTCCACCGGGGTCTCCCGGTCGTTGCTGGCCGGGCTGCCTGAGGACCAGCAGGTCTGGATGAGCCACGGCGATTCCGTGCAGGAAGCGCCGGAAGGCTTCGATGTCCTGGCCTCCACCGAAGGAGCCCCCGTGGCGGCCTTCGCCCACGAGGACAAACGGCTCTTCGGCGTCCAATGGCACCCCGAGGTCAAGCATTCCTCCTACGGCCAGCGGGTCCTGGAGAACTTCCTGTTCAACGGTGCCGGACTGGAACCGAGCTGGAACACCGGGAACATCCTGGAGGAACAGGTCGCCCGCATCCGTGAGCAGGTCGGCACCGGCCGGGCCATCTGCGGACTATCCGGCGGCGTCGATTCGGCCGTCGCGGCGGCCCTGGTCCAGGAGGCCATCGGCGATCAGCTCACCTGTGTCTTCGTCAACCACGGCCTGCTGCGCGAAGGCGAAGCCGAACAGGTCGAACGCGATTTCGTGGCTGCCACCGGCGCCAAACTCCATGTCGCCGACGAACGCGAACGCTTCCTGAGCGCCTTGAAGGACGTCACCGACCCCGAAACCAAGCGCAAGATCATCGGCCGCGAATTCATCCGCGCGTTCGAAGCCTCCGAGGCGGCGATCATGTCCGAAGCCGCCGATACCGGCGAACCGGTGCGCTTCCTGGTCCAGGGCACCCTCTACCCCGACGTCGTCGAATCCGGGGGAGGCGAAGGCGCCGCGAACATCAAGAGCCACCACAACGTCGGTGGTCTGCCCGAGGATCTGCAGTTCGAACTGGTCGAGCCGTTGCGCGAACTGTTCAAGGACGAGGTCCGTGCCGTCGGAGCCCAATTGGGTCTGCCGGCCGAAATCGTGCAGCGTCAGCCGTTTCCCGGCCCGGGGCTTGGCATCCGCATCATCGGTTCGGTCGATGAGGAACGCCTGGAACTGCTGCGCAAGGCCGACGCCATCGCCCGCGCCGAGCTGACCAACGCCGGACTGGACCAGGAAGTCTGGCAGATGCCGGTCGTTCTGTTGGCCGACGTCCGGTCGGTGGGTGTCCAGGGTGACGGCCGCACCTACGGGCATCCGATCGTCCTGCGCCCGGTGTCCTCCGAGGACGCCATGACCGCCGACTGGTCACGGCTGCCCTACGATCTGCTGGCGCGGATCTCCAACCGCATCACCAACGAGGTCGATGGGGTCAACCGGGTGGTCCTGGATGTGACCAGCAAGCCCCCGGGAACCATCGAATGGGAGTAGGCCCGCGGTCCCCTCGGACCCTGGCCTGACACGGAGCGAGGGCCTGCGGCCCTCTCTTCGTCGTCCTGACCCGTCGTCGACGTGTTGCGATCAAGCGCCGAGGGGCCGGGGTCGCGTACCTTAAGTAGTGGCGTGCGCCGAGGATCGCGCACCGGCCGATCTCCATCACCCCGCGCCGGGCGGGTACTGAGGGGGGACCAAATGCAAGGAAGGTGGTGTTCCGGTGGTAGGGACGCAACAAGGCGAGGCAGCATTGACCGATTGGCTGGAGAAGCTCGGTCCGGGGGCGGGTACCGACACCCTGTTGCGCTTTGCCGGTTCGACGTCCAACTGCATCGACATCACCCACGCCCATCCCTCGGGGCTGGCCCAGTTCCTGGCCGGACGGAGGACCCGGCTGTCCATGTTGTTGCGCGACGTCGACGCCTATAACCAGGGTCGTCGCACCGCCCGGGCCCTGCGCGCGAAGATCCGCGAGTTGTCCGAGGACCGCGGCATCGACGTGGGCTACCTGGCCTCCGGCGTGGCGACCTGGCGGGCGGTACAGGACGGCCGTTCCGAACAGTTCAGCGCCCCGATCATGCTCGGGCGGATCTCGCTGACCCAGCGCGAAGGCCAGGAAGAGGACGAGGTCCAGCTGGCCGGCCGGGCGCAGGTGAATCCGGCGCTGGTCCGCTATTTCCAGGAGCAGCAAGGACTGGACATCGACGTGGAGGCCCTCGAGGGCGCCGCATACATGACCGCCCGTTTCGATCCCCGCCGCGCGCTGGACACGCTGCGCGAACAGGTGGCCTCCCTTCCCGGAACGGTCATCGAACACCGGCTCCTGGTTTCGACCTTCGCCGATCTGGCCGATCCCGCCGACCCCTCGCTCATCGATACCACCCATCCGGTCATCTCCCGCTTGCTGGCCGAGGACGCCGGCGAGGACGCCGGTGAGGACGTCGTCGTGGACGAGCCCGAGGTCACCGTCCTGAGCAGCGACGAACGCCACCCCGCGGATGAGGCCCTGGTCCTGGACGCGGATGCCAGCCAACAGGAGGTCCTGGACCTCGTCGACGCCGGGGAATCCGTCGTCGTCTCCAGCCCGCCCGGCACCGGACAGACCCAGACGGCCGTCAACGCCGCGGCCATCCTTGCCGGCCAGGGCAAACGCGTGCTCGTCGTGGCGGAACGCCGGGACACCTCCCGGAGCCTGACGGAAAAACTGGCCGAACTCGATCTGGCGTCGATGGCCCTGCGGTTGTCCCCGGAGGTCGGACCGGAGGAACTGCGTGATCAGTTGACCCAGGCCATCCTGCGCAACGAACGAGCCACCGAACCACAGCTGGGCCAGCTCCACCAACGCCTCACGGAGCACCGCCATGCCCTGCTGGACCACGTGAACTCGTTGCATGACGTGCGCAGCCGGTGGGGCTGCTCGCCCTACCAGGCCATGCAGGAACTGGCCCGCCTGACCTCCATGGAACCGGCGCCCGCCACCTCGGTGCGGCTCAAACGCTCCGTCCTGGACAGCATCAGCGACCGTGAGGAAACCGCGGTCCGCCTGCACCGGGCCGCCGAGGTCGGCAGCTTCACCGCCTCCACCGCCGCCAGCCCCTGGTACGGAGCCCGCCTGCGCAACCGGCGGGAGACCGACGACGCGCTGGAGATCGCCAGCTCGCTGGCCGAGGACCTGCCAGAACTGCACGCCCGGATGCTCAAGGTCGCCGAACATTCGGAGATCACCTTGGGGGAGACCTTCGTTGAATGGGGTGCCCAGCTGGACCTGCTGGTGGCCGTGCGCGGATCGCTGGATAAATTCGAGCCCGATATCTTCGACCGTTCGGTCGAGGACCTCATCAGTGCCACCGCCAGCTCCTCCTGGCGCCGTGAACGCGGCATCGAAATGAGTTCGATCACGCGTTCACGACTACGCCGGGTGGCCAAGGAATACGTGCGCCCCGGCGTGCACATCTCCGATCTGCACCACTCGATCATCGAGGTGCAGCAGCAGCGCGAACTGTGGAACAGCTATGCCACGAGCCAGCGCCACCCCAAGGTCCCCACCGGGCTGATCGAACTGAACAAGGCCTACCTCGATGCCGCCGGGCGGATCGCCCGGCTCGACGAATCCCTCGCCCCCGTGGACGCCGATGACGAGCTGCAGCATCTGCCCCTGGGTGACCTGGTGACCCGGCTGAAGGAGCTCGTCGACGACGAGAATGCCCTGCACGTGCTGCCCGAGAGGACCCTGGTCCTGGAACAGCTGCGCGAACAGGGACTCGGTGAACTGCTCGAGGACCTGGCCGAACGCGAAGTGGTCGCCGAGGAGGTGGCCGCCGAGCTGGACCTGGCCTGGTGGCAGTCCGCGCTGGAGGCGATGATCTCCGGTGACGAATACCTGGCGATGTCCGACGGCGCGAGCCTGCGCCGGCTCGAGGCCGAATACCGCCTCGCCGACAACGCCCACATCGCCTCGGGCGCCTCGCGGCTGCGCTGGCAGCTGGCCCAACGATGGAAGGCCGCCCTGGCTGACCACCGGGCCGCCTCCCGGGAACTCCGGGCCCTGCTCAAGAACGGCGAACCAACCCTGGAGGACGTCGCCGGCCTGGGCGTCGGCCTGGTCAACGCCCTGGTCCCCGTCTGGGTCGGCTCCCCGCTGCTGATCCCGGCCGTCGTCCCCGAGGACGTCGAATTCGATGCCGTGATCCTGCTCGACGCCGATGCCTTGTCGTTGCGTTCGGCGGTCGGCTCGATCAGCCGTTCCGGACAGGTCATCGCCTTCGGCGACGCCATGCTGGGCAAACCCCGCGGTTTCAATGTCTCGGTCGATCCGACCGCCTCGGCCCGGGCGCCCCACGAACCGGCCAGCACCTTCGAGGAACTCTCCACCGTGCTGCCGCTGCGGCGCCTGCGGACCGTCTATCGCGGAGTCGATGAGGGACTGACCGAAGCGTTGGGTCGCGCCTACTACTCGGGCTCGCTGCACCGGCTGCCGGCGGCCCGGGCCATGTCCGGCGGAACGCCTTCGTTGTCGGTGGATTATGTCCCGGACGGGACCGGGATGCCCGGTTCCGGCGGCGAATCCGTGGAGACGACCGTCGCCGAAGTCAACAGGATCGTGGATCTGGTCTTCAGCCACATCCGTCGCCGCCCGCACCGCTCCTTGGCCGTGATCGCCGCGAACCAACGTCATGCCGCCCGGATCGCCGAGGCGATTTCGCTCCAGCTGCCCAACCACCCCTGGGCCCAACCCTTCTTCAAGGAACGGGTGGAGGCCTTCCAGGTCTCCTCCGTCGAACGTGCCCACGGTCTGGTCCGCGATGCCGTGATCTTCTCGCTGGGCTACGGCCGGACCCCGCATGGCAAGAGCCTGCATGACTTCGGCGCGCTGTCCTCCGAACGCGGCGACGAACTTTTCGTGACCGGGGTGACCCGTTCGCGCGATCTGTTGCATCTGGTGAGTGCCGTGGCCCCGGAGGACATGGACATGGACCGGGTGACCGGCGGGGCACGCCAGTTCATCGAACTCGTCGGCCGCGTCCTCTCCGGCGAATCCGGGGTCACCGGTGACGGGCATCCTCTGGAGGACCCGCTGGTGGCGGATCTGAAGGAACGGTTGGAAGCGGCAGGGGCCATCGTGAAGGAACGCTACCGTGGCGTGCTGGATCTGGCCGCCCAGGCAGCCGATACGAGCCAAGGCGCCGAACTGCCGTTGGCCGTCGTGTCCGACGGGACCGAGGAATACCGGAACATGACGGTGCGCGAACGCAGCCGGCTGCGCCCGCAACTGCTGGAGACCATGGGCTGGCGGTACATCC
Source organism: Micrococcaceae bacterium (assembly GCA_030452125.1). Taxonomy (GTDB): domain Bacteria; phylum Actinomycetota; class Actinomycetes; order Actinomycetales; family Micrococcaceae; genus Arthrobacter_H. The sequence goes on from JAKDMV010000050.1 coordinate 7,178, forward strand.
CGTTGTGGACGATCGACGTGTTCTCGGACCCGGCGAGCATCGCCTCGACCATGGCCCGCTCCCTGGGGCTGGACGATCCGGCAGCTACCGCACACGACCGGGAGGATGAGATGGAATCGCACGCACAGGACCACGACCGGACCGGCCAGGCGGAGAACCCCGCCGGCCGGCACGCCGCCGATCCGGGAGCCGGTGCTCCGGCGGACCGGACCGCGGGCCAGGGGAGCGAGCCGGTGCTTCCGACCCGTTCCGGCGACGACGACCCGCACGGTTGGGGCGATGGCGAAGGAAACCACGACCAGTGGTTGCGCGAACAGCGCCCGCCGCACTGGGGCTAGGAGGAACCGGGGCCGACGAGGACCAGGAAGATCCGTCCCCGGGCGGCGGCCCCCGCCAGGGCGGCCGAATCCTTTTGTGAGGCGGCAACGACCACCATGCCCGCCGATTCACCCGCATCCAGCCAGGTGTCGGCGGCACCGGTGGGCACCCACAACACCGGGACCCCATGGGCGATCACTTCCGAATCAACGGCGCGCTCGTAGCCGTTGCCTTCGCTGAGGACGACGTCGACCAGCTGGCCGGGGGAGAGCAGCCCGATCGTCTCGGGATCACTGGGGCGAACCGGCACGGCGACCGTCCCGGAGGCCGTACCGGTCAACAGTCCGGGTCCGACCAGCATGGCCGAAGCCAGCGGTGACCCCGACGCCGCCGGAAAGGCCAGTTGTTCCCCGGTGACGGCTTCGACGTCGTCCAGGACACCAGGGGGCAGGGCCTCACGGGCCAGTTCGACGATCCGCACGGAGGTGGCGTCCAAGACGGCTCCCGAGGGCAGGTCCCGGGCCGCGACGACGACGGCGGAGGTCTCGGTGTGCTCCGGGGCCAGTGCCGATAGTGAAACGGCGACGGTCAACGCCGCCAAGGCGGCCACCAGCGGGCGGCGGTAGCGGGCCAGGACCTCACGCCAGGATCGTCGATATCCACTGGTCCGGCCGGACGCGGCACGACGCTCTCTGGTTCTCATGCCTCCAGTAGGCCCGGAGTCGGCCGTCCGGGGCGACCCGGAGACCGCCGGTTGTGGACGAAGCCGGCCCCCAGGGGAGACCGCGGCCCCTGTGAGGTGTCCGTCAGGAGTTCGTGGAGACCTTCTGCGCCGATGAGGCTCCGGAGGACCCGGAGGATCCGGAGGATCCCGTGGAGGAGGAGTCCGTAGAGGTGCCCGAGGAGGAATCGGAGGACGACTCCGACGTCGACGCGGAGTCCGACCCGCCGGCCTTGGTCCCGGAGGTGGAATCCTTCGTCGCCGGGGAGGAGCCGTTGGAACTGTTCCGTGAATCGTTCCGGTAGAAACCGGATCCCTTGAACACGACGCCGACGCTGTTGAACTTCTTGCGCAGCAAGCCATGGCACTGGGGGCATTCGGTCAGCGAATCCTCGCTGAAGGACTGCACGGTGTCGAAGGCGTGGCCGCAATCCTTGCAGGCATAGGCATAAGTGGGCATTGTCTTCCTTCATTGCACTGGTCTCGGCGGAGGGCCGGTGCGGTCCATCGAGGCCTTCTTGGCACTCACATCCGTCGAGTGCCAATTCTACCTCATGCGGTGCGCGGAGGACCGATCCAGGTGATTCCCGAGGCGGTGAGGACCCCGTCCACCGGCTGGTCCAGTTCCCCGACCTCGAAGGTCCCTGCCGGGACGAGCTCGTGCTCGTAGACCATGGCCAACAGCACCGGCCGGGTTCTGCGCTCGGCCAGCGAGGCGATGAAGCGGTCGTAGTATCCGCCGCCCTGGCCCAGCCGTCCACCGTCGGGATCCACGATCTGGGCGGGGACCAGGACGACATCGACGTCGTCCATGACCTCCACCCCGTGGCGTTCCCCGACGGGTTCGTCGATCGGGGCCACCGTGGCCCGGGCCATGGGAACCGAGGGGTACCAGTCGGCCCACGACAGTTGCCGCCCCGGCTCGCAGATGGGGACCAGAATCCGGTGCCCCAGCCCATGCAGCCGGTCCAGCAGTTCCGCGGTGGGTGGCTCGGAGCCGAAGGACAGGACCGAGGTCAAGGTGTATCTCCGGTCCCGGCCCAGCCAATCCAGCAGGACCGCGGCGATGCCCCTGGCTTCCTGCCGGCGTCGTTCGGGATCCATTTCACTGCGCAGGGTCCGGAAATGCGTACGGGCCGCCGCCTTGCTCATCGTCTCCACTCCTCGATGGTAGGACAGCGGAGGGCCGAAGCCGAGGGCAGGGACCGCCCGATGAAGCACCCCTGCGTCGAGGCCTCCGAACCGCGGTGCTGAGGATAAGCTGGGGGCATGGGATTCGGGACCGGTTCGTGGCCGGTGGTACTGGAAAGCGACGATCTTCTCCTGCGGCCGCTGCGCTACCGGGACAAGGCCGAATGGATGGCGTTGAAACGGCGCAACGCCGACTGGCTGCAGCCCTGGGAAGCCACGTCCCCACGTCCCGAGGGGCCGTTGCCGAGCTACCGGGACATGATCGCCTCGCTCAACCGCCAGGCCCGGGCCGGATTGACCCTTCCGTGGGCGATCGGCCTGCGCACCAGCGACCGACGCGAACCGACGATGGTCGGCCAGCTCACCGTCTCGGGCATCCTCTGGGGGTCGGCGCTGAGTGCCTCGCTCGGGTATTGGGTGGATGGCCGGTACGCCGGCCGGGGGATCACCCCGCATGCCGTGGCCCTGGCCACCGACTACTGCTTCTCGACGTTGGGACTGCACCGGATGGAAATCAACATCCGCCCTGAAAACGCCTCCAGTCTGCGCGTGGTGGACAAGCTCGGATTCCGGGATGAGGGTGTCCGCGAACGCTTCCTGCACATCGACGGCGCCTGGTGCGACCACCGGGCCTTCGCGCTGACCTCCGAAGAGGTCCCCGAAGGACTGCTCCAACGGTGGCTGGGCGACGCCGCCACCCGCTGAACCGCAGGTCATGCAGGGGTCCGGGACCGACTTCGGAGCGGACACACCGGGGTCAATGCCGCCCCCTGCGCGGTGGGCCACGTAACGTCGAGGTGTGGACATCCAAGTCGAAAGCTCAGTGGTCCTGGCGGCCATGATCGCCGTGCTGCTCGCCTTCATCGTCCCCTCACTCATCCGTCGCGGTCGGCGAACCGGCGAGCCCGCCTTCGTGCTCGCCTCGGCGCCCGACGAAGCACTTACGTCCGGCCCCGACCGGCTGGACGAAACACCGGCGCCGGACGGCCCGGACCCCGCCGAGGGCCCGCCGACCCAGGCCCCGACGACCAGCCCAGCCCACGACACCGAACGTCCCCGGAGGAACACCATGGCAACGCCCGCACGGACCCGGACCGCCGCACCGACCACGGCGGGTTTCCGGATCCGATACGGCCGGCTGTCGATCGCCCTGGCCGGCGTCCTGGCCGCGCTGGCGCTGGTGGTCGGTGGACTGCTGGCCCCCTTCGGGATCATCTCGGGGTTCGTCCCGCTCATCGGGGCGATCGTGCTCGTGGGATCCTTCATCGGACTGCGGGTGCTGGCCGTGCGGGATCGCCGGCGCAAGGTCCTGGCCCGCATGGACGCGATCTTCCACGAAGCCATGGACACCCGGCCGGCCGAACCGGTCGTCCGGCACCAGGCCACGGAGGTCTTCGACGCCCGGGAACAGGAGAACGCGCAGGCTTCGGCCCCCGCAGCCCAGGGCACCGTCCGTCACCACGCACCGCTCGCGGCCCCGACCGCCCCGGCGACCTGGGAACCGGTCGCCGTGCCGAAGCCCACCTACGTCGGAGCCGCCAAGGCCGAACGCCCCGCCCCCGAGCCGCTGCCGGCCGGCGAGGAGAAGAAGCCGCAGAAGGCCACCAGCATCCTGGCGCAGACCCGCCTCGCCGAGCAGGAGGCCCAGCTGGCCGAACGGGCCGAGCGCGCCGAACGGGGCGAAGAACTGCCCGCAGTGGCCGAGGCACCCCGTCGTCGTCCCGCGGCACCGGCCGGCGGGATGAACCTCGACGCCGTCCTGCAGCGCCGCCGGGCCTGAACCGGCGGGTAGCCGACACCGCGGTCCCCACCCATGCAGCCCGGATGGTCCGACGCCGAACAGGCAGAGGCCCTGGGCCGCCACGCACCGACACTGATTGCCCGGGTCTGGGCGGACCACTTCGACGCCCGGGTGGCCGGAACGGCCCGCCAGGTCCAGTTCCAGTTGCGGCCCGGCGCCGGGGCCAGCGCCGTCTACTCGCTGCGTCGCGGCACCACCGAGCATTTCGTGGGCCTGAGCACCGAACGGCTGGAGGCATCGCCGGGGCTGCGGCGTAGCGATGTCCCCGGTCCCGTGGGAGTGGACCGGGCGAGGATCCCGTTACGGATCTCCAGTTGGCTCCATCCGCAGGACCCCCGGCTGCCGGGCCTGGCCCATGCCGGGGTCGCAGCCACCGCCGAACGGCTCTGGGGTGGTGGTGACCGTCTGACGGATCTGCGGACCATGACCTACCGCCCCTTGCGCCGGGCCGTCTTCCGCGCTGATTTCTCGACCCCCGGGCCGGTGGTGGCCACCCGCAGGGTGTATTTGAAGGTCCTGCGGGCCGGGCAGGCCGAACCATTGGTGTTGCGCCACCGGCTACTGGCCGACGCCGGCCTGCCCGTGGCCGACGTGCTCGACCCGGTGGCCCATTCGGTCGTGGCCACCGCCGGGCTCCCCGGCACCGCGCTGGGCGCGGCCATGCGCCTGGAAGGAGCCGGCGGGGTGCACCCGGCCACGCTGGTGTCCCTGCTGGACCGGCTGCCCGCCGCGGTGCTGGATCTTCCCCGCCACCCGTCCTGGACGGACCGACTGTCCCGCTACGCCCACGCGGCCGGTAGCGCGCTGCCGGAGGAACGCCGGGGGATCGCCGCGCTGGCGGACCACCTGCGCCTGGTCATCGACGCGCACGACGCCGGACCGGTGGTTCCGGTGCACGGGGACTTTTACGAAGCCAATCTGCTCATGGACGGCCCCGCGGTCAGCGGGCTCCTGGATCTGGACTCGGTGGGACCGGGACACCGGGTCGATGACCTGGCCTGCCTGCTGGGACACCTGGCCATGATCCCCGCGCTCGGGGGCAGGAACTTCCGACGGGAACGAATCATCTGGTCGACGCTGCAGGCGTGGGGCACCGAATTCTCTCGGGAGGTGGAGGCCGGCTCCCTCTACGCCCGGGCTGCAGCCGTGGCGGTGTCCCTCATCGCCGGGGCCAGGAGGCCGGGCATGCGGACCTGGAACCGGGAAGCACTGGCCCGCCTCGACGTGGCCCGGCGGCTGGCCGAACTGGCGCAGTAGCTAGCCGGGTTCAGGGTCCTCCGGGGTGCCCTGCGGGTCCGGACCTTCCACCGGGTCCTCCGGGTCGGTGGCGTTGGCCCCGGTCGTGGGGGCGGGATCGTTGCCGTCCCGGGGTTCCTCGTCGTCCTCCGGCTCGTCGCGGTCATAGGTCTCCTGCGCCTCCACGAGGGCCCGGTTGGCCAGATCCGCGGCCTCCTTGGCCTGCACCGGCAATCCGAGGGTGGTCAGGACCTCGGAAAGGCCGCGTTGGGCCGCATAGAAGTGCGCGACGCTCTGGCGGTGTTCGGCCGCGATGAGCCGGTACAACTGGATGGCCTCGTCCCCGCGGTCCGTCTGGGAGAGCACATGGGCGGCAAAGAGCTCGGCGTTGCCGGCCCCGTCGGAGTCCTCGGCCACCCGGAAGAGGTCGGCGGCCTCCAAGGCCGCGGCCACGGCTTCGGTGGGGTAGTCCAACGCCCAGAGTGAGCGGGCCCGGGTGTCCCGGAAGTCCGCTTGATGCCAGTCGGCCCCGTCGTCGTCCGCGAGTTCGATCGCCTCGGCCAGGATGACCAGACCGGTGGGGTCCCCGCTTTCGGACAGGGCGTGGCCGTAGGCGTGCAGGGCCACCGGCAGGACGGTCGGATCGTCTTCGCAGGCGCGCGCCAGCTCGGTGGCGCGGGAGAAATGGGCCAGGCAGGCCCCGGGGTCCTCGGCGTCCGAGAGCAGGGTGCCGGCGCTGAGGTGGGCGCGGGCGGCATCGCCGGCCAGACCGGAGGCCTCGAACCCGGCGGCGGCCTTCTCCCAGACCTGCAGGGCATCCACCTCGCGATCCTGGTGCCGCAGGCAATGCCCGAGGGACATCAGCGTCCGGGCGGCGTCATCCTCCCGTCCGCGGGCTTCCAACAGCTGGGCCAGCGATTCGAGGACCTCCTCGGCGAGCAGGAACTCCTCGGCCTCCAGCAGTTGGTTGCCCAGGGCCAGACGGATGGCCCAGGTCTCCTCGAATTCTCCGCGTTCGGCCTGCTCGACGGCTATCCGCCAAGCGGTGATCGCAGCGTCCTGGTCCAGATCGGCCGAGGCGAAGTTGGCCACCAGGGCGGCGGCGGAGATCGCCCCGCGGCGCACCCCGGAGGCCGAATACAATTCCAGCGCCTCGACGGCGCAGCCCTCTGCCTCCACCGGATGCCCCAATTCGTGGTGGCAGGAGGCCTTGACCATCCAGATCGCCGCCCGCATCGCCTGGTTGGTCCGCAGGGCCAGCAACCGGTCGGCGGCCTCGATGGCCTCGGGCTGCCGGCCGTGTTTGGCGAAGCCGTGGGCCAGGTACAGCAGCGCCCCGGCCTCGCTTTCGGCACGACCGCCATCGCGGTAGTCGTCGGCACAGCGCTGCAACTCCTCCAAGGCGGATTCGTCGCCGCCCTCGAAGCGGACCACGGCCAGGGGGAGCCGGGCATCGGCCAGGACGTCGGCGTGGGCCCCGGAGGCCGCATGGGTGGCCAGGGCGGCCTGCAGGATGGCGGTTTCCTCGGGACGGGGCTCGCGGAAGAGCAGCCCGCCCAGATGTTCCTCGAGATCGGCCTGATGGGTCCGGCCGGCAGAGCGCAACAGGACGATCCGCCGGGCGGCGGCCTCCTCGGCGTCGGAGATGTTGCCATCGAGCTGCTGGACCGAGGCCAGGACCCCGAGCAGCGACAAGGCGGTCTCGAGGGCGGGGGAGTCCTCCCCGGTCGCGCAGACACCCTCCCCGGTCGCGGGGGCCCCTGCCAAGAGGGGGCGCAGCAGATCGAGTCCGGCGGCTGCGGCGCGCGCGGCCCCCGGATGGTCCTCCGAATAGGCGCGGTCGTAGGCCAGCTCAAGCCAACCGTGGGCGGTGGCGGGCGAGGCCAGCGGGTCCGGCTGCGGCATGCCGGAAATCTCCTGCAGCCGCTGTGTCAATGCCGACAAGTACCTGATTCTCCCAAGTTCTGCGTTTCGTTCGTTCCCGGGTGGCCGGTGGCCTTCCAGCTTAGTGCCTGCCCGGCCCGGCGAGGTGCCGAAGTAGTGGTTCGGCGCGGTACGGGATGTGTTCACTCAAGGCCAGGGAGGTCTCGGTGCGGATCACCCCGCGCATGCGCAGGATCGAGCGCAACAGGCTTTGCAGGTGGTGGGTGTCCCGGGCGACGACCCGGCACCAGACGTCGCCGCGCCCGGAGATCTCATGGACCTCCAGGACCTGCTCCTGGGTGCGCAGGGCGGCGATGACGGAATCGAGCTCGCGGTGGGAGACCTCGATGGTGATGAAGGCCAGCACGTCGAATCCCAGCGCCGCCAGATCCACTTCCCGTCCGCCATGGCGCAGCACCCCGGTCCGGTCCAGGCGTTTAAGCCGGGACTGCACGGTGTTCCGGGCGACCCCCAAGGTGGTGGAGAGGTCCCCGATCTGGGCCCGGGGGTCCTCGAGCAGGGCCAGCACCAGACGCAATTCGAGTTCATCAAAAGTAGCCATAGTGCGTCCCAGTAGATCACATTGACAATAAATTTTGATCAAAACCATCAATTTTGAACTTCTATATGTACTATTTCGGCTCATCCTCACCCAGAATGGCTACTCGAAGGTCAAAGCGGGACATCCACCGTTCAGGCCGCCACCGCCCGACCCACCCTGTGAGGCCTCGTGACCGTCATCAGCGAACTGCGCATGCGCGCCCAGCCCACCGCCTCCACCCGCGGTTGGAACGCCTCCGTGAAGGCGCGGCTGCTGCTGACCTTCGCGGCCATGACGCTGTTGCTCATCGGGGCGAACCTGGCCACGCCCTTGTATCCGCTGCTGCAGGAGCAGCTCGATCTGGGGCCTTTCGCGGTGACGCTGGCTTTCGCCTCCTACGTGCTGGCCCTCATCGCCGGACTGGTGCTCTACGGTCACTGGTCCGATCACATCGGCCGCCGGGCGGCCCTGGTGGTCGCGGTCCTCGTGGGCCTGGCCGGCTCGCTGGTCTTCGGCATGGCCTCCGGACTCGGCGGACTGATCTTCGGCCGCATCCTGCAGGGGGCCGCCGTCGCCCTGTGCACCGGAGCCAGCAGCGCCGCCCTGCGCGAACTGCTGCCCCGCAACCCCGAATGGGCCAGCCGGCTGACCCTGCTGGCCTCCGCGTCCGGGGTGGCCGCGGGCCCGGTGCTCGGCGGCGCGCTCGGCGTGTTTCCCCGGCCGGACCTCACGCCGTTCCTGCTGCTGGGGTTCGCCCTGCTGCTGGTGCTGGTGCCGTTGTGGGTGCTGCACGCCCGCCCCGCCCTGGACCCGGCCCCGGGGGCGGCAGCCGTCAAGGCCCTGCGTCCGCGCCGTCTGGGCCCCGTGGCCGATGCCCGGGTGCAGTTCCGCCGGGCGGCCGCCATCGGGTTCCTGAGTTTCGCACTCTTCGGCTTCGGCCTCTCACTGGCGCCCCGCTATTTCGCCGACCTGTTCGGGATCACCTCGATGCTGGGCATCGGCACGTTGGCGGCCCTGACCCTCATGGCCTCGGCCGCCGCCCAACTGCTGGGGCGCTCGCACCGGGGGTTGCTGCCGGTGGCGCTGATGGTCATGGCCACCGGGATCGTACTGATCGCCGTCGCCGGGTCCGTGCGCAGCCTGCCGCTGCTCATTGCCGCCAGCCTGCTCGCAGGGGCCGGACAAGGCACCGCCTTCCGCACGGCCTTCAACGACGTCGCGTTGGCGGTGGAACCTTCCCAGCACTCCCAGGTCATCAGCACCGTGTATGTGGTGACCTACCTGGGCAGCGCCGTCCCCGTGCTCTGCCTCGGCCTGGTCGCCGGGCTCATCGGCCTGCCCGCAGCGGTGGCCTGGTTCGCCGGGATCATCGGCGCCGGCTGCCTGGCGGTGGCCATCAGCGTGCTGGCCCACCGCCGACCCGCGGCCGCCTAAGGCCTCAAAGCGGGCCGGCCTGCCCCTGGACGTGGTCGAAGACCAACGTCGTCTCGGTATGGCCGACGGCTTCATCGGTGGCCAGGTTGTCCAAGACCCAATCGCGCAGGGCCTCCGTGGAGGGGACCGCGACGTGGAGCAGGTAGTCGGTGCCGCCGGAGACATGGAACATCGACAGGACCTCGGGCAACTGCGGAACCCCACCGGTGAACCGGTCGATCTGCACCCGGTCGTGGATCCGCAGCTTCACCGCGATCAACGCCTGGACGCTGCGCCCGACGGCCGGTAGGTGCAACCGGGCATGGTAGCCCTCGATGATCCCGCGCTCGACCAGCTGGCGGGTGCGCAGCAGGGCGGTCGACGGAGCGATTCCGGCCCGCTGGGCCAACGCGGCATTGCTGATGCGTGCGTCGGCGAGCAGTTCGGTGATCAACACACGGTCGACCTCGTCCAACGGGGCGTTTCCCAGGGGCTTCTTGGCGGCAGGCATGCCAATATTCCACCACATGCGGCCGGGTCCGCGGAGCGGGAGGGTCTGCGGCACAGTACGCTGGGGCCATGAGCGCTGCGCCCCGGAAGCCGGAGACAGGTTTCGATACGCGGCTGGCCGCCTATTGCGTGGTGGTCCGCCGATCCAAGATCCTGCTGGCCCTATGGGACATGCGACCCAGCTGGCCTGGCTTCACCCCCCGCTGGACCCTCCCCGGGGGAGGCGTCGAACTCGGAGAGGCCATCGAGGACGGTGCCGTCCGCGAGGTCTCGGAGGAAACCGGCTACGACGTGCGCCTGACCGCGCTGCTCGACGTCGATGCCGGACATGTTCCTGCCGAATCCAGATTGCACCCGACCAGTAAACCGCTGCAGAACGTCGCGGTGCTCTACTCCGCCGAGATCACCGGCGGGGAACTGGAATTCGAAGTCGACGGCACCACCTCCGAGGCCGGCTGGTTCGACCTCGCAGAGCTGTCCCGGCTGGAGCGGACCTCCCGGGTTGATTGGGCCGTGAAAGCACACCACCACCACGTCGACGGGGGCCGTCCATGATCCGATTCCAGCAGGTGAACAAGCAGTACGACGGCGGTGCTCCAGCCGTCTCCGACCTCAACCTGGAGATTCCCGAGGGCTCCATCACCGTTTTCGTCGGCCCCTCCGGCTGCGGGAAGACCACGTCGCTGCGGATGATCAACCGCATGGTGGATCCGACATCGGGCACCATCGAGGTCGATGGCCGCAACATCGCCGACGTCGCCCCCTATCAGCTGCGCCGTTCCATGGGCTACGTCATGCAGGCGGGCGGACTCATGCCGCACCGCACCATCGCCGAGAACATTGCCACCGTGCCCCGGCTCATCGGCACCGCCAAGGCGGACTACCGTCGCCGCGTGCAGGAACTGCTGGAGACCGTGGGGCTGGACGCTGAACTCGCTGGACGGTACCCCTCCCAGCTCTCGGGGGGCCAGCAGCAACGGGTCGGGGTGGCCCGCGCCCTGGCCGCCGATCCGCCCGTGCTGCTCATGGACGAACCCTTCAGCGCCGTGGACCCGGTGGTCCGCGGGGAATTGCAGAACGAACTGCTGCGGCTGCAGGACCAACTCTCCAAGACCATTGTCTTCGTCACCCACGACATCGACGAGGCGGTCCTGCTGGGAGACCACGTCGCGGTGATGGGCAACGCCGGAATACTTCAACAGTTCAGCCCGCCGGACGAACTGCTGCGGGCCCCCGCCAACGATTTCGTCGCCCACTTCATCGGCCGGGACCGTGGCTTCCGGGCTTTGTCCTTCCGACCCGCCACCGAACTGCGCTGGAAGTCCCTGGCCGGCCATACCGACGACGACGTGGCGCGGGCCGTCCGGATCCCACGCTCCTCCACCGTCCGCGCCGCCCTGGACGCCGCCCTGACCTCGCTCTCCGGGCTGGCGCTCGCCGTGGACGAGGACGGAACCGAAACCGGACTGCTGGATGCCGAGGAGATCGGCCGGCAGATCGGGGGGAGGGACCACGATGAAGTGGCTTGAAGGCCACTGGCAGGAGGTGTTGAGCCTGGCCGGTAGCCACCTGGTCCAATCAATCCTGCCGTTGCTGCTGGCGGCCCTCATCTCGATTCCCGTGGCCCGGCTGATCCGCATCAACGGAACCCGCCGGCGTCGTACCGTGAGGTGGGGTGTGGTCCAGCTCAGTGCCCTGCTCTACACGATCCCCTCGCTAGCGTTGTTCGTGGTGTTGCCCTCCATCCTGGGCACACAGATCCTGGACCCGTTGAACATCATCGTCGCGTTGACCATGTATGCCATCGCCCTGCTGGTGCGGAGTGCCGCCGATGCCCTGGAATCGGTGGATCCCGCGGTTCTGCGCGCCGCCGACGCCATGGGCTACCGGCCGGTGCGCCGGTTCTTCTCGGTGGACCTTCCGCTGTCGTTGCCGGTGCTCTTTCCCGCGTTGCGCGTGGTCTCGGTCAGCAACATCTCCCTGGTCAGCGTCGGGGCACTGATCGGTATCGACAATCTGGGGACCTTGTTCATGGACGGGTTGCGGCGTAGTTTCACTTTCGAAGTCGGGGTGGGCATCGTCGCCACGTTGCTCCTGGCCCTGCTGATGGACCTGATCCTCGTGTTGGCCCAACGCATGCTCACCCCCTGGGAACGCGCCAGGACCGCACCGCGAGCGACCCGGTGGGTGGCCGCATGAGCGCCCCCACCACGGCGTTCGCCCTGCTGCCCGCCGCCGTGCCCACGGCCGGCCCGCTGGGCGGACTCGCCGAATGGTTCTCCCGCCCCGGGACGCTCTCCGGCCCCGGAGGCATCCCGACCCGCCTGGTCGAGCACCTGGCCTATACCGGCCTGACCCTGGCGATCGCCCTGGTCATCGCCGTCCCCATCGGGCTCTACGTCGGACACACCGGCAAGGGCCGGGTCGCGGTCATCGCCGGATCCGGCATGTTGCGGGCCCTGCCGACGCTGGGCATGGTCACCTTGTTCATCCTGCTCTCCGGAACGCTGGGCATCATGCCGCCGATCTGGGCCCTGGTGCTGTTGGCGGTGCCACCCCTGCTGGCCGGGATCGCCGCAGGCATCTCCGCCGTCAACCCCGGAATCGTCGATGGGGCCCGGGCCATGGGCCTGACGGAACCCCAGGTGCTTTTCACCGTCGAGGTCCCCAATGCGCTGCCCGTCCTCATGGGCGCCCTGCGTCTGGCGGTCCTGCAGGTCATCGCCACCGTCGCCATCGTCTCGATCATCAACCTCGGAGGGCTGGGCCGTTATCTCATCGACGGCATTGCCGTCCGTGACTACCCCCAGGTCTTCGGCGGGGCCGTCGTCATCGCTGCATTGGCTATTGTGGTTGATGCGGTGCTGGCGATGGTCCAACGGATTGCCGTCTCGCCCGGCTTGAGAACCAACACAGGAGGCACCCCATGAACCGCATCAACCCACCAGGAGCCCGCCCGGTCCGCCGGGCCCGGCTCGCGGCCGCACTCGGAATCGTCGCAGCCCTCGGCCTGTCGGCCTGCAGCGGCTCGGACCCGCTGGCCGGCGACAGTGCCCAGGCCTCGGGGTCGGCACTGGACCGACCGCTGGTCATCGGCAGCGCCGATTTCCCCGAATCCCAAATCATCGCCGAGCTCTATGCCGGGGCCCTGGAAGGCGCCGGGATCGACGCGACGACCAAACCTGGCATCGGGGCCCGCGAGGCCTATGTCGGGGCCGTGAAGGACGGGTCGGCCGACGTCGTCCCGGACTATTCGGGAAACCTGCTGCTCTTCTTCGACAAGGACGCCAAGGCCGTCTCCGACACGGAGATCACCGACGCGCTCCAGGACGCCGTGCCCGAGGGACTCGGCGTGCTCAAGGCCTCCGCGGCGGAGGACAAGGACTCGATGGTCGTCACCTCGGCGACCGCCGAGAAATATGACCTCAAGACGGTGTCCGATCTGGCGAAGGTCTGCGACAAGCTGGTCCTGGGGGCACCGCCGGAGTTCAAGACGCGCGCCTACGGGCTGCCGGGGCTGGAAAAGGCCTACGACTGCGTCCCGAAATCCTTCGAACCCATTGCCGACGGCGGCGGCCCGCTGACCGTGAAGGCGCTGATCTCCGATCAGGTCCAGATCGCCGACATCTTCACCACCAGCCCGGCCATCGAGGACAACGGTCTGGTCTCCCTGGAGGACCCTAAGGACAACTTCATCGCCCAGCAGGTCCTGCCGCTGATCAACGCCGGCGTGGTCAGCCAGGAAGCGGCGGGGGTGCTGGACCAGGTCTCCAGCGAACTGACCACCGACGACCTGGTGGAACTGAACCGCTCGGTCTCCGGTGACGCGAAGCTGGACCCGGCCGAGGCGGCCGGGGAATGGCTCAAGGACAAGGGGCTGGACGGGAAGTAGCACCTCACCGACCCCCAGTGGTTCCCGCAGCGCCCGGGGATACATACCGGGTGGACCCGCGCGGCGGTGAAATGCAGGGGCAAATCCCGAGGTGAAGCAGGCCAAAAAACAACACACCCGACGGA
>JAKDMV010000160.1 GCA_030452125.1 Micrococcaceae bacterium
CCTAGACCGCCGCGGGAACCGACGCCCTGTGGGCCGTGAGCATGAAGAACAGTGCGGCGGCTCCGAGGGTAAGCAGGGGCCACACCAGCAACGGCACGCCCAGCCCGAAGGCATCGGCGAGCAGCCCTCCCCCGACGGCCGCCAGCGGCACGGAGCCCATGGTGATCGTGCGTTGGGCGGCACTGGTCCGGCCCAGCGAGGTGGCCGAGACGGCATTGGCGGTGAAGGCCGCCCCGGCGATATTGGTCACCGTCAGGGTGGCCGCCCAGCAGACCTCGAAGGCCAGCAGCAGCACCACGGCCGCCCCGGGCCACAGATACGCGGCCAGCGAGAGAGCTGCCACGACCGCCTGGAGGACCGCACCCCAGCCGAACAGGCGCCTCAAGGAGACCCGACGCACCATCGCCGGCGCCACGAAGGTGGCCGTCAACGCCGCCGCCGCCGCCACGGTCCCCAGGATCCCGTAGAAACCCATGCCCAGCCCCAAGGTCCGCAGGATCAGGATCGGTTGGATCGAACTACCGATGGCCAGCCCGATATTGCCGGCAGCCGTCAGCAGGGTGATTCCCAGCAGGACCCTGTTGCGCAGCAATACCGCGAAACCGTGGCCGGCCCCGAGGGCAAGGACCTTCGCCGCCCCGGCCGGGTTGCCGGCTGCCGACGGGGCGCGTGCCGGCCGCACCCGGCCGGGTCCCTTCCTCACCAGGGGGAGCATTGCCGCCACCGCCAGGGCGAAGAAGGCGGTGGACAGGGCCAAGGCGGGCGCGCCGCCCCACAGCGCGATGAGCGCACCGGTCACTCCGGGAAAGATGATTCCGGCAGCCCGGTCGACCGAAGCCATCGTGGCAATGACCTGGGCGATGCCCCTCGTGTCACGGGTCAATCCCGGAACGATGGTCGTCTGCGCGTTTTCGGAGGCCACGGTCAGGATCCCTGTCACCGTCACGGCGACCATGGCGGCCACGGTGCCCAGCTGACCGGTCAGGAACAGGATCAGGACGGTGCCCGATCCCAGCAGTTTGGCCACTAGAGATACGGCCAGGACCCGTGCAGCGCCGACACGGTCCACGAGCATGCCCAACGGGACGCTGAGGAACAGGAACGAGAGCGAACCCAGCGCGTTGAGCAGGCCGACTTGGGTGGCCGAGAACCCGAGGACCGTCACGGTGACGATATCCAGGGTGATGCCGAATAGTTGATTCGCCCCGGCATCGGAGGCGTTGGAGAGAATGGCAGGGCGGAGGCGGGGCTGAAGGGGTTTGTTTCTCACGGATCTTCCTGGTCGTTCGTCCTAGGGGTAGAGGCCACCGGGCGCAGCGACATGACGCCCACGGCTTGTGGACGTGATGACGTGCGGGACTAGGAGAAGATCCGTGTGATGAAGAACATGTTCCGACCCTACCGGTCGGGGGACGTCGGCCCCGTTCACTCCGGTTTCCCCGCGGGTCAACGCCTCCTGTTCGGGCCGGGCGATCATCTGCAAGGATGGGAGGGTGCCCCGGGCCCACACAGGGTAATCCACGACGAGGTCGCCCACCGTCCACCCACTCCAGGACAGGAACCCCAGGACATGCAGGACCACGAGGATCGCAGCTTCCGGCCATCTCCCGCCGAGTGGGGTTCCGCCGTGGTGTGTGCCGGGCTGGCACTGACCACCCTGCTGCTGCTTCCGCTGCTCGAGACCGCCGATACGGAGATCCCGGGAGGGACGTTCCCCTCCGGCGGGTATGAGCTATGGGGAGTTGCGGTGGTCCTGGTGGGCCAGGCGGTCGCCCTGCTCCGGGCCAGGACGGCCCCGCGGGCGGTACTGCTCATCGTCGTGGCCTTGCCGATCGCCTTGGCCGCCTTCGTCCCTGGCTCGGCGTTCAGCCTATGCACCCTGGCCATCTTCTGTGCCGTCTTCCTCACCGTCGGCGTGCTTCCGGTACGCCGGCTGGGCCCCTTGCTGGCCCTGACCGTCCTGTTGCTTGCCGGGGCCCAGACGGTCAACGACTTCCGCACCGGCATGCCGGCCTCCGAGGCCGGGATCTCCGCGGCCCTCCAGGCCCTGGTGGTGGTCGGCGCCCCGGCCCTGTTCGCGCTGGTGTTCTCGTCCCGGCGGGAAGCCCGCCTCTCCCGCACCCATGAAGTCCAGGCCCTGGCGCGTGAACACCAAGCCCGGATCGAGGCAGCAGTTGCGAGGGAACGCACGGCGATGTCCCGGGAACTGCACGATATTGCCGCCCACCACATGTCGGGCATCGCCCTGATGACCTCGGCGATCCAACAGCAGATCGACACCGACCCCGAGGAAGCCAAACGGTCTGCCCAGCAGGTCCGCTCCCAAAGCACGGCCGTGCTGCAGGATCTCCGCCTGCTGGTCGGCCTGCTGCGCGAACACCCCGAAGGCACCCGTTCAACCCGGACGGTGGCTGCGGTTCCCGACCTGGTGGAGGAACGACGCGGCACGGGAATGGACGTGGAGGTGCTCCTGTCGGCGGCGGGGGACGACCGGGAGCCGGGGACCGGGATCGGACCGCTGGCCCAACTGGTGGTGTATCGGATGGTCCAGGAATCACTGGCCAATGCCTCCGCCCACGCTCCCGGGGCCCGGTGCGTCGTGGAAATCGACGACACCGATCCCGGCCGACTCACGGCCGTCGTGCGCAATGGGCCGTCCGCGGCCGGGCCCCGGGGCACCGCCGGGGGCTTCGGCCTCCTCGGGCTGGGTGAGCGGGCCGAGCTCATCGGGGCTACGCTGAGCCACGGGCCGATGGGCGACGGCGGCTGGTCGGTTCGTCTGGTGGTGCCCCGGGAGGCCAGGGACCCCGACGTCGACGACCACGAAACCCACCAGGAGTTGCCTTGATCCGCGTGTTGCTTGCCGACGACCAGCCCCTCGTACGAGCCGGGCTCTCCGCCTTATTGAACATGGAGGCCGATATCGATGTCGTCGCCGTCGCCTCCGATGGGGTTCAAGCCCTGGAGTTGGCCCGCGAGATGGACCCCGATGTCGCCTGCCTGGATATCCGCATGCCCGGGATCGACGGCATCAGCGTCACCCGGGAGCTGTGCGGGCCGGGGGTCCTTACGCCGATCCCTGTGCTGGTGCTGACCACCTTCGACCTCGATGACTATGTCTTCGGGGCCCTGGAGGCCGGGGCCTCGGGGTTCCTGCTCAAGGACGCCGAACCACAGGTGATTGCCCAGGCGGTGCGACGGGTCGCCGGCGGGGAGGCGACCATCGACCAGACGCTCACCCGCCGGATCCTGCGGGAGTTCGTCGAGCGACGGAGCCTGCAACCGGTCACCGGACGCAGGGTGGAGGACCTGTTGACCCCGAGGGAGCACGAAATCCTGCTCCTGCTGGCCCAGGGGAAACCGAATGAGGAGATCGCGGCCGATCTGGTGGTGGAAGTCTCCACCGTCAAATCGCATTTGGCGCGCATGCTGCCCAAGCTCGGGGTCAGGTCCCGGCTCCAGGCGGTCGTGTGGGCCTACCAGAATCGGATCGTCGAGGTCCCCGACGGCTCTGGTCCCTAGC
>JAKDMV010000051.1 GCA_030452125.1 Micrococcaceae bacterium
CCCTCCCCCCGGGCCGCGGTCACCATCCTGGCCTTCGTGGGCATCGTGGTCTCCTTGATGCAGACACTCGTGGTCCCCCTGATCCCCCAGCTACCCGACATGCTGGACACCTCGGCCTCCGACGCCGCCTGGGTCGTCACCGCCACCCTGTTGGCCGGCGCCGTGGTCACGCCCATCGCCGGGCGGTTGGGCGATATGTTCGGCAAGCGGCGCATGCTGATCATTTCCTTGGCCCTGATGGTGGCCGGCTCGGTGCTGTGTGCGTTGACCAACACCCTGGAAATCATGCTCGCCGGCCGTGTGCTGCAGGGCCTGGCCATGGGGGCCATCCCGTTGGGCATCAGCATCCTGCGCGATGAACTGCCCCCGGCGAGGATCGGGGCGGCGATTGCCACGATGAGCGCCACGATGGGCGTCGGCGGTGCCATCGGCCTGCCGTTCTCCGCGTTCATCGCCCAGGTGGCCGATTGGCACGCCTTGTTCTGGACCGCCGGCGGGCTCGGGGCGCTGTGCTTGACCCTGGTGGCCATGGTCCTGCCCGAATCCCGGGTCCGGACCCCTGCCCGCTTCGACGGCGTGGGAGCCGTGGGGCTGGCCGCCGGCCTGGTGTCCCTGCTGTTGCCGATCACCAAGGGCAATGATTGGGGCTGGGCCAGCCCGCTGACCCTGGGGCTCTTTGCCTCCTCGGCCATCATCCTGGTCCTCTGGGGCGCCTACCAGCTTCGGGCGAAGGCACCCCTGGTGGATCTGCGGGTCACCGCCCGTCCCCAGGTCCTGTTCACCAACCTCTCTTCCATGACCGTCGGGTTCGCCATGTATGCCATGAGCCTGACCTTCACGCAGTTGCTGATGGCCCCTGCCGGTACCGGCTACGGGCTGGGCCATTCCATGGTCATGGCAGGACTGGTCCTGACCCCTGGTGGATTCGTGATGATGCTGCTCTCCCCCGTCTCGGCCCGCCTATCGGCCCGCTACGGGCCCAAGACCACGCTGATCCTGGGCTCCCTGGTCATCGCCCTGGGGTACATCATGGCGTTCTTCCTGATTTCCGAGACCTGGCAGATCCTCGTGGCATCCATCATCGTCGGCGGCGGCATCGGATTGGCCTACGCCGCCATGCCGGCCCTGATCATGGGCGCGGTCCCGTTGACCGAAACCGGCGCAGCCAACGGCATGAACGCCCTGATGCGTTCGGTGGGTTCCTCGGCCGCGGCAGCGGTCATGGGGGTGGTGCTGGCCAGCATGACCATGCCCCTGGGCACGGCAGAAGTCCCCACCCTCGAAGGTTTCCGCGTCACCTTCGGCTTCTCGATCGGTGCTGCCGTGTTGGCGGCACTGTTCGCCGCGTTGATCCCCCGCAGACCGCGCGGGGTCCCCGCTTCCCCCGGTCTCGAACACGAAGACGTCGACGCGTAGCTCGTCGCCGGGCCGTGGCTACCGGGTCACCTCGATGATGCCCCGGGCCCCTCGTTCGGCATCGACCATGGAGTGGGACACGAACGGGTAGTTCCCCGCTTCGGAGAATTCGAGTTCGGCGAATCCCCCCTGCGCCACCCCGATGTCCAGGGTCTGGGATCCCGCATGGGGATCCGACCCATCCAGGAGGTACCTTCCCTCCAGGTAGGTCGTGTCGAACTGGCCGCCGATCACGTGGAACGCCGAGCCGCGGTTCGGGCCGGCCGCCACGACCCAGAACCTCGCCCGCGCCCCCACCTTCATCTGCAGGGGATCAAAGGCGTATTGGGACGCGTAGCCGTTGAAGACCACCGCGTCGGGGGCTTCGGCATCGATCTTCGCCTGGCTCGCCGTGCCACCCTGCTCCCCCAGATACAGCTCGTTCTGGACCATGATGAATTCGTGGTCCACCGGTGCCAGATCAGGGGGGTCGATGATGACCGCACCGAACATCCCGTTGGCGATGTGCAACGACATGGGCATCGTGGAGCAGTGGTAGAGCCAGGCTCCGGCGCGGGTGGCCGTGAAGGTGTAGGTCAGTTCCTCCCCGGGATCGATCGTGCGCATGGGGCGGTCCGGCGCCAACGCCCCGGCATGGAAGTCGATCGAGTGTCCGGTGGTCCCCTTATTGCGCAGGGTGATCTTGAATTCATCCCCGACCTTGCCGCGCAAGGTAGGCCCCGGCGCCGTGCCGTTATACGTCCAGAGGGTCTGCGAATAGCCGGCGCCGATCTCACGTTCGGTGTCCTCGGCGGTCAGCGTGTACTCGTGGACGCGGGTCTCCGGCGCGGCGGGCAACCGGGCGTCGCTGGCGACGAAATCCTTCCCGGGGGCACGCATCGGGTCGAAGGCCGCAGCCTTCCCGCTCCCGGCGGCGTCCGGTTCTGCGGCGTCCGACCCACGGTGGCCTTCGTGGCCCTTCGGACCCATCCCCTCCATGACCTCCGGATCCGCCACGGCCGGGGCCTGGGCTCCATCGGCGATGATGGTGAACACCATGCCCATTTGCCGGTGCCCGGCCAGTGAACACCAGCCGTCGGTATCGGCGGTGACCACGCCAACGTCGACCTCCCGGGTGGCCCCGGGGGCGACCCTGCCCGATTCGGCGCCGTTGGCCGTCACCAGGTCGTGGACCCTGTCATCCTCGTTGACCACGTCGATGACCAGCCGGTCCCCGGCCGGAACATGGACGGTGTCCGGGGTGAAGCGCATGTCCTTCATCGACATCTTCACGCGGGTGGTCTGCCCGGTGGTAGTCGACTCCGGTTCGGCCGACCCCGCCCCCGGGGCCGCCTCCGAGGAGCCAGCGGCCCCGATCCCGGCTGCTGCCGGGTCGGCGACGATGCCCAGCGCGACCGCCAGGACGACGCCGGCCACCCCGGCCACCGCGCTCATCATCAATCGTTTCCCGGGACGTTCACCGGTCGCGGGCGCCGGTGGGGCCCCGGCCGGGGCACGTCCTGCCCGCAGTCCCCTGAACACCAGGACCAGGAACCACACCAGGGCCACCAACACCAGGGTGGAGGTGGTGACCTTGACCCAGCTCGGAACGGGCAGCAGCGCCACCGCCAGGCCGAGGTTCAACAGCGCCAGCCGGGCCCCCGCGGCGGAATTGAACACTGCGGCGCGGGCCTTGAAGACGGCGGGGCCGCCACCGAGGACCACCGGCAGCAAATAGCTCAGGGCACCGAGCAGCACCTGGGAGGCGAAACCGACGGCGAGCGCCGGGACCACCGACTGGACCTGCTGGTAGAGCGTCTCCCACGAGGGCCCCCTCCCGGCCATCACGGCCAGGACGGCGACCGCACCGGTCAGCCACAGCAGTGATGCGGCCGCGGACAGCGGGGCGAAATCCGTCGGTGGTTTGCTCAGGATCGCCCGGGTCACCGGAAGTGCCGCATGGATGATCCCTCCGACGTAGACCACCAGCCCCGCGGCAACCAGCCACATCCACCCGAGTCCGGCGCCGGCCCCGGCCACCACCACGCCACCCACCAGCGGGATCCAGCCGTGGCGCACCGCGGATTCGGCCCCCTCGGCCACCCGGGTGCGCAGCATGGTCGGCAGCAGGGTGGCCAGGGTGCCCAACACCGTGAGTCCCACGAACCCCAGGACGTTGACCACGGCGTGGGCGACCAGCAGACGCTGGCGGACCTCGCCTCCGTATCCGGCGGCCAGCACGGCACCGAGCGCTGCGCCGACGGGCAACAACCAGCTGGCGGCGATGTAGTAGTTCACCGTGGCACCGAAGCGCGAGGGTAGGGCCCGGCCGGCCCGCACGGCGAAGGAGACCCCATGCAGGGCGAAGGCGGCACCGACCAGGATGCTGCCGATCAGCACCAGCACCCAGATGTTGGTGACCATGCCCACGACGGTGGCGACGACCCCGGCATTCAGCCCGGCCAGCCGCCAGGCCAGATAGACGCGGCCATGATCCGGGCCCCTCAGCAGCGCCTGGGCGAAATGCGAACTCCAGACCATGATGGCGTTGCCGATCGCCCCCAGCAGGAGCAGATGCACCATCAGCCAGGTCGCCACCGGCAGGAACCTGTGGGCCGCGACGACGACCACCAGTGCGATCAGCCAGAAGAGCATCGGCGCGTTGGCGCGCCGATGCCACTGGGCGCGTGAGAACCGTGCCGGGTCCGGTCCGGGGGTCGGCTTCGATCCCGGGGAGGAGGCTCCGGGGACCGTGGGGATCTTCATGCGGTGCCGGGATCCTTTCGGGCCACTGGTGTGCGGGGGGCGCCCCGGCTGCTGGAGATGACCAGTCCCGCGGCCAGGGCGGCGAAGAGGACGACGGCGACGATGTTCAGCACCCCCGCGAATTGCCGTGTGGCCCCGTCGTCCAGGACGTCGGCGACGAAGACCCGCAGGGCCAGGGAGACATGCAGCAGTACCGCCGGCAGGATCAGGACCGGCCGGTACGGCAACGGCCGGCGCAGCACGGCGGGCAGGATCACCGGGGCGTGGGCCATGATCATGGACAAGGTGAAGCCCAGGAACACCGCGTGGGTCCCCGCGTCATAGCCGGCCCCGCCGAGGGTCCCCCCTCCCAGCCCGGCGACGAGGAAGATGACCGCTGCCACGGCCAGCCAGCCATAGCCGACCAGCAGGCACCAGGCGATGTAACGCGGCAGACCCGTGGCCCGGACCGTATGCCGGGCGACGTCGTAGACCAGCAACCACACCACCATGGCCCCCAGCGCCAGGGCGAACAACACCATCCCGGCCCCGGCCCACAAAACGGCACCGAGGCCTGCGGCCAGCAAAAGGGTCGAGATTCCCATCAGGAGGGGCTCCGCCAGGGCAGAGCGGATATGGATGCGGGCCAACTCCAGCCGTTCCCCACCGATGGTCAGGACCACGAAGACCACGAGCAACGGCAGCAACGGGGCGGTATCGGCGATCCGCAGCCAGAGCGCCGTGGCGGCGACGGCGGAGACGGCTCCGAGGATCTGGATGAGCACCGCCGCCTCGCGTTGGCGCCTCCATAACGGGATGTAGACCCAGAGCATTCCGATGCTTCCGGCCAGCAGCAGGGTCTTGCCCACTTCCAGCGGCAGGGGCGAAACCAGCGACAGGCCCCCCAGCCCCAGCAGGGCCGGTGCCAGGTAGCCCAGGGGCCTGGCCAGGGCGACGGAGCGTTCCAGGGCGATGACGGTACCGATGAATCCCAGCACCAGCAGCATGCCGTGGCTGGCGGCCAGGTGCCGGCCGAACGGTAGATGCGGCAGTCCCAGCAGGAGCAGCGCAGCATTCAGCCCCAGGAGCATCGCCGCTCCGCCGGGCGCCAGGAAGAGCAGCCGGACTCCCGGTCGGCGGAACAGGGTCGCCGGAACCGGGACGGCGGTACTCCGGCTCACGAGGCCTCCGGGGGGTCCAGGCGCAGCAGGCAGGCGTCGCTGGCGGCGAAGGGCAGCAGCTGGGCCCGTGTTTCCGGGGCACCGGCGTCGTCCAGCAGCCCCTGCACCAATCCGAGGTGGACGGAGCAGACGACGTCCGGGTGCTCGCGGGCCGCGTCCAGCAGCGGGCAGCGGGTCAGCCGCAGCACCGCGGGGTCCTCGGCGGAGCGCTCGGCGGTGAAACCGGTGCCGGTCAGCGCCCCGGCGATGTCGTCGCTGACGGTCTGCGCGTTGGGCGGATCGTCCCGGCCGGCATCGGGGGATCCGGTCCGAAGCGAGGCCGCCCAGGCGCGTCCTGCCGCGACGCCTTCGGCCCGGGCCTCGGGACGGGTCGCCAACTGGGCGGCGAGCACCGAGGCCAAGGTGGCGGCAGCCGCCGGAGCCGCGGCCTGCTCCGCGACCCGGTAGAGCCGGGCCGGGCGCCCCCGGCCGGTCGGCTGCGGGGCGGGCACCCGGAGCACATGCCCGGAGGCGACGAGGGCCTCGAGATGCTCGCGAACGGTGTTGGGATGCTGGCCGCAGGAGCGTGCCAGCTCATCGACGGGGCAGGCCCCGTCGTGGTCGGCCAACCGGGTGAGCAGCTCCCGACGGGCCCGGGACATGACCTGTGGTTCCCCGACGGCAGCCGGGCGGGGGCCCTTCACGGGCCGTGCGCCGGGGTTTTCAGGATTTTTATTTACCACGGAATATATTGTAGTAAAGTTCGTGTCAGGGCACCATTCGCCTCCCCTCAACCCAGGAGAACACCGTGGAGAACCTCACTTTGGCCTCATCGCGCACCTCGGCCGCAGCGCTCGAATCAATCCGACAGCTACTGGCCGAATGGTCGTCGAAGGTGGCCTCCCAGTCCGGGGATCCCGCGGCCCTGCAGCAGACACTGGGTTCGGATATCGATCCCGGCCTGGGCACCCTCACCCGGGGCCTGGCCGCCGCGGGGAACACGAACGACACGGCCCTGGTGGCCCGGTTGTTGGACCACGCCACGACGGCGGCCACCACGGCCTCCACCCGGCTCGCCGAGCAGCCGTCGGAGGGCCGGGCCGGCGCTGCCGCCCAGGCAGCGGTCACGGCCCTGGAGATGGCGTCCACCGAAGCCCTACCCGTACTGGCCTCCTCCCCGAAGGTGGACCTGGACCAGCTGCTGGCCGAGCTGTCCACCCCCTCCCCCGACTCCGCGGACCAGGGGCGGGCCGAGGAAGCCGCGGGCGCGGCACCGGCCGGCGGCGGATGCGCCTGCGGCGGGCATGACGAGGAGGGCCTGGCGGAGTTGGACACCCGGGTCATCCCGCATGCCATCCGCCATGCGACGATCTTCGGCGCACTGGAGGGACTGGCCCCGGGGCGGGGCATCCTGCTGATCGCCAACCACAACCCGCTGCCGCTGTTGGCCCAGTTGGAGCAACGCGCCGCCGGCCAGTTC
The DNA here is from genome assembly GCA_030452125.1 of Micrococcaceae bacterium. Taxonomy (GTDB): domain Bacteria; phylum Actinomycetota; class Actinomycetes; order Actinomycetales; family Micrococcaceae; genus Arthrobacter_H. The sequence goes on from JAKDMV010000051.1 coordinate 6,781, forward strand.
GCGGTGGAATACATCGAAGAGGGCCCGGAGACCTACCAGCTCTCGATGATCCGCCGCTGAGCCCCCGGCCGGGCCCGTCCCGGAAACACCGCCGGACCAGAAATTCCAGGCACTGCCGATGCGTATCGGCAGTGCCTGGAATCATTTTCACGCCGCCCGGGGCGGCAACCGGCCGTCGGAAGGCGCTAGCGGTCCAGGGGGTGCGGCGCGAGCCCGCGGTCCGGTTCGACGTCCGCGTCCTCCGCGGAGGACTCCAATCCCTGGGCGCCCAGGTTGCCGCTGGTGAGCTTGTTCATGATCATCGCGATGGCCCCATCGCCGGTCACGTTCGTGGCCGTGCCGAAGCTGTCCAGGGCGATGTAGGCGGCGAACATGAGTCCGACCTCGGCCTCGCCGAAGCCCAGCATCTGCGTGAGCAGCCCCGCCGCCGCGGCGATCGCTCCGCCGGGCACCCCGGGGGCGGCGATCATCATGACGCCCAGCATGAGGATGAACGGCAGGTAGGCCCCGAGGCTGGTTTCACCGCCCGTGAGCAGCAGCACCGCGAACGAGAAGCAGGTGATCTTCACCATCGACCCGGAGAGGTGGATGGTGGCACACAGCGGAACGACGAATCCGGCAATCGAGTCCGAGACCTTGTTCTTCTTCGCCGAGGCCAGCGTCACCGGAATCGTCGCGGCGGAGGAGGAGGTGCCCAGCGCGGTGAAGTAGGCATCGCGCATATTCCACAAGGCCTTCAACGGGTTGGTCCCGGTCATCCCTCCCGCAACCGAATACTGCGCCAGCAGCACGACGAAGGTCAGTCCGAAGGAAACCAGGGCCACGAGCAGGAACTTCGTCAGGACCGTGACCGCGGTGCCGCTGGCCGAAAGGTCCATGAAGATCCCGAAGATGAACAACGGCAGCGCCGGCACGATGATGCGGCGGATCACGGTCTCGATGATCGTGCGGAACTCGACGGCCCCGCGGAAGAGCACCTTGCTGCGGAACGCCGTCAGGCCGATGCCGATGATGAAGGCGAGCACGAGCGCGCTCATGACCCCGATGACCGGTTCCAGGACGATCTCCGTGGCGGAGTCCCCGGCGCTGGCCACCACCGTGAGGTAGGGGCTGAAGCCCGATCCGGAGTCGTCCCCGATGGTTTCCAGACCGCCTCCGGCCAGCGACGGGGTGAACAGCCAGCGGCTGACGAAGTAGGCCAGCAGTCCCGCCGCTACCGTGGACCCGTAGGCGATCAGGGCCGTGACCCCGAGCCATTTGCCGGCCCCCTGGCCGAGTTCGGCGATCGCCGGCATGACGAGCCCCAGGATGATCAGCGGGACGATGAACCCCAGGAAACCCGAGAAGATCGAGTTGTAGGTCATGAAGATCCCGCCGAGCCAGGCGGGCATCACGGGCCCGGTGAGGATGCCCAGCACGATGGCGATGACGACCCAGCCGAGCAGCGGGAATGATTTGAGTAGCTTGATGATGATCCTCCGGGGAACCGATGGGCCGCGCGCCGGAATCGACGACGCACTTATGGCGCAGGCCACGCCTCGGCCATGCTAGACGCCGTGGGACGGATCACCCAATCCCGGGTGGGCGTCGACCGGCCCGGTCTAGCGGGACGGTCCCCGGGTCGGATCGGGGCCGTCGTCCTGGTCCTCGGTCCCATCGCCGAAACGGATGCTCCCATCGGGTCCGGGGTTGCTGCGGGGCGGGAACTCGTCGCTGGCCGCCTGGCGTTCGCGTCCGCGTTCAACCAGTTCGTTCTGGCGTTCCTCGGCGGTTCCGGCATAGCGGACCCGGCGGATGCGCCGGGTCATGTCCCGAATCAGGAAGATCACGACGATGACCATCGCTGCGGTGGCCACGAACCCCGCGAAGCCCGGGCCGATCTCACGGGCGGCGTCTCCGGTGGGGACGGCCGGAGCGGAGCTGGCGGCGACCAGCACTGAGGAGAACAGGTTCACTTGATGCTCTTTCTTGGTGGGGACCGGCGCTGACCGGCCCGCCTAGTCTACCCGGGAGGCCGACGAGGCCGGACCTAGCGTAGACCGGCGAAAAGATCGGTTTCCGGGGTCGGGGCCTCGACCCGGGAGGTGACCAGCGTGTAGTCCTCCCAGGGCCAGTACTTTTCGTAGATCCAGGTGGGCACGGCGAAGAAGAAGCCCTCCGGGTCGATCTGCGTCCGATGCGCCACCAGGGCGCGGTCGCGGGCCTCGAAGCAGTCGGAGCAGGCGATCTGCGTCGTCGTCTCATGGGGGCTGACCCAGCGGAACATCTCTTCGTCGGGGTGTGCCTCGAAGGCCTTGACCCGCTCTTCATACGGGGATTCGACGCCGTTCTCGACCATCGCATAGTGCAGCGTGCGGATGCGGTCCGGGCTGAAGGCCCGGTCGTAGTAGAGCTTGGAGACCTCCCACGGCTCGCCCAGTTCGGGATAGCGCGTGGGATCGGCCGCCGCCTCGAAGGCCTCGACCGACACCCGGTGGGTCATGATGTGGTCCGGGTGCGGGTATCCGCCGTTTTCGTCGTAGGTGGTCATCACGTGCGGACGGAACTCACGGATCAGCTTCACCAGCGGGGCGGCGGCGCGTTCGAGGCTCTGCGTGGCGAAGGACCCGGAAGGCAGTGGGGGCAGCGGATCCCCCTGGGGTAGGCCCGAATCCACGAAGCCGATCCAGCGGTGCTCGACGCCCAATGCGGCGGCGGCTTCGGCCATCTCCTTGCGGCGCAGTCCGGCCAGGTCCCGGTGGGCGTGGGCGAGTTCCCCGGCGGAGGCGTTGAGGATGTCCCCGCGTTCGCCACCGGTGCAGGAGGCCACCATGACCCGGGCGCCGGCGGAGGCGTAGGCCGCCATCATGGCTGCGCCCTTGCTCGATTCGTCATCCGGGTGGGCATGGACGGCTAGGAGCCGGAAACCCTCTGACGGCGGGACGGGAACGACCCGGGCTTCTTCCACGATGAGCTTGCTCCTCAATGCCATCAGGACGGCCGATTTGCCGTCCTGCGAAAAGACCTAGACTGGTGGGGATGAACACCCAGCAGCCGGCGCCTCCTCCCTCAACGGGCGACGCGCCACCTTCCAGCGTAGCGAATCGTTATGGCGCACCCAAGCGCGGCCTGAGCCGGCGGCGCAAAATCGTCATGATCGTCGCGGGACTGGTCCTGGCGATCATCGCGGCCGGCGTGGTGGCCTGGTGGAACATCAAGCCCTACTCCAGCAAGGACGTGGCCTTCGACATCACCTCCGACACCAGCGCCAACGTCACCATCCAGTTGGAGAAGAAACCCTCGGACACCGTGGCCTGCAACCTGCGGGTGATGAATGAGTCCTACGCTGTGGTCGGGTGGGAGACGGTCACGTTTGACGCCTCCGAGGGCAGCGGACGACAAACGATCATCAAGGACTTCGACCTGCGCACCGAATCACTCGGGGTGACCGGTGGGGTGACCACCTGTTGGGTCGTCGACTGACCCGAGTATGACCATCGGGGGATGCGCCACTTGGGGTTTCGCCCGATAATGGCTAAAATCGTTCACATACGATCCACCCCGCCTTGACCTGGTGACGGACCGCGGTTCTTCATCACGCACGGCGGGGTCTTTGCTTGCATCGCCTCGGGCGGGGCAAACACTGCAGTTTGGTGGCCGGTCATCCGACCGGCCCATTTACTACAAGGAGAAGTACGTTGACCACCAACAATGAACCGGCTCTCTGGCTCACCCAGGAGGCTCACGACCGCTTGTCCGCTGAACTCGAGCACCTGCAGGGTCCCGGCCGCGCTGAGATCGTCGACAAGATCGAGCAGGCCCGCTCTGAAGGCGACCTGAAGGAAAATGGTGGCTACCACGCCGCCAAGGAGGAGCAGGGCAAAGCCGAGGCCCGCATCCAGTACCTCTCGGACTTCCTGCAGAAAGCAGAAGTCGGCGACGCCCCGGCCGATGACGGCGTGGTGGAGCCCGGCATGCTCGTGGAGGCGAACATCGCCGGCGACAAGACCACGTTCCTGTTCGGCAGCCGCGAGGTGGCCGGCGATTCGGGCCTGGAGGTCTACAGCGAAAAGGCACCCATCGGTGCCGCGGTGCACGGCAAGAAGGTGGGCGACAAGCTCAGCTACACCGCCCCGAACGGCAAGTCGATCGAGGTCGAGATCATTTCCGCGAAGCCCTACGTCGGCTAGCCACCACCATCCAGTCCGGCCGCGGCCATCGGCCGACGGCCGGGTGGGGGCCCAGCGGCCTGCACCTCCTCCGGGAGATGCAGGCCGCTGTTTCTCTTAAGCCCCGGGGACGGGCTCAGGTGGTGATGATCAGCGGCTGGAACCCCTCGGCCCGCAAATTGTCCAGCACTTGTTCGGAATGCAGGTGGCCCTTGGTCTCCATGTCGATGGTGATCGCGACATCGCCCATCGACAACGAACCGCCGATCCGGGTGTGGTCCACCCCGGTGACGTTCGCATCGGATTCGGCGATCACCCGGGAAATCGTGGCCAGCTCCCCCGCCCGGTCATCAAGCATCATCCGCACCGTCAGGTAGCGTCCGGCGACCGCCAGACCGCGCTGGATCACCTTGAGCAGCAGCAACGGATCGATGTTGCCCCCCGAGAGGACGACGGCGGTGCGCTTGGAATCGATGCCCAGTTCGGCCAACTTGCCCTCCAACAGGGCCGCGACCCCGACGGCCCCCGCGGGTTCCACCACGAGCTTGGAACGCTCGAGCAGGAACACCAGGGCCCTGGCCAGGGCATCCTCGCTGACCGTGACGACGTCGTCGACCAGTTCGCGGATGATCGAGAACGGCAGTTGGCCCGGACGGCCCACGGCGATGCCGTCGGCGATCGTGGAGACCTTCTCCAACGGCACCAGTGCGTCGGCGGCCAGCGACGGAGGGTAGGAGGCCGCATTCTCGGCCTGGACGCCGATGACCCGGATCTCCCGGCCCTGTTCGCGGGCCTTGGCCTTCACCGCGGTCGCCACCCCGGCCAGCAGTCCGCCGCCACCGACGCCCATGAGCACGGTGTCGACGTCGGGCAGTTGTTCGAGCAGTTCCAGCCCGATGGTTCCCTGCCCGGCGATGATGTCCGCGTTGTCGAAGGGGTGGACGAACACGGCCCCGGAGGAGTCGGCATAGCGTTGGGCCTCCGCCAGGGCCTCGTCCACGTTGTGTCCGTGCAGGATGACTTCGGCGCCGTGGTCCTTGGTCGCGGTGAGCTTGGGCAGGGCGACACCCAACGGCATGTAGATCCGGGCCTCGATGCCCAGCCGGGCGGCCGCCACGGCGACACCCTGGGCATGGTTGCCCGCGGAGGCGGCCACGACGCCGCGGGCCTTCTCCGCCTCGCTCAGCCGGGCCATGCGCACGTAGGCGCCACGGACCTTGAAGGATCCGGCCCGCTGCAGGTTCTCGCATTTGAGGTAGACATCGCTGCCGGTCAACGTTCCCAAGGCCCGGGAATGCTCCACCGGGGTGTGCGCGATGACGCCCTCCAGGAGTTCGGCGGCGGCTTCGATATCGGCCAGGGTGACGGGCAGAGTCTGGTGGGTGGTGGTATCGGGTGGCTGCTGCATGGGGACGCTTTCATCAAGGGAGTCGGTCACCGGGGTGGTTCTCCGGTGTGGGGCCCGGGCGAGACGACGGCATCGGTTTCGCCGTCCAGGTCCGCCGGCGCCGTGAACGGCGCATCGGGGCCCGGGGGTGGATCGCCATCCACGGCCCACGCGCCGGGGGTTTCCCAGCCACGCGCCGAAATATAGCGGATCATGGTGTTCAGCACGGCCATGACCGGCACGGCGAACAAGGCGCCGGTGATACCGGCAATGAGCGTGCCGCCGGTGACGGCCAGGACGACGGCCAAGGGGTGGAGGCTCACCGCCCTGCCCATGACCAGCGGCTGCAGGATATGGGATTCCGCCTGCTGGACCAGCAGGACGACGGCCAGCATGACCAGCGCGTTGATCCACCCGTTGGCGACCAGGGCCAGCAGGACGGCCAGGGCGCCGGTGGCCAAGGCGCCGATGATGGGGATGAACGAGCCCAGGAAGACGAGTCCGCCCAGCGGGAAGGCCAGCGGGACCCCGAGGATCGCGGCCCCGACCCCGATGCCAACGGCGTCGACGAAGGCGACGAAGAGCTGCACCCTGGTGTAGATGACCAGGCTGATCCAGCCCCGGCGACCGGCACCGTCGATGGCGGCCCGGGCCCGCCGCGGCATCAGCCCGACCACGAAGGCCCAGATGCGTTCGCCTTCGAGCAGGAAGAAGACCAGCGAGAACAAGGCCAGCAGCAGTCCGGCGGCCCCGTGTCCGAGGGCGCTGCCCCAGGACACGGCCCCGCTGAGGATCGTGTCGCTATTGGATTGCAGCTGGGTCAGCGCCCCGTCGAGATAACGGTCCAGGTCCTGGTTGCTCAACTGCAGCGGGCCGGAGGAGAGCCAGTGCTGGACCTGGGCGGCCCCGGCCAGCGCCTGTTGCCACAGGCTCATCATGCCCCGCGCCATGGTCCGCCCCACCAGCGAGAGCAAGGTGGTGATCACGGCCAGGAACACCAGCATCGTCACCCCGGTGGCCAGGCCGTTGGGCAGCTTCCAGCGCCGGAGCAACCTCACCACGGGCATCAGCAGCCCGGCCAGCAGGGCGGCGATCATCAAGGGGATCACCAGCAACGACACATGGCTCAGGAGCCAGAGCAGCAGGCCCGTCGTCGCCACGATGATGGCCACCCGCCAGCTCCAGGCCGCGGCGATCCGCACGCCATAGGGAAGGTCCCCGGTGACGTTGCGGTGTCCGGGCCCGGGGCTCAGAGCCATGATTCGATGCCCCAACGACCGATCAGATGCTCATGCTGCGCCAACCAGGTCAGCCCCTCCCCCGAGTTGAAGGCGTTGGCCGGGGCGGTCATCGGTTCGATGGCCACCGCCAACGCTTGGCCGGCATAGCCCTCGGTGACGAACACCTGGACGTACTCGAAGCCGGCATCGGCCCAGACCCCGACGGCCCGGCCATCCGGTGCGGTCAGCCGGTGGTGGTGGACCCCGTCGTCGTGCAGGGTCAGTCCGGTCAGACCGATGTCGATGCGCAGATCCCCCACCCGGCGGCCGGCGCGGAGATCGGTATCCCCGGCTACCGGGGTGCTGCCGGTGGGGATGAGCCGTTCGTCGGTCACCAGTGCGGTGTCGGCCTGGACACCGAGCACCAGGTCTTCGGTGGGCACCTCGCCCAGGCGCAGGTAGGGGTGGGCCCCCAGCGCCGCGGGCGCACTGCGCGCACTGTGGTTCAGCAGATCCTGGGTGACCGAGAGCCCGCCTTCGGCATCGAGGGCGTAGGTCACGGTATGGGTCATCCGGAAGGGGAAACCATGCTGCGGGAAGATCTCCGCCGACAGGCAGATCAACGATTCGCTGGAGGCATCCAGCCGGTACCCGGTATTGCGCAGCAGCCCGTGAATGGCATTGCCGGTGGCCACCTCGGTCACATCCAGCTGCTGGGTCCGCCCGTCGAGTTCCCAGCGGCCGTCACGGATCCGGTTGCCCCAGGGGGCCAGCAGGATCCCGGACCCCGAGGGCGGCAATTCGTCCTCCCCGAAGGGCTGGGCCAGGTCGATGCCGTTGCGGCGGTAGAGGCGCAGGGCGGCCGCCAGCTCGGTGATGACGGCTTCGGACCCGCCGCCGCGGATCGTGAACTGCCGGCCCGTGGGCGCGGCCGTGGTCCCACTCATCGCTGTTCCCTTCCTGGCTGGATGTTCCCCTACGATATCGCCGCGGCGAACCGGGTGCTGCATACATGACGACGGCGGCACCCTGAAGGGGCACCGCCGTCGTCCTGGGTCGTGGTCGAGCTAGTTGCGCAGGATGGCGATGATGCGCAGGATCTCGATGTACAGCCAGACCATGGTCACGGTCAGGCCGAAGGCCGCGGTCCAGGCGAACTTCGCCGGGGCACCCTGCTCGACACCGCGCTGGATCTGGGTGAAGTCCAGCACCAGCGAGTACGTGGCCAACAGGACGGCCAGGATGCCGATGCCCACGCCGAGCAGCGGGTACTCACTGCGCACGCCGAACATGGAATCGGAGACGCCGAAGAGCATCAGGCCCAGGTTCACCAGGCTGAAGAGCAGGTAGGCGCCCATCGCGATGGTGAACATCTTGGTCATCTTCGGGGTCGCCCGGTACTTGCCCGAGCGGTAGAGCAACAAGGTCACGGCGAAGACGGAGAAGGTGGCGAGCACCGCCTGGACGGCGATGCCGTCATACATGGCATCCAACACCCCGGAGATCGCGCCGAGGAACACCCCTTCTGCGGCGGCGTAGAGCATGATCAACACCGGTGAGGGTTCGCGCTTGAAGATGTTGACCAGGGCAAGCACGAAGCCGATGAGCATGGCCGGGAGCATCAACGCGGGCATCTGCCAGCCGACGACGGCGGTGATCACCAGGGTGCCCCACATCAGCACGGTCTTGGAGACCACGTCGTTATAGGTCAGCCGCCCGGTCTGGGCCGGGGAGGCGGACGGTGAGTTGTAGAGATCCTGCAGCGACTGCGAGCTCATCGGCTCGGCAGTGCGCTGGTCACTGGTGGTCGTGTTCCCCTCGGGCCGCATCTGCTCGCGGAACGCCTTGGATTGGAACATCGGGTTGCCCCCACGGGCCATGGTGTTCTCCTCTATAAGTTCTTTTCACTGATCCTACTGGGTACAACGCACGGGCGGACAAAAATGATCCCCGAAGTGACGTCGGGTTTTGCGGCCTCCCCCGCTGCCGGTACCGCTCCCTCCCGGACGCGCCCTACGCGCCGAGGGTGGCCAGCACCTCGACGAGTCGACGGGCTGCTTTTTCCTCGGCCTCGGCCAGCGGCTCCACCCGGTCGGCGAGTGCGGCGAAATGCGCGCTGCGCGCCTCCGGTTCGATCTCCGGATCGATCATTTCGGCCAGCTCGTCCCACTGCCCGGCCAACTCCCGGTAGCCGGGGCTGGCTGCGCCCAGACGTTCAAGACCGGGCAGTTCCGCGGCCTCGTCCAGGAAGTCGGCGTAGAGCCCCCGCAGCCCGCCCGGGCCGCCGTAGCGTCCGTCGGTGAGGAACCCGACGACCGTGTCCAAGGCGTAGGTCAGCCGGCCCTGCCCGGCCAGCAGCCGGGTCCAGCCTTGGGAGGAAGTGGTGTCTCGTAGTTGCCCGGCCCAGGTCCGCAGGCCGGCGATCCCCACGTTCGCGGCGAAGTGTTCGGGCATGTCGTGCAGTTCACGGGTCCCCAGCAGCCGTCCTGTGGTCTCGGTAATGGCCTCGAGGATGTTCTTCTTGAGGGCATCGGCGTCGGGCCCGCCGGTGGACGGGATCCAAGCCTGCCAGTTCTTCAGGGCCTTGGGTCGACTGCGGGCCGCGGCCAGGGATTCGGGGTCGATGAGTTGCAGTTCCCCGGAGCCGTCATCGATGATCAGCTCGCCCTCGTCGTGTTCGCCGAGCACCGCCACATCCACTGGTTCGTCCCCATCGGCGATGCCGGCGTCCACCCACGGCAGCAAAACCCGACTGACCCGGACGACGACGGCTCGGCCGGTGTCCAGCCCCGCGTCGAGGTACTGGGCGGCCAACCGGGCGCTGCCGGTCCTCTGTTCACGCACGGTCGCCCCGCTACGGGTCAGCAGGTTCGCCGTATAGGGCTCGGGATGGGCCCGGGTGACGACCGTGGCGGCCGTACTCGATTCCTCGTCGAAGACGAAGACCATGAAGCCGATGCCCCCGGCCAGACCGGCCAGCAGGGCCTCGCTGAGCGGCTGGCCGGTCAACGGGTGGACCACCCCCGCCTGGGTCAGCACCCGGTGCCAGAGACCGGCGTCGTACTGGGTGACCTCAGCCGGTGCCGGATACTCCGGCAACTCATCCGGATCCGCCGCCGGCCGGCCCGGCCCGGCAGCCGGACCTCCCGCGCGCCCCGGGGTGCCGGCCGGAGCCGGGCGGGCCGAGGGGCGTTCGGGGCGGCCATCGAGAATGGCCTTGCGGGCGGTGGTGTAGGACTCCCCCGTGCGTTCCATGCGGTCGCGGGTGAGCTTCTTGAGCTGCTTCGGCTGCGCCACGGGCTCAGCGCGTTCGGTAGTTCGGGGCTTCGACGGTCATGGTGATGTCGTGGGGGTGGGATTCCTTGAGCCCCGCCGCGGTGATGCGCACGAACTTCCCGCGCTCCTTGAGGTCGGCGATGGTGCGGCCGCCGACGTAGAACATGGTCTGGTGCAGTCCGCCGACCAGCTGGTGTGCGACGGCGGCGACCGGACCGCGGTAGGGGACCTGGCCTTCGATGCCTTCGGGGATCAGCTTCTCATCCGAGGGGACGTCGGCCTGGAAGTAGCGGTCCTTCGAGAAGGACGTGTTCTTCCCCCGGGTCTGCATGGCCCCCAGGGAGCCCATGCCACGGTAGGCCTTGAACTGCTTGCCGTTCATGAAGACCAGTTCCCCCGGGGATTCTGCCGTGCCGGCCAACAGGGAACCGAGCATCACCGAATCGGCGCCGGCGACCAGGGCCTTGCCGATATCACCCGAATGCTGCAGACCGCCATCGGCGATCAGCGGCACGCCGGCGGGGATGGAGGCCTTGGCGGATTCATGGATGGCGGTGATCTGCGGGACGCCGACCCCGGCGACGATGCGGGTGGTGCAGATGGAACCGGGACCGACCCCGACCTTGATCGCATCGGCGCCGGCATCGATCAGTGCCTGGGCCCCCTCACGGGTGGCCGCCTGGCCACCGATGACGTCCACGTGGGCTGCTGCCGGGTCCTTCTTCAACCGGGTGATCATGTCCAGCACGCCCTGGCTGTGGCCGTTGGCCGTGTCCACGACCAGGACATCGACCCCGGCCTCGACCAGTGCCATGGCACGGTCATAGCCTTCGCCGAAGAATCCGACGGCGGCACCGACGCGCAGGCGCCCCTCGTCGTCCTTGGTGGCCAGCGGGTACTGCTCGGCCTTGTCGAAGTCCTTGACGGTGATCAGGCCCTGCAGGACGCCGTCGTCGTCGACCAGCGGGAGCTTCTCGATGCGGTGCTTGCTCAACAACGCGATGACCTCGTCACGGGGCACCCCGACGCGCGCGGTGATCAACGGCATCGCGGTCATCGCCTCGTAGACCTTGGTGGTCAGGAACTGCTCGAGGGGGATGAACCGGGTATCCCGGTTGGTGATGATGCCCAGCAGCTTCTTCTGAGCGTCCACGACCGGCAGTCCGGAGACCCGGTAGTGCCCGCAGAGGTCATCGAGTTCCTGCAACGTGGCATCCGGACTGATGGTCACCGGGTCGGTGATCATCCCGGATTCGCTGCGCTTGACCTGGTCGACCTGGCGGGCCTGGTCGTCGATGGAGAGGTTGCGGTGGATGATGCCGATGCCGCCCTGACGGGCCAGCGAGATCGCCATCGGGGCCTCGGTGACGGTATCCATGGCCGCGGAGAGCAACGGGATGTTGATGGTGATGCGCTTGGTCAGCCGCGTGGCCGTATCCGCTTCCGAGGGGATGACATCCGTGGGCCCGGGCAGCAGCAGGACGTCGTCGTAGGTGAGGCCTTCAAGGGCAAAGGGATTGAACTCGGACACGGGGAACCTTTCGAAGCCGTCAGAGGATTGCTTACATCCTAGGACCTTCGGCGCCCGACTGACACGCCTTGGCTCCGCCGGTGTGTGCAACGCAACCCGTCGGAGGGCTTCGTTCACCAGTGCAGCCCCGATTTCAGCCGGCGTTCGAACACCTCGGAGGTGGAGCGCACATAGGTTTTGGTCAGATGGGATTTGTCGAGATAGACGAGCACGTTGCCGATGACGGGGCTGCAGGTGCCCTCCGGGCAGAGCACGCTGGTCATGTCCAGGAAATCCAGTTCGCCCGGCAGGTCGCCGCGGTCGACCTCGGCCCGAAGGTCATCCAATGGGGAGTCCACGGCGATCAGTTCATCCCGGGGGACCTGGCATTTTTCCGAGTCGGGCCCGTTGAGGTCCACGCATTCGGGCACCCCGAATCCGAAGCGGGGGGTGTCACGCATCGCAATGACCTGTTTTCCCTGGGCGAGGAAGGGCCGGATTCCTTCTTCGTAGCCGGGGACGATGGTCTCCTCGTCGGCCGGGGTGCGCTCGTCGGTGGAGGCATAGGCCTGGGTCAGGGTGCCCAGCGTCAGCACCGCATCGGCGTCGTGGTCCAGCACGTAGTCGGTGGCCACCTGGTTGAATTCGTTGCATTCGGCATCACGGCTGGGATCCTCGGCACCGAAACGGCAGGCATTGCGGTTGATGAGAACCCACGCCCAGTTGTTCTTTTGGGCCGCCTTGTCCAGGGCGCTGGTCCAGTGCTGGGCGTGCGAATCCCCCAGGACGATGATCGTCTTCTCGGCGGTCTGCGGGTCCCCGCCCATTTGGCAGAATTCCATGACCGGATCGGTCAGTTCATACCCCTGGCCGCACTCGCCGCCGTAGTTGGCCCACTCCCCCGAGAGCCGGGTCGCCAGTGGACGCACCATGGCCTCGGGGTCCCCGGTGGCTTCGAAGCCCGGCGTCAAGGATGCGGCACCGGGGTTGTCTTGCTTCGGTTGGGCCCGGGCGCTGGTTTCGTCGGCGGCGACCCGTGCCTGCCAGCCGCTGAGCGGCATCGCGACGATGGCCACGAGCAGTCCGACCACCAGGCCGAGCCGACGGCGATGCAGCGTGGGCCAGACCCAGCCGTGGAACGGGGTTTCGACGACCCGGGTCGTGGCCCAGGCCAGGCCCAGGGACAGCCCGATCACCCCGAGGCCTCCCAGGAAGTCCGGCTCGTTCAACTGGTTCACCGACAGGTAGATCACCAGGAGGGGCCAGTGCCACAGATACAGCGCGTAGGAGAGGTCCCCCAGCCGGGTCAACGGGCGGGCCGCGAGCAGGCGATCGACACCGAACGGATGCCCGGTCCGTCCGGCGATGATGATGGCCGCGGCGGACAGGGTCGGCCAGAGGGCGATGTATCCGGGGAACTGCTGTTGGACCTGCAACAGGATGCCGCAGGAGAGCATGGCCAACAGTCCGGCCCACCCCAAGACGACTCGCACCACCATCGGCAGTTGCCCCGCATGGGGCAGGAGCACGGCCAGCAGGGACCCGAGGGCGAACTCCCACAACCGGGCGCCGGTGTCGAAATAGGCCCAGGACTGGCTGGTGGAGGTCACGTGGATCGAGTAGGCCAACGATCCGACGAAGACGAGGCCGAAGGCCACCGCCAGGACGGGGCCGAACCCCAGCTGCGGGCGCCTCCTGCGGATCAGTTTCCAGAGGAGGGCCGAAACGCCGATGAGCAGCGGCCAGAGGATGAAGACCTGTCCCTGGATCGACAACGACCAGAAGTGCTGCAAGGGGCTGGCGGCGCCGTGGTTCTCGGCATAGTAGTCCACCGATTCCCGCGCCAGGGTCCAGTTCTGCGTGTAGAAGAGGGTCGACCAGGTCTGTTCGAAGACCTCTCCCCACCGGGTCCGCGGCAACAGCGCCGCGGTTCCTGCCAGGACGGCCAGGAGGACGACGACGGCGGCCGGCAGCAGCGATTTGAACCGGTGTAGCCAATACCGCAGCAAGCCGATGGGCTTCCCCGAGGAGAGCTTATAGGCGAAGGAGGAGGTCAGCAGGAACGCGGAGATCAGCAGGAAGACGTCCACGCCGCCGGAGACCCGGCCCAACCAGACGTGATAGGTGACCACCATGAGCACCGCGAAGGCGCGCAGCCCCTGGACCTCGGGGCGGTAATGCGGTTTGACCGGGATCGGTCCGGCCGGGGCTGCCTCCGGGGTCCGCGCCGCCGACGGGGTGGCGGTGCCGCCCGGGCCACGGGGAGGCTCGGACATGGCTGGTCCCCTTCCTGTGGCTGGTAGCTGGCATCCAACGGGGCCCTTCCCGGCCCGACGTCAGCCATTTTAGCAGCCCGTCGTTACCGAACCGTTAC
>JAKDMV010000161.1 GCA_030452125.1 Micrococcaceae bacterium
TGGCCGGAACGAGCGAGGGCCGGGTCATCGTCTCGATGGATGAAGCCGGACTTAGTTAGAAGGCCCGTTCGCGGTCCACCGAGCGGGGGCGTCGGGCGTTTTCCTTGCGCAGGGCCAGCGCTGCGGCCGGCTGCAGAAGCAGGGCGAGCAGCGCGAATAAGGCACCCAGCAGGGCCACGTTCAGGGTGACGCGGTGATCGAACGCCGAATAGAACCTGATGAGCAGGAGGACCACTAGGGGCACCAGGGCGAAGAGGGCGCCGCCGGGGTGGGCGAGGATCCAGCGTGGGCTCACGGCGCCGGCGACGGAAATCCCGGCCGAGAAGGCCACGAACAGACCCAGCAGGCCCGACCACATGTTTTGGTTGCTGTGGAAGAACTCACGACCTGCTTCGCTGCCCACGACCGTGAAAGCACCCACGATGGCCACGACCGCCGTCACCAGCAAGAGCAGCCGAATGATGATCAGAACGACGCGCATGATTCCTCCCCTGGGAACGGAGCTGACGTTCCTTCCAATGTAGGCCGGTGCCCTGCCCCCAGCAAGGCTTATTCGTCCCCGGTTGCGCGTTACCGCCCGTTCCCGGATTCCGGCTTCTGCTCGTGCCCCAGATGCAGGGTGTCCTTGACCCGCTCCACCCCTTCGGTGAACACCGCCTTGGCCGTATCGGCCATGACATCGAGGCCCTCGGGGTCGCCCTTGAGCAGGGCCATCCCGGTGTTCTTCGCGAACTCGAAGGCGACCTTCGGAGGCAGCGGTGGGACGCTCTTGCTGGTGTAGGCATCGATGAGGGTCACCCCCCGGTGGGCGAAGGCGACATCCCAGGCGGCGGCGACCTCGTCATCGCTCCTGACCTGGATCCCCTGGAAGCCCAGGAGTTCGGCGTAGCCGGCATAGTCCATGGTCTCCACGTCCTGGGAAGCCGGCCACAGCGGGTTGCCGTCCTCGGTGCGCATCTCCCAGGAGACCTGGTTGAGGTCGTCGTTATGCAGGACCAGGATGATCAGCTGCGGGTTCTGCCACCGCGAGAGGTACTTCTTGATCGTGATGAGCTCGTTCATGCCCAGCATCTGGAAGGCGCCATCGCCGATCGTGCAGATGACGCTGCGCTCGGGGTGGGCGAATTTCGCGGCCGTGGCATAGGGCATCGCCGCCACCATGGTGGCCAGCCGTCCGGAGAGGTCCCCCATCATCCCTTCGCGCAGCCGGATGTGGTGGCCGTACCAGTCGGCGGTCGAGCCCGCATCGGCGGTGACGATGGCGCGCGGGGGAAGACGCTGGTTGAGCTCGTGGTAGACCCGGCGCGGGTTCACCCCGTCGTCGTAGGAGACCATGGCTTCGGCCTCCATCTCCGCTTCCCATTCCTTCATGCCCGCCGCGACACGCTCCTGCCAGGAGAAGTCCGTGGTGGCCTGCAGATGGGGGATCAGGGCGGTGAGGGTCTCCTTCACGTCCCCCCAGAGGTTCAGCTCGGTGGGGTAGCGCAGCCCCATCTGTTCGGGTTTGAGATCGACCTGGACGGCCCGGGCCTGCCCTGATTCCGGCAGGAACTGGGCATAGGGGTAGTTGGTGCCCAGCAACACCAGGGTGTCGCAGTCGGCCATCTGCTCCACGCTGGGCCGCGATCCCAGCAGTCCGAGCTGTTGGGAATGGTGGGGCACCTCGGAGGGGATGACTTGTTTGGCCCGCAACGCGGTGATGATCCCGGCGCCCCGGAGTTCGGCGGCCTTCAGGACCTCGGCGGTGGCCCCGTTGGCGCCGTGCCCGACGAGGAAGCTCACCTTGGAGCCGGCGTTGATGATCTCGGCGGCCTTGAGGATCTCACTGTGGGCAGGGACGACGGCGGTGGAGGGGGCGACGGCGCTGGAGCGCGAGACCCAGCTCTGCGGGCGCAGTGCGGGCATCTTCTGGTCCTGGACATCGTGCGGGAGGATGACGACGGCGGGGCCCAGCCGGACGCGGGCGGTGCGGAAAGCGGTGTCCACGACGGCCTGGGCCTGTTCGGGGGAGACGATCGTCTGCACGTAGACCGCAACATCCGCCAACGCCCGTTCCAGATTGCTGACCTGCTGGCCGAAGGTGCCCAGCGCGTTCAGCCCCTGTTGTCCCACGAAGGCCACGACGGGCTGGTTGTCCATCTGGGCGTCGTAGAGCCCGTTGAGCAGATGGAACACCCCGGGGGAGGAGGTTGCCACGCAGACCCCCACCTCGCCGGTGAACTTGGCGTGGGCAGTGGCCATGAGCGAGCAGATCTCCTCGTGGGTCGGACGGATGTAATCCACCCCGTCGTCCTCACGCTCCGCCTGGCCCAGGGCGCCGTCGAAGGCGCCGATCCCGTCCCCGGGGAAACCGAAAACGCGGCTGACCCCCCAATCCCTGATGCGCTCGATCACGAAGTCGCTGACCGTTCCTGCCATGGGAGGTACCTCCTGGAGATTGTTGCCGTGGCCCGGTGGGGATTTTTTCAGCTTCCTCGGAACCGACGCAAACTTCAAGGGCCCCCCAGTAGGCTGTAGCGGTGGATCTTCAACTCCTGGCCGTGGCGGCCTCCCTGGTGTTCATCGGTGCCGTCGCCCAACGGGTCGCCGGGCTGGGATTCGCCATGCTGGCCTCACCGTTCCTGGTGTTGCTGCTCGGCCCCCATGAGGGGGTGCTGCTGGTGAACATCTGCGGCGTCGTCTCCTCCACGCTGATCACCCCGCGGGTCTGGAAGGACATCAACTGGTCCGCGTTCCGCTGGCTGGCCGCCTTCAGCGTCGTCGGCTCCGTCATCGGGGCGCTCATCGCCACCCGGCTGGAGTCCGCGGTCCTCTCCCTGTCGGTGGGCATCATCGTGCTGATCGCCCTGCTCCTTTCGCTGGGCCTCTCCCGCTCCAGCGTCGCCGTCGGAGGCCCCGGCATCCGTTCCGCCGCCGGGGCGCTGTCGGGGCTGACCAGCTCCATGGCAGGGGTCGGTGGCCCGGCGGTCAGTGCATACGCGGTCCTCACCCGTTGGGATCAACGCTCCTTCGCCGCCACCATGCAACCGTTCTTCGCGGTCACCGGAACCGTCTCCGTGGTGTCGAAGGTCCTCCTCGCCCCGGAGCAGCAACTCATCCTGCCCTGGTGGTACTGGGCGCTGATCGTCCTGGCGATCGTGGTGGGGATCTTCGGCGGTGAACGACTCCAGCGCCACGTCCATGACCGTCATGCCCGGGCATTCATCCTGATCATCGCGTTCGTCGGGGCCTTCGCCGCCATCGCCAAGGGCTGGTTCGGCCTGCTCTGAGCCGGCCGCCCGGCCAGGGCCGCCGGCCGCGGGGGCCGGCAATGCCCTGGGCCCGGTCCTGCTAGTTTCGCCGGGCGACGATGACGGTGTCTTCCAGGTCGACGACGGCGCCCTCGGGGCCGGTGGCCTGCCGCGGCCTGGCCTCCGCGGTGACGACTGTCCACCGGTCCTCGTCGATTCCGAGGAGTTCGAGTTCCTCGGCGGGGGTGGGGA
>JAKDMV010000162.1 GCA_030452125.1 Micrococcaceae bacterium
GGCACCGGCCCCGTCCCCACCCGGATACAGGTCGTCGACGATACGTTGAAGGCCGAGGACGCCTATCGGCTGGCCACCCGGGGCACCACGATGCTTTGGAGCGGCGACTACCATAACGCCCGCCAACTGCTCAGCGCGCTGGGCCGCCGGATCCCCGGCGCCCGCCCCGCAAAACGGTCCGCGGGCCAGAAGGCAGAACCCGGGCCCGACGTCGGAGCCGACTTCTACCGGCACCGCCAGGCCCGCTCCCGCCGCTCGCGCCTGCTGGCCTCCATCCTGGTCCCGCTGGCCCCCGGCCCCGCGGTGGACCTGCGCCGGGCCCCGGACATCGCCCAGGCCTGGACGCACGCCCACGGCCGGCTCCCCGAGGCCGCCGTCGTCCCGCTGCAGGACCTGTTGGGGGTGCTGGGCGCCGACCAGTGGAGGATCCGCGGAGTGTCCGTGCCCGCACTCCAGGACACCATCCACCCGCACTACGGCGCCTTCGCCCCGGTGCGCGGGGAATACCTGGACCTGGTCGCGGAGCAACCGTTGCCCGAGACCACCACGGCCTTCGACATCGGCACCGGGACCGGGGTGATCGCCGCGATCCTCGCCCGACGCGGCATCAACCACGTCATCGCCACCGACCTTTCCGACCGGGCCATCGCCTGCGCCGGGGAGAACCTGGCCCGGCTCGGGGTCGGCGACATCGTCGAGCTGGAACAGACCGATATGTTCCCGGCCGGCCGGCGGGCAGGACTGGTGGTGTGTAATCCGCCCTGGTTGCCCGGCAGTGCCAACACCCTGCTGGACCAGGCGGTCTACGACCCCAAATCCCGGATGCTCCGTGCCTTCCTGACCGGGCTGCTTGCCCATCTGGAGCCCGGGGGAGAAGGCTGGTTGGTGATCTCGGATCTGGCCGAGCAGTTGGGACTGCGCAGCCGCGACGAGCTGTTGGGCTGGATCGCCGACGCCGGACTGCGGGTGGCCGGGCGCCGCGACGTGAAACCCACCCATCGTCGCGCCGTGGACCCCGACGACCCGTTCCATTCCGCCCGCTCAGCCGAAATCACGTCCCTCTGGCGGCTCACCCCCGCTTAGCACCGAGTGCTTGGGTGCCCCGCATCCGCTGTGATGTCTGCACTGCGGTTGCCAAGGATTTGAGGCATCTCCTGAGCCTTCTTTGCTCCGGCCGGGGTCTGCTATCCGGTGAACTCGTGATCAGGGAAGAGCTGTTCGCGTCCCCTGATGGAGGAAAACAAATCGGGCTCCATCGGAAGGTCATCGGGACCGTGCACCAGGACGGATACGACTCCCGTCGCCTCCATGACCACGGCTCCGACCTGGTCGTACCGGGTGACGCCTGCCTCGCGAAGCTTCCCCCGCAGATCATTCTGTGTAACTTGGGCCATCGCGAGATGTTCGGGTATGAAGCGGCCGCCCTTCATCAACAGCAAGGGGCCACTGTCCACGACCCGATCCGCCCCGCGGATGCGTCGCACCTGAGCGAGCAGCCACTGGATGGCGAATAAGACGGCGAGCCCTACGGCACCAGACAACAGCGACGTACTGGTCGTCACCGCGGTCGTTGCCATGATCGAGCCGAAGGCCACTGTGGCAGCCATATCGAAGTTGGTCATTTCGGAGAAGGATCTCAGGCCCGCCAAGCGGGAAAATACGATCAAAGCAACGTAAATGCCGATTGTGGCAATGGCAACCAGGAGGAGCGTCTGCCACGACGCACCCAGAGCGTTCATGAACATTGAAGACACCTTTCAAGGGAAAGCTTAGGTAAAAAATATGGTCGGCTGCACGATGCCGCCCAATAAGTTGTGGGGGAATCATCAGGAGGGGTGGGCAGGAATTGACGATCGCGGGTAGTGGACACCATCCCACCCGTGGCAAAGAAACGCCGCGGGGAGACTCGCCGATCAAGCCCAGGGGCACCTATATGATCCTACCGTCCAGCTGATCTACGAGCCTGGACTCGCAGTCTTTAATAACGGCAGAGAGGATTCGGACGCCCTCCGGGTGGCCGATCGTGCCCGCGGGTGACGTGCGTCCGCCAATCACCGGCCAGGGGAACCCCTCCACAGCCCGAAGGAGTGCTCACGGGTCCACAGTCGGATACCGGTCCGAGCTACGCACTGCCGTAGCCGCGGAGAGTGGAGGCGGAGGTGGCAGATGGGACATAACCAGGAATTGGGTCGACGCGGGGAACTGCTGGCCGCGCAGTACCTGACCGGGCGGGGGATCAGCGTGCTGGCCCGCAACTGGCGGTGCCCCCTCGGGGAAATCGACCTCGTGGCGGACGACGCCGGCACGCTGGTGGCCGTGGAGGTCAAGACCCGTTCGGGGCTGGGCTTCGGGCATCCCGCCGAGGCGGTGGATGCGGTGAAGCTGCGCCGGCTGCACCGTCTGGCCAGCGCCTGGTGCCGGACGGCGGGCCAACCGGGTCGACGCCGCCGCGTCGATGTCATCGCGATCGTCGCCGCCCCGGGCCAGGAACCCCGGATCGCCTACTTCAAGGAAGTCACCCCGTGAGCCTGGGACGGGCCAGCGGGGTGTCACTGGTCGGGCTGAACGGGCACATCATCGATGTCGAAGCCGATATCGGGGGAGGGCTGCCGGGCTTCATCCTGCTGGGACTGCCGGACGCCTCCTTGATCGAAGCCCGCGACCGGATCCGCTCCGCCGCCCGCAACTCGGGCGTTCCCCTGTGTCCGCGGCGCATCACCGTGAACCTGGTCCCTGCCTCGCTGCCCAAACGGGGGTCCTCCTTCGACCTGGCAATCGTCGTCGCGGCACTTGCTGCCGCCGGGGAGATCGAGAATCCACCCGAGGTCGTCCATCTGGCGGAACTTGGCCTGGATGGCACCCTGCGTCCGGTCGCCGGGGTCCTCCCGGCGGTGATGGCGGCCGTGCGGGCCGGGCGACCCCGGGTGGTCGTCGCCGAAGCCAATGCCGCCGAGGCCCGGTTGGTCCCCGGTGCCCGGATCAGCGCCTACCGCCATCTGGGTGAAGTCCTCTCCGACTACGGCTGCCTCGATACCGTGGTTCCCCCCAGGAATGAGGCCCAGGTCGTCACACCGGCCGCCGCCACGGACTACGTCAGCGAACCCGCGCAGCGAGCCGACCTCAGCGACGTGATTGGGCAGCCGCTGGCCCGTTTCGCTCTGGAGGTCGCCGCGGCCGGCGGACACCATCTGTTGCTCGTGGGCCCGCCCGGCGCAGGCAAGACGATGCTGGCCGAACGGCTGCCCGGTCTGCTGCCCGACCTGGATCCGGTCGAAGGGATGGAGGCCACTGCCATCCACTCACTGCATCGCGGCACCGCAGGGCTGGACCACCTGCTGCGCAGGCCGCCCTTTGAGAGTCCACACCACACCGCGAGCCAGGTAGCCCTCATTGGGGGTGGGGTGGGACTCCCGCGGCCCGGGGCCGCGTCCCGGGCCCACCGTGGGGTCCTGTTCCTG
>JAKDMV010000052.1 GCA_030452125.1 Micrococcaceae bacterium
CCCACCCCGCCGAAGGGCAGCGCGGGGACCGCCAGGTGCATGCTGCACACATTATGGGCGATCGCCCCGGCCCGCACCTGGTCCTCGAAGGAGGTGTGCAGGCGCGGGCGTTCGCTGAACAGGTAGGCGGCCAGCGGTGAGGGGCGGGAGTTGATGAACCGCACCGCATCATCGAAGCGGTCGACCTGGATGATCGGCAGGATCGGACCGAAAATCTCCTCCGTCATCACCGGGGCCGCCGGGTCGACGTCAGCCAGGACCGTGGGGGCGATGTACCTCGCCTCCGCGTCGCTGGTCCCCCCGGCCACCACCCGTCCCTGCCCCAGATAGGATTCCAGACGTTCGAAGTGCGAGGCGTTGATGATCCGCCCATAGTCCTTGCTGCCCGAGGGGTCCTTCCCATAGAACGCGCCGATGGCCTTGGGCAGCTGCTTTTCCAGTTCGGCCGCCGCCGTGGCCCCGACCGCCAGGACGTAGTCCGGGGCGACACAGGTCTGTCCGGCATTCATGAACTTCCCGTGGGCCAACCGCCGGGCGATGGCGGGGAAGTTCCCGTCGGCGACCACCGCCGGACTCTTCCCGCCCAGTTCCAGGGTCACCGGGGTCAGCGTTTCCGCCGCGGCCCGGGCCACGATCTTCCCGACCCGTTCGCCTCCGGTGTAGAAGATGTGGTCGAAGTCCATCTCCAGAAGTTCGCTCGTCGTCTCCGCGGCCCCCTCCAGGACCGCGACAGCGCGCCGATCCAGGTACTGCGGGATGAGGGCGGCCATGACCGCCGAGGTGGCCGGAGCCAGTTCGGAGGGTTTGAGGATCACCGTGTTCCCTGCCGCCAGGGCACCGACCAGCGGGCCGAGCAGCAACAGGACCGGATAGTTCCAGGGGGCGATCACCAGGACCATGCCCAACGGACGCGCCTGGACGCGGGCCGACGCCGGTTGCAGCGACAGCGGGACCTTCACCGCCTCATCCGCCATCCAGTCGCCCAGGTGCAACAGGGCATGATCGATTTCGGCCTTCACCCGATCCAGTTCGGTCAGCCGGGATTCGGCCGCCGGTTTACCCAGATCCGTCATCAACGCGTCACATAGGGTCTGTTCTTGATCCTGGATCAGCCGTTCGAGTGCCTTGAGCTGGGCGCTGCGGAACCTGCGGGGGTGGGCCAGCCGGGAGTCGGCGGCATCACGCAGCCGGCGGGCCGCGGTGGCCGGGAGTTCGGCGTCGGGGCCCGCCGGCACGACGGGCGCGGAAACTGCTGGGGGACGGGAACGTCGGTTCATGGCCATGGGTACGACACTAACGTGGACACCGCCGGCGGGGCAGCCGGTGGGTTTGCCGCCCCCAGTGGGGGACTGTAGGCTCACGATCACTGACACGGGGTGTCCGCCACCGGCGCGGACTGAGAGCACACCCGGCAAGAACCTGATCTAGTTCGTACTAGCGGAGGGATGTCGCCCATGCACCAACATGCGCCCACCTTGGCCCATTCACCCACCGACTGCTTTGTTGAGGCGGTGCTCGCATGAGCGCGCCGGTTCCCGGAAGCGGGATCTACCTCGTCGCCAACTCCACCAGCACGGCCGGACGGCCCTTGGCCACCATCGTGGCCGAGGCCGTCGCCGCGGGGGTCGGGACCATCCAGCTGCGCTGCAAGGACCTGTCCGCCCGCGAATTCCTGGCCGAGGCGGCCGCCTGCGCCGAACACACCGCGGGCCGGGCCCTGCTGCTGCTCAACGACCGGGTGGACGTCTACCTGGCGGCCCGTGCGGCAGGGATCCGCGTGGACGGGGTCCATATCGGCCAGAAGGACCTGCCCGCCGAACTCGTCCGGTCCCTCATCGGACCCGATGCCGTGCTGGGGCTCAGCGCCAGCACCGAGGACCACTTCGCGGCAGTAGCGGAACTGCCGGCAGGCACCATCGACTATCTGGGCACCGGGGCCGTCCGGGCCACGCCCACCAAGAAGGACCACCCGACCCCGCTGGGGTTCCCCGGCCTGGCCTCGTTGATCTCCCGGGCCCCGCTGCCCTGCGTGGCGATCGGCGGGCTGGGCTCCGGCGACGCCGCGGACGCGCACACCGCCGGGGCCATCGGCATGGCCGTCGTGCGGGCCATCTGCTCCGCCGCCGAACCCCGGGACTCTGCTGCCGCCCTGGTTCAGGAATGGACCCGGGCAGCACGAACGGAGACCGCATGAGCGCCCCGAACACCCCCAACATCCTGTCCATCGCCGGGGCCGACCCCTCCGGCGGGGCCGGGATCCAGGCCGACCTGAAATCGATTGCCGCCTGCGGTGGCTACGGGATGGCGGCGATCACCGCACTGACCGCCCAGAACACCCGGGGAGTCACCGGGGTCCATACCCCTCCGGCGGAATTCCTCACCCGGCAACTTGAGACGGTCGCCGCCGATATCCGGATCGATGCGGTGAAGATCGGCATGCTGGCCTCCGCCGAGGTCATCGAAGCCACCACCGCCTGGCTGGGTACCCGCCCGGGCACCACCGTCGTGGTGGACCCGGTGCTGATCTCCACGTCCGGGGACCGCTTATTGGAGCACGACGCCGAGGAGGCCCTGCGTCGGCTGCTCCCGTGGGCCGATGTCCTGACCCCGAACACCGCGGAATTGGCGGCACTGCTCGAGGAGCCGGTCTGCACCCGATGGGACGACGTCCTGGACCAGGCAGCCCGGCTCGCGAGGCGGTATTCTGTCCTGGTCCTGGCCAAGGGCGGCCACCTCACCGGCAGCCGGTGCCCGGATGCCCTCGTGGGCCCCGACGGCGTCATGGCTGCCGTGGAGGGTGACCGCATCGACACCCCGAACACCCATGGGACCGGGTGCTCGCTCTCCGCGGCGCTGGCTACCCTGTGGGCCCGCTGCGGGGACTGGGGGGATGCCCTGCGGCTGGCCCGCGGGTGGCTTGAAGGCGCCCTGCACCGTGCCGATGAACTCGAGGTCGGCGAAGGACATGGTCCGGTGAATCATTTCGGGGCGCTCTGGGACGGTACGGCGATCCCGACGACGGGGGCCTTGCTGGGCACCTGGTGGAACGATCTGGCACCGCTGCGTTCGGGGATCGACGATCTGCCGTTCATCCGTGCGCTGCGGGACGGGACCCTGCCCTCGGAGGACTTCCACTTCTATCTGGCCCAGGATTCCTTGTACCTGCGGACCTACTCCCGGGTCCTCTCCCGTGCCGCCGAGTTGGCGCCGAACCGCGAAGAGCAGCAGTTCTGGGCTTCCGGGGCCGTCGGCGCCCTCGAGGAGGAGGCGAATCTACATCTGCACCGGCTCGGAGATGCCCCCGATCCGGAACCCAGCCCCACCACCTCGGCCTACCTGAACCACCTGGTGGCCTCCGGCGATTCCTATCCCGAGCTCGTGGCGGCCATCCTGCCCTGTTATTGGCTCTACCAGGACATCGGCCAGCGGCTGGCCGCCGCGGCCCACCCGGGCCACCCCTATGCCGACTGGCTCGCCGCCTACTCCTCCCCCGAGTTCGACGAAGCCACCAGCGAGGCCATCGCGCTGGTCCAGAAGGTGGCCTTGCGGGCGGGTTCCACCACCCTGGCCGGGATGCGTCGCGCCTTCGACGAATCGAGCCGGCAGGAATTGTCCTTCTTCGCCCAGACCCCCGAAGACGCCGCCCCGCGATCGGCCTCCCTCCCCATGCCGGTGGCGGCCATCGGCTGATGCCGGCGCACCCCGGCAGGGGGCCCGACCCCGCCGCCCCGGGGTCGGGGGCGGTAGGATTCCGTGGGGCCCCGCACCGGTGAGGCCCCACCAACCCGCAGGGCCCCGATGGAGGACACCCATGAGCAATTTCCCCGGCTTCGGCTGGACGGTCCACGGCGACGGCACAACGATTCGACCCGGCACCGTGGTGGCCCCCGATGAACGGCTGAACTGGTTCCAGACCACCGGCATCGGCGTCCAACACGTGATGGCCATGTTCGGATCCACCGTGCTGGTACCGGCGCTGACCGGCTTCCCGGTCACCTCCACCTTGTTCTTCTCCGGGGTCGGGACCATGCTGTTCCTGCTCATCACCGCCGGCCGGGTACCCAGCTACCTGGGCTCCTCCTTCGCGTTCATCGCCCCGGTGACCGCCGCCATGTCGGGACATGGTTTCGCCGGGGCCCTGGGCGGCGTCGTCTTCTCCGGTGCGGCCCTGTTCATCATCGGGCTGGTGGTGCAGAAATCGGGCACCGGGTGGATCCACGCCCTGATGCCTCCGGTGGTCATGGGCACGATCGTCGCGCTCATCGGACTGAATCTGGCCGGATCGACCACCGAGGCCATCGAGTCGGTCCCGCTGACCACCTTCTCCACCGTCGCCGCCATCGTCTTCACCGCGGTCCTCTTCCGTGGCCTGCTGGGGCGCTTGTCGATCCTGGTGGGGATCATCGTCGGCTACCTGATCGCCCTGGCCCAGCATCAGATCGACTTCACCGCCGTCAACGAGGCCGGGTGGCTGGGCCTGCCGCCCTTCGCGTTCCCCGAATTCCACCTGGACACCCTGGCCCTGTTCCTCCCGGTCGTCTTCGTCCTTGTCGCCGAGAACATCGGCCATGTCAAGACCGTGGCGCTGATGACCCGCAGGGACTTGGACGACGTCAACGGCCGGGCCCTGATGGGCGACGGCATCGCCAGCATCGTCGCCGGCTTCGGTGGCGGTTCGGGCACGACGACCTATGCGGAGAACATCGGGGTCATGGCCTCCTCCCGCGTCTACTCCACGGCCGCCTACTGGGTGGCCGCGGCGACCGCCATGCTGCTGGCGTTCCTGCCGAAGTTCGGTGCCGCCATCTCCTCGATCCCCGCCGGGGTCAGTGGCGGGGCGGGAATCGTCCTCTACGGGATGATCGGCATCATCGGTGCCCGGCTCTGGGTGCAGAACCAGGTCAACTTCTCCAACCCGATCAACCTCATGACCGCCGGGGCCGGACTGATCATCGCCATCGCCGACCCGACCATCACCGTGGGGACCATGCAGTTCGGCGGCATCGCCCTGGGCACGGTGGCCACCGTGGTGATCTACCACGGGATGCGCACCATCGCCCGGGTCCGTGGCACCGAGCCCACCGACGCCCCGGAGTACACCGGCGCGACACCGAGCAAACTCGGCTAGGATCGGCCCGTGGCGCACTGGAATGACTATTGGGGTACCGAGGACTGGCTCGAGGAGATCGAAGGCTGGGTCTCGATGGTGCTCGACGCCTACGACCTGCGCCGCACCGGCCCGCTCGAACGCGGGCCGATCCACTTATGGTCCACCCAGGTCCTCGTCCCCACCGATCACGGCACCTTGTACGTCAAGGCCATCAACCCCGGCCAACAGGCCGAAGTCGCCGTCACCCGGGCGGCCGCGGGGCTGGCCCCCGATCAGCTGGTCATGCCGCTGGCCGTGGAGCCGATGCGCGGCTGGATGATCTCCCCCGACTACGGGGAGACGATGGCCAGGATCCCCAGCACCGACCACCAGCTCTGGGAGCGGATCCTGCGCAATGTCGCCCGCCTGCAGAAGACCCTCCTCCCCCACGGTGACACGCTCTTCGATGCGGGTCTGACCCAATTCGATCCCCGGCATATGCCCGGATACATCGATGACCAGGTCATGTTCCACGCCTCCCTGCCCACCGGGCACCCCTTGCATCTTCCGGCCCGCGATGCCGAGGAACTGGACGACCAGCTCGGCCCGGTGCGTGATATGTGCGGTTTCCTGGCCGACGCCGCGGTGCCCTTGTCGCTGGACCACAACGACCTGCATCGCAACAACGTCTTCCTGCCGGCCTCCAGCGAGGAACCGTTGCGTTTCATCGACCTCGGGGACGCGTACTGGGCCCACCCGTTTTCCACGTTGGCGGTTCCCCTGGCCACGATGTCCAAGGAGCTGAAGACCACGCCCTCCGATCCACGGATCCGCCGGGCGGTGGCCGCCTACCTGCAGGAGTGGGAGGAATACGGCACCCCGGCCGAGCTCGAGCGGCTCGTCGAACCCGCCTTGCGGCTGGGGAAGCTGCAGTCCCACGGGACGTGGCTGGCGATGCTCGCCGGAGCCAGCGAGGCCGATATGGAACACTATGCGGTCCAGGCCCTACGGCCCTTGGCCGAGCTGGTCACCCCCCTGACCCTCTAGGAGCCTGGATCCGCAGGTTTCTTATCTGCGGCTTCACGCTGGGGCCAGAACCCGCGGGCCTCCAGGGCCGCGGCCAGGACATCCGCCCGGTCGGTCATGATCCCATCCACACCCAGGTCGATCAGCCGGTCCATGTCCTCCCGCTCGTTGACCACCCAGACGTGCACCTGGATGCCCTCGCGGTGGGCTTGGGCCAGGAAACGCGGGGTGACCACGCGCAGTCGCCCCTGGCGTTCGGGAACCTGCAGGGCGGCGACCCCGCGAAGCCGCGGGCGCAGCAGCGCGAACAGCCCGACCTTGCCCAACAGGACGGCCAGTGCGCTGGTCACCAACCCCGGGCTTGATGCCGCGGGGGCATCCAGCAGACGCAGCACCCGGTGGCGCCGGGCGTCCGAGAACGAAGCCACCAGCACCCGGTCGTGGGCCGCATATTTGTTGACCAGTGCGGCGAACGGGCCCACCGAGGCCTCGTCCTTGATATCAACGTTCAACCTGACGTCCGACCAGGCGGCGAGCACGTCCTCGAAACGGGGGATCCGGCGTCCCGAGACGCGCAGGGCGGCGATATCGGCATGATCGTGGTCGGCGACCGCCCCCCGGCCGTCGCTGACCCGTTCGAGCTCCTCGTCGTGGAAGACGACCACCACACCGTCCCGGGTGGTGTGCACATCCAGTTCCAGGTAACCGAAGCCGCGCTCCACCGCCGCCGCGAAGGCCTCCATGGTGTTCTCACCCCCGGTCAGTGCCTCACCACGATGGGCAAAGGCCAACGGGCCTCCCTGCCGGGCGGGGCCACCAGTAGGATGCAGGTAGGGGAACCTGCGCGCTTGACGAGTTCTCACAGTGCCGACTCTACCGTCCAAGGAGGTCCCCGGTGGGGGCAGCGAAAGTACACCATGCCTGCGCCGCCCCCGGGCCGGACCCGGAGGACAACTTCGAGCGCCTCCGCGTCTGGGCCGACACGGCCGCCCAGGCCGGTGCCTCCCTGCTGCTCACCCCGGAACTCTTCGTCACCGCCGAGGCAGGCACCGGCTCCGCGATCCTACGCGAGAGGCTGCGCGGCGTGGCGGCGACCTCGGGGGTGGGATTGGTGGCCTCCACCGTTGAGGCGACCGGGGACAGGATCTTCGTCGGGGCCCACTGGTGGGATGCCCATGGGGCCCTGGTGGCCCACACCCGCAAACGTCATCTGGCCGACTGGCAGGTGGCCCGCGGCTTCTGCGGATGGGAGGGAGCCCCACCGATTATTCCTGAAGCGGTATATTCCGTGTCGGGCGTGGACTCGCCGGTGGCCCTGCTCTTTTCCGCCGATGCCCGGGATCCATCGGTGGGCTATTACCTACGCGACCACGGGGTCCGGACCCTCCTGGTCCTGAATGAGGCCGGGACCTGCGAGGCGGCCGTCGTGCCCGCCGGCCAGTGGTCGGCGAAGAACACGGGGGTGCCGTTCCCGCAATCGGGGCCCCTGCCCGAGGCGCTGTTGCGCCCCTTGCCCAGGATCCCCGATTCCTGGTGGTCCGGCCCGGAGCCGACGCATCCCTCCGACATCGGCTCCTGAGCCGACCGCTGCGGAGCCTTCCCTAGAGCGGCTCCCCGGAGAGCAGGCGTTCGATGACCTGGGCGACCCCATCCTCCTGCAGCGAGGCAGTGGTGCGCCCCGCCGCGGCCTTCGCCAGTGCATGCCCCGACTCCATCGCGTAACCCCGGCCGGCCCATGCGAGCATCTGCACGTCATTGGGCATGTCTCCGAAGGCCACGACCTCGGCGGCGGTGACCCCGAGTTCCGCGGCATACTCGGCCAGGGTGACCGCCTTGTTGACCCCGGGATGGGACATTTCCAGCAGCGAGACGCCGGGGGCCGAATGGGTCACCGAAACCAAATCGGCGACCTCGGGTTCCACCAGTGATTGGAAGGCCTCGGCCTCATAGGCGGAGGTCTTGGCGAGTAGTTTCACCACGCCTTCGGCTTCCAGACGGCCCACGTCGAAGGGCGCCTCGGCCATGACGGGCAAGCGGGCCGCTTCCCCGGCCTGGAGGAATCCGGGTTCGAGCAGGAGCCCCGATAAGGTCTCCGCGGCGAAGGTCGCTGCGGGCTCGAGGGCCTGGATGCGCCGGCGGACCTCGCCGACCGCCGGGCCGGGGACCTGGTGGCTGCCCAGGATCCGTTCGCCCTCGAGGTCGTAGACCAGGGCGCCATTGGAGCAGATGACCGTCCCCAGATGGCCCAGCGCGCGTTGCACGGGGCTCAGCCAGCGGAAGGGCCGCCCGGTCACGAAGACGACATGGATCCCTGCTTGCCGGGCCGCTGCGAAGGCCTGGACCGTCCGCGCGGAAATGGTCTCGTCCGCGTGCAGGATCGTCCCGTCGAGGTCGCTGGCGATCAGTCGCATGGATGTTCCTGGCTCATCGGTGGATCGGTCAGGAGATCTCGTCGCGGCGCGGAGGGTTCGCGCCGGCGCGCGACACGGTGATCGCCGCGGCCCGGGCGGCATAGTCCAGGATCTCCTCGAGCTGGCCGACCGAAAGCCCGCGCAGGGATTCCCGGTGCGCCGCCCCGACCAGCCCGCGGTCCACGAGCGTGGACAGCAGGGCCGCCATGAACGAGTCACCGGCCCCCACGGTGTCGGCGACATCGACGACCGGGGCCTGGGTCCGCGCCTCCCCGGCGGCGACCACGCCCCACGGGCCGCCGGAGCCGTAGGTGGCCACCACCATGGCCGGACCGAGTTCGAGCCAGGCGTGCGCGGTCTCCTCAACGCTGCGCTCGGGGTAGAGCCAGGCCAGATCGGAGTCACTGGCCCGCACCACATCGCTGAGGGCGACGAAGCGTTCGACGTCCTCGATCGCCTGGGAATGATTGGTGACGAAACTGGGCCGCACATTGGGGTCGTAGGAGATCGTCGCATGCGGTCGGGCTCGTTCGACGGCGGCCCTGACGGTTCCGGCCCCGGGCTCCAGGACGGTGGCGATCGAGCCGGTATGCAGCAGCTGGCTATCGGCCAGGACGTCGGAGGATGCCGGGTCGAAGGCCGACAGGTCCCAGACCATGTCGAATTCGTAGCTGGCCGCCCCGACCGGATCCAGGGTGCCGCGGGCGGTGGAGGTCGGCAACCCATCGGCGGGGAGGACCTCCTGCACGTCGTTGGAGCGCAGGTGCTCGTGGATCATGGCCCCGTATTCATCATCGCCGTAGCGTCCGACGAAGGACACGGGGTGGCCCAGCCGTGCGAGTCCCACCGCCACGTTCATCGGGCTGCCCCCGACATAGGCCTGGGGCGCGGCGATGCCGCCGGACAGCACGTCAACGAGGGCTTCGCCCATAACAGTCAGCACTACTCAACCTTACCTTTGCTCTCGGTGGATGCCTCAAGACGCCCCACCGGACGGTGTTCCCGTGCGCCGTCGCCTGACCCTGCTAGGCAGGAACGGCCAATTCGGCCAAGGCCACCAGACAAGCATCCCATGCCGGGGTCCCGGGGGTGATCATCGCCTGGTGGTCGCCGGTCGTGAAGACCATCCGCGCCGGATCGCCCTGGGCCCGTGCCGAGTCGGTATAGGCCCGCGACAGGGCCGAGGGGACATCCGCATCGGATTTTCCGTGCACGGCGATGACCGGGACCCCGATGGGCAGCATCCGTACCGGATCGGCCAGCTGCCACCGCCGCGGGTCCTCCTCCGAGGTGGCTCCCATGAGCTTCACGGCCGCCGAATGGCTGAGTTTGAGCCAATTCGCCATCCACAATTCCAGCACCCCCGCCTGGCTGACCACGCCATCGACCGTCACCGCCGGATCCGCTCCCGGCGCCCCGGCGGGCAGCTTATGCCGTCCGGCGGCCCAGGCCCCGAGATGGCCTCCGGCCGAATGGCCCAGGACGACGACGTGGCCCTGTTCCAGTCCCGCCGTGGCCAGCGCCGGGCCCAGCGCATCGATGCCGGCGGAAACATCCTCGAAGGTCCGGGGCCACCCCCCGGTATCAGGGCCCGTTTCTGCGCCCTCGGTGGTCCGCCGGTATTCCAGGTTCCAGACGACCCAGCCCCGCCGGACCAGGTCGGCGGCGAGGGGGTGCCCGAGCGACGCGTCGTAGGTATCGCGCCAGAATCCACCGTGGATGATGACGATGACCCCGGGCAGGCGCCTCTCCTCGGGCACATACAGTTCGGCATACTGGCTCGGATTCGGCCCGTAGTGGTGGACCGAATCCGGGGCGCGCCCGGCCGTCGCCGCGTCGTTGGCTGCCATGGCTCAGCGCCCCGGGAAGTCGGGGGTCTCCTTGGCCAGGAAGGCGGCCCGCCCGACGACCGAGTCCTCGGTCGCGAAGGCCTCACGGAAGCTGTCCACTTCCGCCTCCAGCCCTGCGGCCACGGGGAGGCCGTTGATCCGGTTCAGGGCCCGCTTGGTGTTGTCGACCGAGGTGGGGGCCTTGGCCGCGATTTCCTCCACGGTGGCCTTCGCGCCGGCCAGCAGGGCCTCGGCGTCGTCGAACACGGCGTTGGCCAGGCCGATCCGCAGGGCCTCGTCGACCTTGATCCGGCGTCCGGTGTAGATGAGTTCGCGGGCGTGGCCGAGGCCGACCCGCTGCTGCAGGCGCACCGAACCGCCGAACCCGGGGACCAGGCCCAGATTGACTTCCGGCTGCCCGAAGCTGGCGCGGGCCCCGGCGTAGATGAAATCGCAGGCCAGCGCGAGTTCGCACCCGCCGCCGAGGGCGAACCCGTTGACGGCGGCGATGACCGGAACGGGCAGGGCCTCGAGCCGGGTGGTCACCGTATGCATCTGCCGGGCGTAGGCCTCGGCGGCATCGGAGCTCATCGAGGTCATTTCACGGATGTCGGCCCCGGCGACGAAGGCCTTCTCGCCGGCCCCGGTGAGGATGATGCCGCGAATGGGCCATTGGGCGTCGATGCCCACGGCCGCGAGTTTTTCCGTCAAGGCCAAAAGGTCCTCGACCACTGCCGAGGCCAGGGCGTTCATGGCCTCCGGGCGGTTCACGGTCACCACCAGTGCGGAGCCGTCCGTTTCGAGAAGTAGCGTCTCGTAGCTACCGAAATCCATGTGTGCTTCCTTCCGGGTCGTCATTGACCGGCGCGGGGCGCCAGTCCCCCCAGCATGTCAGAGTCGCGGCGGGTGCTGGCTGAACTTGCGGAATTGGTTCAGCGAGGTCAGCGCAATGTACCAAAGCCTACGGGGATGACGTTCGGCGCGGTAGAGCAACGGATTGGCGACCCGGCGGGCGCGCATCAGTTCGCGGGCCTTCTCCCCCACGGGTCCGCGCAGGTGTCTGCGCAGCAAGGCCAGCGGCAACACCGTGGACAGCACCTGGGCATCGGCGACCAGCGGGGCGGCGTCGGGGTCCGCGGCGGGCAGCTCCCCGTCGTCGTACTCCGCCCCGAGGTACTCGCGGACGTAGAAGCGGGCGGCGTTGTGGCCCGCAGCGGTCATGTAGTAATGGTTGCGTCCCAGCCGCGGATTCAGTTCGAAGAATTTCACCAGCCCGTCCCGCGGGTCCAGTTTGGCGTCGAACATGGAGAATCCGGTCCATCCGAGGTGCTCGAGGATGCGGCGGCCCTGATCGATGAACTCGGCGTTGACGGCGGTGACGATACCCGCCGAATTGCCCAGCACCAAGGGGGCGTGTTCCTCCACGACGACTTCCCCGTAGGCGGCGAAGCGGACGCGGGCGTCCCGGTCGGAGTAGAAAGTGCATAGGCGCATGTTCGTGTCGCCGCCTCCGATGAGTTCCTGGAGGATGAAGGGGCTGGTGTAGCCCGAAGCCCGGATGCGCGCCAGCAGGTCATCGAGCTCCCCGCGGGTGGCCAGGGTGTGGACTTTCTGCTTGCCGGCGAACTTGGCGTGCACCCAGGCACTGCTGTCGGCGGGCTTGCCGATGAGCGGGAACGGCAGATCGGCGGGCAGGGGTTGCGGGGCGACGGGATCGTAGGCGATGGTCCGCGGATGCGGGATGCCCAGTTCGGCGCACAGGGCATAGAAGTTCTGTTTCAGCGCCGCCCGTTCGATGGTCGCCGACTCCGGGTACGGAATCGTGTACCAGGGCTCGAGTTCTGCGCGATGGTCGGTGATGATCCCGATATGCAGGTCCAGCGAACCACAGAGCAGCAGGGGCCGGGGGCGCGCCCCGTCCGCGGTGAGGTCACGGGCCACCTGCAGGAGGTGTTCGACGACGCGGGCCCCGTCGGTCATGCTTCCCGCCGGGCGGATATCGATGGCGACGGAGTGCTGGAGCACCCCGTTCTCGCCCGCAGGAACCGCCACGCTGACCGCCCCGTAGGCCTCGTGGAACTCGCGGGCCAGCGAATAGGTGCCGATGTCCCCGCCGAGGATGACCGGGACGAACGGCTGTGAATCCAAAATACGCATGGGCTCCAATCTATCCGGATCAGTCCCCCGCTCCGAACCGGTGCCACTGCCACTAGGCAAAACACGTGACCTACAGCACAATGGCCAGAAGCAGCCATCCGCGGTTCCACGGCAGGGAAGGCAGGTTCCATGGGGTTCCTCGATAGATCGCATTCCATCGCTCCACCGGGGTTCAACCGGTGGCTCATCCCGCCGGCGGCATTGGCGGTGCACCTGTGCATCGGGCAGGCCTACGCGACCAGTGTCTACAAGACCGCGCTGATCGGACATTTCGAGGCCTCGCAAACGGCCATCGGGGTGATCTTCTCCATCGCCATCGTGATGCTGGGGCTCTCCGCAGCCGTCATGGGCACCTGGGTCGAACGGTCCGGACCGCGTAAATCGATGTTCGTTGCCGCCACCTTCTGGGCCGCAGGATTCCTGCTCGGGGCGCTGGGGATCTTCTCCGGACAGCTCTGGCTGGTCTACCTCGGCTATGGGGTATTCGGCGGTATCGGCCTGGGCATCGGCTACATCTCGCCCGTTTCCACCTTGATCAAATGGTTCCCCGACCGCCCGGGCATGGCCACCGGCATGGCGATCATGGGGTTCGGCGGTGGAGCACTCATCGCCTCACCGCTGTCCACCCA
This sequence comes from Micrococcaceae bacterium, assembly GCA_030452125.1. Taxonomy (GTDB): domain Bacteria; phylum Actinomycetota; class Actinomycetes; order Actinomycetales; family Micrococcaceae; genus Arthrobacter_H. The sequence continues at coordinate 13,142 of JAKDMV010000052.1, forward strand.
ACTACTCAAAGCCTTCGATCCCGCCTCGGGGACCGAAGGATGGGTGGCCAGCGGCGACGCCGTGGGGCGGCTGTTCGTCACCCTGGGCCTCGTGTACTTCCTGGTCATGATGTACGGGGTGTTCAGCATCCGCGTGCCGGCCGACGGCTGGCGACCCAACGGTTGGGACCCGTCACGGGTGAAGCACTCGCAACTGGTCACCACCAACCATGTCTCGGCGGCCAACTCCATCAAGACCCGCCAGTTCTGGCTGATCTGGACGGCATTGTTCCTCAACGTCACGGCGGGCATCGGAATCCTCGAGCAGGCCTCACCGATGATCCAGGACTTCTTCCGGGCCGGGAACGGCATCTCGGCGGTCTCCGCGGGGGTGGCCGGGGGCTTCGTGGGTTTGCTCTCCATCGGCAACATGGCGGGACGTTTCCTCTGGTCGAGCACCTCGGATGTCATCGGCCGCAAGAACATCTACATGATCTATCTGGGTGTCGGCGCGGTGCTGTATGTCATCCTGGCGTTCTTCGGAGGATCGAGCACCCTGCTCTTCATTCTGTTGGCCTTCGTGATCATCAGCTTCTACGGGGGCGGATTCTCCACGGCCCCCGCCTACCTGAAGGACCTCTTCGGCACCTTCCAGGTCGGGGCGATCCACGGACGCCTGCTCACCGCGTGGTCGGCAGCAGGGATCGCCGGCCCGTTGATCGTCAACGGCCTGCTGGATGCCCAGGGCAAACCGGGCACGATGAATGCCCACAACTACCTGCCGGTGCTGCTGACCATGGTGGTCCTGCTCGTCATCGGATTCGTCGCCGCCGCACTCATCCGTCCAGTCGACCCGACGTTCCATGAACCGGAACGCGAAACCGCCAGCACCACCGCCGAGGAGGCCCCGTGAGCACCACAGGATCCAGCACCCCCGAGGACATTCCGGTCAACGTCGCCCCGGCCCGATTGGTCTTCGGGTGGATGCTGGTCGGTGTCCCGCTGCTCTACGGTGTGGTCACCACGCTTTCCCGCGTGGGCCAGCTGTTCCAGTAGCCCCGGGGACCGAACGCTCAGTCGGGCAGTTGCCCGTCGTGCAACCGGTCCTCCAGGGCAGCACGGACCTCGTCGACCAGGACCTGCATGTGACGTTCGGCGCCGGGCCCGTCGGCCGCGGCCACCGCGGCCGCCACGGCCTCATGTTCGGCCAGGGCTTTTTCCCGCGGGTGGAAGGGCATCATGCCTTGATGGGTCCGCCCCGACAACACCTCGGCAACGACCCCGTCGAGTTCAGCGAACATCGAGTTGCCGCTGGCGCGCAGCAGCAGGGCATGGAAGGCGATATCCACCGCGAGGAAGCCTTCCAGGTCACCCTCCTCCCCCAACCGGCGCAGCTGCGCCGCCAGGGACACGATCTCCTCGCGGGCCTGGGACGGGGCACGCCGCGCGGCTCCGGCGGCGGCCAGGGGTTCGACGGCGACCCGCAGCTCCGTGAGCTCGGTGAATTGCCGTTCCCGGCCCGGCCCCGACAGGCGCCAGCGGATGACACGGCGGTCATAGGCGTTCCAGAACCGCGATTCCTGGACGACGAGGCCGATCCGTCGTTTCGCATAGACCAATCGCAGTGACTCCAGGACCCGCATGCAATCGCGCATCACGGTGCGGGAGACCCCGAAACGCGATTGCAGGGCATCGAGGGTCAACCGGTCCCCGGGGGCCAGCACGCCATCGACGATTTCCCGCCCCAGGGTTTCGACAATCGGTTCCTGGAGCACGGTCGCTCCGGAGGGGATCTGCATGGTCATCATCCTATGACGCCCGGTCACATCACGGTTACCGGGGACACTATCCACGTCCGGGCATAAGGTGTTATCTTTTATTCAGCCGGTCCGCCGGGCCCAGGCCAACGACGTCCTTCCAGGAGTAGACATGCCGCTTCAGGCACCCCAACCGCCTCCCACCCATCTGGTGGTGATGGGCGTATCCGCTTCCGGCAAGACCACGCTGGCCAGCCTGCTCGCCGACCGCCTCGGCTGGCCCATGGCCGAAGCCGATGACTTCCATCCGGCCACCAATGTCGCCAAGATGGCCTCCGGCACCCCCCTGACCGACGACGATCGCTGGCCCTGGTTGGCAGTGCTGCGCGACTGGATGGACCACACCCCGGGTCCAGGGACCGTGATGACCTGTTCGGCCCTGAAACGCAGCTACCGGGACCTGCTGCGCGAGGCCGACGGCGTCGTGCGTTTCGTGCACGTCGTGGTCGATCCCGACATCCTGGCCGAACGCATCCGGGAACGAACCGGGCATTTCATGCCCGGGACCCTCCTGCCCAGCCAACTGAACACCCTTGAACCCCTCGAATCCGACGAGGACGGCTTCACCCTGGCCAACGACAGCAGCGCCGAGGACCTCCTGGCCCGGGCCCTGTCCTCGTTGGACCTGGACCCGAAGAACCCGACCGAGCAATAGAACCCCACCCCGACCGGAGAACCCATGACCCTCGAGAACTGGACCCAGACCCTGGGTGCGGGACCATTGCTCGGCATTGCCGCCGGCGCGATCGTCGTTCTGCTCCTGCTCATCATCCAACTACGGATGCACGCCTTCGTCGCCCTGATCCTGATCAGCCTGCTGACCGCCTTCGCGACCGGCATCCCCGCCGGCAGCGTCGTCTCGGTGCTGACCGACGGATTCGGCTCCACACTGGCCTCTGTGGCCCTGCTGGTGGGACTGGGCGCCATGCTCGGACGCATCGTGGAGATGTCGGGCGGGGCCAAGGTCCTCGCCGACGTCCTGATCCGCAAATTCGGTGAGAAGCGCGCCCCGCTGGCCCTGGGCGTGGCCTCGCTGCTCTTCGGGTTCCCCATCTTCTTCGACGCCGGACTGGTCGTGATGCTCCCGGTGGTCTTCGCCGTCGGGCGACGCCTGGGTGGCGGCGTATTGCTCTACGGCCTGCCCGCCGCCGGTGCCTTCTCGGTCATGCACGTCTTCGTACCACCGCACCCGGGCCCGGTGGCGGCCGCCGAATTCTTCGACGCCAATGTCGGATTCGTCCTGCTCATCGGGCTCATCGTCGCCCTGCCGACCTGGTACCTGGCCAGCTACCTGTACGGCAAGTGGGCCGGACGCCGATGGGAACTGCCGATCCCGAGCCTGTTGGGCGAAGCCGATGCCGAGCACGAGTCGAACCCGCCGGCCTTCGGCACGGTCATCTCCGTGCTGTTGCTGCCCCTGGTGCTGATCTTCATGAACACCGGGCTGAACACCCTGGCTTCGGCCCAGGTCCTGCCCGAGGCAGCCCAGGACGCCGCATGGTTCCAGCTGCTGCGCGCGGTCGGCGAAACGCCGGTGGCGCTGCTGATCTCCCTGCTGGTGGCCTCCCTCGTGCTGGGCATGCGTCGGGGCATGAGCAAGAACGCCATCGAACAGGTCATGGAGAAGGCCCTGGGCCCGGTCTGCTCGGTCATCCTCATCACCGGTGCCGGTGGCATGTTCGGCGGCGTCCTGCGCGCCTCGGGCATCGGCGAGGCCCTGTCCGACGTGCTGGGCGATCTGGGGGTGCCATTGATCCTGGCCGGCTTCCTCATCTCGGGCATCCTGCGCGTGGCCCAGGGATCCGCGACGGTGGCCTTGACCACCGCCGCCGCACTGCTGGCCCCCGCCGTGGCGGTCGCCGGCCTGAACGACATCCAGTTGGCGACCATGGTGGTGGCCGTGGCCGCCGGCTCGGTGATCATCTCCCATGTGAACGACTCGGGCTTCTGGCTGGTTGGACGGTTCTTCGACATGGACGTCAAGACGACCCTGAAGACCTGGACCGTGTTGGAGACACTGATCGGCGTGGTCGGGTTTGCTTTCGCGGCAGTGATCTTCGGCTTCGCTTCACTCGGGTAGCGCGGCAGGTCCACCGGCCATCCCGGCCACTCCGCCGGGATGGCCGGACCCGAGGTGCTAGCGACGACCCCGGGCCGGGCCGCCGCGGCGCTTGCCGCCGGAGGATTTCCCGCCGGGACCTCCACCTTTCTTCCCTCTTCCGGGTCGCGGCGCACCCGCGGCGGACTGGTCGCCGCGCTGCCGGCGTCGCTGGGCTTGGGCGGCCGCGGAACGTTCCCGCTCCTGCACCGAGGGCTGCCGGGAGGAATTGGCCCTACGTCCACGGACGATGCCGATGAACTCCTCCACGCGGGGGTCCTCCGGCTCATCACCGACAGGCTTGAGCCAGGCGACCCCGATCCGGGTGGACGGGGCCCCCGTCACGATCTTCTGCACGACGTCCTTGCGCCGGTACAGGCGTCCGACGGATTGGGGGACGATCACCAGGCCGGTCCCGGCACCGACGACCTCCAGGGCCATCGCCGTTCCCCCGACCCGTGGCGGATAGTCGGCCAGGTCCAACCAGGTCTCCTCGGCCAGCTCCTCCAACGGCACCTCGTCGTCGTACAACTCCAAGGCATGTTCACGCGGGGCACACACCACGGGCAGCTCCTCGTAGAGCGGGATGACGTGGGTCATCCCGTCCGCGGGGTTCACTCCGTCGGGGAACCTCATGAACACCAGGTCCGCGTCACCGGTGGCCAGCAGCCCCCGCGGATCGTCCCCGATGTCATGCATCGTCGCCTGGACCGGAACCCCGGGTTGACGCTCCCGCCAACGATCCAGCCACTTATCCGGGGTCACGCCCGGCACGAACGCAATTCTCAGTTCAGCCACGACCGCTAGCCTACCGGCACCCTCCGCGCCCGGTAGGCTGGGACCATGACCCAGAAATCCTCGCAGAGCATGAAACCGGCCACTGCCGCCAAGAAGCTTGGTGTGTATCTTCCCGCCACGCCTGCCGAGTTCCAGGACGGTCCCCTCACCCGGGACGCCCTGGACGACATGATGAATGAACCGCCCGAATGGCTGGTCGAGTTGCGTCGGACCGGACCGCACCCGCGCCCGGTCATCGCCCGCAAACTCAACGTCAGCATCTCCGGGCTCGCCCGGGGCGGCATCGACGAAGCACTGACCACCGCGCAGATCGACGAATTGCTGGCCGACCGGCCCGAATGGCTGCAGGCCGAGCGCACCAACATGGCCGAGGTCCGCGCCGAAGAAGCCCGCATCAAGGAAGCCGACGCCCGCAAGGCGGCGGCACGCGAGACCCCGGGCAGCTGACCGGACCCATCGTCGTGGTCGACCCTTAACAAAAAGCGGCGCCCATCCCCAGAGGGGGAGGGCGCCGTTTTCGGGCGAACCAGACGGTGCCTAGTTGGCGGTCTTCACGATGTAGACATCGCACGGGGCGTTCAGGGCCACACTGGAGGCCACGCTTCCGAGCACTCGCCCCAGGCCCTTCATCCCGACGTTGCCCACGACGATGAGCTGGGCTCCCAGCCTGCTGGCTTCCTCCACGAGGGCATCCTGCGGCTTGCCCTTGACGGCGGAGGCCTTGATCGTGGCCCCCGGGACCAGTTCACGCAGCTTGGTGGCGGACTTCTCCGCCAGCTTCTGTGCCTGTTCCGCGTCGTCGAGGATCCACGTATCACTGCCGATCTGGACGACTTCGGTGTTGTCCTTGGTGTGGGCGGTGATCACCACGAGGTTCGCGCCCAGGCCGGCCGCAACGGTCGCAGCACGCGTGGCCGCCTTATTCGCGGTCTCGCTGCCGTCGACACCGACGATGACTGTTCCTGACATGTGTTTCCTCCCTGTCTGGTGTGACGCCGTTGGCGCCGACACCCCTTGGTCCTGCTTGGTCTACTTGGTCTTCTGCCGCAGGAAACCAACGGCCCGTTCCCAAGCCAATCGTGCCGCTTCCGGACGATAGTTCCCCTGGGGGTCCTCATCATTATGGAACGCGTGGGGCGCTTCATAGTAGTGGAATGTGACTTCGGACTCGGATTCGGCGCGGAGCTGCTCTTCCTGCTCCTTGGCCTGCTCCACCGGGAAGAGCCCGTCCTCGGTCGCATAATGTCCCTGGACGGCCGCCTTCACGCCGGTGAACGACTCGGGCACCGCCTGGCCCACGCCGTAGAACGGGACGGCCGCAGCGATCCGTTCCCCCTGTTGCGCCGCGAGCGCCAACACGAAGCCACCACCCATGCAGAAGCCGATGGCCGAGACCTTCTCACTGGTGACCTTCTCCAACCCCGACAGGTAGTCGACGGCCCCGGCCAGCAACCGGGCGCCCTCGGCCTCGGGCAGCTTTTGCATCATCTCCCCGGCTTCGGCACCGTCGTGGGTGATCCAGCCTCCATACAGATCGGGGGCGAGGGCGACGAAACCCTCGGCTGCCAGACGATCCGCGACGTCGCGAACATGATCCGTCAGGCCCCACCATTCCTGGATGACGATGACCCCCGGTCCGCTCCCCGAGGCGGGCTCGGCCAGATAGCCATGGGCGTCCTGCCCGTTGGAAGGGAACGCGACATTCTGATGAGCTGACGGTTCAGCCACGGATGCACTCCTGCTCGTCGACGATCTGGTTCGCTTTCCCAGTCTATGCAGATCATGCCTCCGGGTCTCCTCCCCGGGCGTACAAG
>JAKDMV010000053.1 GCA_030452125.1 Micrococcaceae bacterium
CCCGGTCCCGCCCCCCCCCCCCAGCCCCCCGCGCCCCCCCCCCCCCCCCCCGCGGCCCCCCCCCCCCCCCCCCCCCCCCCCCCCCACGCCGCGGTGCATCTAGTCGTTCTCGTTCTTGCCTTCGCCATCGAGGCGACGCAGGGTCTCCTCGGGGGTTTCCCCTGCGGTCGACTGGGCCTCATCGGTCGACAGCTCGGCATCGTTGCCGGGCTCCGCGACGGGGATGACCTTGGCGATGGCCTGGGCGTGGACCGTGGCGGTGGTTCCGGGGGAGATCTCCAGGATGACCTTGTTGTCATCGGTGTCGATCGCCGCGACCGTTCCGAACAGTCCGAAGTTGGTCATGACCTCGGATCCGACGGCCAGCTGCGACCGGAGCTCCTGTTGCTTCTTCTGTGCCTTCTTGCGTCCGCGGAACATCATGAAGATCAGGAAGGCGAAGGCCAGGATGAGGATCAGGGTCATCGGGTCGAAGCCCGACGGCTGGTCCGCCTGGGCAATTACGGTGGAGGTCAAGAGTTACTACCTGTTTCTGTTCCGGGGACTTCCGGAGGGCGTTTTCGACAACGCCCACGGAGGGCAAGTCACTATTGTATAGGTCCAGTCTGGACGTTGGGTGACCGCGGAGCCGATTCCCGCCCTCCGGCTCAGCTGCCGGCGGGGTTCCCGGAGGGGTCCTGGCGACCGAATTGACCGGCCGCGCCATCGTAGTGGACCGCATGGGCGGGCATGGCCAATCCGAGATGTTCCCAGGCGGCGGGCATGGCGATCCGCCCGCGTGGCGTCCGCCCGAGCAGGCCCTCACGGACCAGATACGGTTCGGCGACGGTTTCCACCGTCTCGGTCTCCTGTCCGACGGCGATGGCCAGGGTCGACAGGCCCACCGGTCCTCCGGCGAATTTGGTGCACAGGGCCTCGAGGACGTTGCGGTCCATCCGGTCCAGGCCCTTGGAGTCGACCTCATACATGTCCAGGGCCGCGGAGGCGGCCCGGGCATCGATCTGTTCGATCCCGTGGACCAGGGCCCAGTCCCGGACCCGGCGGAGCAGACGGTTGGAGATCCTGGGGGTACCGCGCGAACGCAGGGCGATCTCGGCGAAGGCCGCGGAGTTCACCGACATGTCCATGAGCATGGCCGAACGGCGCAGGACCAGCTCGAGTTCCTCGGTGGCATAGAACTCCAGGTGCCCGGTGAAGCCGAACCGGTCACGCAGCGGCCCGGGCAACAGACCGGCACGGGTCGTGGCCCCGACCAGGGTGAACGGCGGGATCTCCAGGGGGATGGCCGTGGCTCCGGCCCCCTTGCCCACGACGATGTCGACGCGGAAGTCCTCCATGGCCATGTAGAGCATCTCCTCGGCGGGACGGCTCATGCGATGGATCTCGTCCAGGAACAGGACTTCGCCTTCGGTCAGCGAGGAAAGAATGGCGGCCAGATCCCCGGCATGCTGGATCGCGGGGCCGGAACTGATGCGCAGCGGGGCGTTCATTTCGGCCGCGATGATCATCGCCAGGGTCGTCTTGCCCAGCCCCGGAGGGCCCGACAGCAGGACATGGTCCGCGGAGCGTTCGCGGATCCGTGAGGCTTCCAGGACCAGCGAGAGCTGCTGGCGGACCCGGGGTTGACCGACGAAGTCATGCAGGTTCTTCGGGCGCAGTGCCGACTCGAGCGCCCGCTCCTCCGGCTCCGAGGAGGAGGCGGTGATCTGCTGGTTCTCGGTCATGGTTCCAGCCTATCGTCCGCCGGCCGAGGCGCCACGGCCCAGGTCGCGCAGAACTGATTTGAGGATGTTGCCCACCTGGGCGGTGGCCACGAGTTCGGGCTCGGCCTTGGCGGTGGCCGCCACAGCCTTTTCGGCGTCCTTATCGGACCACCCCAATCCGGTCAGGGCCTCGAGCACCTGTTCCTTCCACGCCGGTACGGTGGCGGCCTGGGCCGTGGTGGTGGCCTCCCCGGTGGGGGCGAGCTTGCCGGCCAGTTCCAGCACGATCCGCTGGGCGCCCTTGGGGCCGATGCCCGGAACCCGGGAGAAGGCCTTCGTGTCCCCCTCGGCGGAGGCCACCCTGACGTCTTCGGGGGTATGGACCGCCAGGACGGCCAGGGCGAGCCGCGGACCGATCCCTGCCACGGAGAGCAGCACCTCGAACACCTCCCGCTCCCCCGGCTCGGCGAAACCGAAGAGCGTCATGGAGTCCTCGCGGACCACCATCGAGGTATGCACCACGGCCTCGCGGCCCACATGCAGACCCGAGAGGGTCTGCGGGGTTGCCTGGACGAGCATCCCGAATCCGGAGACCTCGATGACGGCACTGTTCAGGGCCACATGGCTCACCACACCGTTGAGCGAACTGATCATGAAAAGCCTTCCTCCGGCGTCGTCCTGTGATCGGTGACCGCTGGGCGGCATCCGAACATATCTACGAATACCTTACCCGTCGGGCCGCGGATCCGGGCCCACCGACTCGGTCAGCGTGGCTTGCGGGCCGCTGCTTCGGCGGCGGCCCAGGCGCGTTGCGCGGGGGTCAACCCGCTGGAGCCGGCGGTGACCCCGCTGGAGGCCTGCGAACCGGGGGCCGCCCCGCGCCAGCCATGGGTGATGGCCAGGGCGGCGGCATCGGCGGCATCGGCCGGGCGGGGTGGTTCGTCCAGGCGGAGGATCTTGGCCACCATCTTGCCTACGGCGGCCTTGCTCGCCTGACCGCTTCCGGTCACGGCCGCCTTCACCTCGGTCGGGGTATGCAGAGCCACCGGGATGCCCCGCCGGGCCGCGGCGACGATCACGATCCCCGAGGCCTGCGCGGTACCCATGACCGTACTGACATTGAGTTGGCTGAAGACCCGTTCCACGGCCAGCACGTCGGGGCGATGCCGGTCCAACCAGGCATCGATGCCTTCGGCGATGGCCAGCAGGCGCTGGTCCAACGAGGTGTCCGGCGTCGTCCCGACTACCTTCACGTCGACCAGGGACGCCCGCCGGTTGGGTTCGACGTCGACCACGGCCAGACCGCAGCGGGTCAGCCCCGGGTCGACCCCGACCACACGCAACGCCATGGGGTGCTAGTCGTCCGCTTCGAGCTCGGCCATGACCTCATCGGTGAGATCGGCATTCGAATACACGTTCTGCACGTCGTCGAGTTCCTCCAGGGCATCGGCCAGCTTGAGGAACTTGCGCGCGGCGTCGGCATCGATCTGGACCTGCATGGAGGGAACGAACTCGGCTTCATCGGATTCGTAGTCGATGCCTGCCTCCTCCAGCGCCTTGACCACTTCCTGCAGGTCGGTGGGCTCGCAATGCACCTCGAAGCCGTCGCGGGATTCCTTGACTTCTTCGGCCCCGGCGTCGAGCACGGCCATGAGCAGATCGTCCTCGGTCAGATCGTTCTTCGGCACCGAGACCACGCCCTTGCGGGTGAACATGTAGGCCACCGAGCCCGGGTCCGCGACGGTCCCGCCGCTGCGGTTGATGGCCAGGCGCACCTCGGAAGCGGCCCGGTTCTTGTTATCGGTCAGGCATTCGATGAGCAGTGCCGAACCCTGCGGCCCGCGGGCTTCGTAGATGATCTCGGCGTAGTCGATGACCTCACCGGTCAGCCCGGCACCGCGCTTGACGGCCCGGTCGATGTTGTCATTGGGGACCGAGGTCTTCTTCGCCTTGGCAACGGCGACTTCCAAGCCGGGGTTGCCCGCCATATCGGCGCCGCCGGCACGGGCTGCGACCTCGATGTTCTTGATGAGCTTGGCAAACGACTTCGCGCGCTTGGCGTCGATGGCCGCCTTCTTATGCTTGGTGGTTGCCCATTTGGAGTGGCCTGACATGCTTACGCTTCTCCCTTGATCAGCTGGATGAACAGTTCGTGGATCCGGCGCTCCCCCGTGACTTCCGGATGAAAGGACGTCGCCAACAGCGATCCCGAACGTACTGCAACGATTCTACTGTCCGTTCCCGCCTCCGGGCCCGATCCGCCCGCCGGGACCCGGACCGTGGCCAATACCTCGACCCCTTCGCCCACCGATTCGACCCAGGGGGCGCGGATGAACACCGCCCGCACCGCCGCCGCGGGTCCGCTGGCGGAAGACCGGGCATCCCGGGGTGGATCGGGCAGTCCCTTGAACGCCAGATCCGTTTCGAAGGACTCGACCTGACGGCCGAACGCATTGCGCCTGACGCTCATGTCGATGCCACCGAAGCTCTGCTGCGACACGCCTTGGCGGTCGGTGGAGGGGTCCAGGATCCGATCGGCCAACAGGATCAGCCCGGCGCAGGAACCGAAGACCGGGAACCCGTCGGCGATGCGTTCCTTCAACGGGGCGGAGAGCCCGAACATGCGGGAGAGCTTGTCGATGGTGGTCGATTCGCCTCCGGGCAGGACCATCCCGTCCAGCCCCGCCAGTTCCTCGGCCCGGCGGACTTCAACGGCGCGGGCGCCTGCGGATTCCAATGCTGCCACATGTTCGCGGACATCACCCTGGAGGGCCAGGACACCGACGTTGAGCATGTGGAACCGCCTTTCCCGGGTGGGGCCGGGGTCGCACCGCGTCACCGCGGCGGAGGAAATGGGACGCTTCAGCATAGTTCCCGCACCGGCCGACCGCCCACCGGGTAGGCACCGTCAGCCCCGGGCCTGGTCACGAGGAGGCTGCGGGGCTGGTCACGGGGAGGCTGCGGGGCGCCAGGGCCGGGCCCCGTCCCCGTCGGCGCCCAGGACGTTCAAGGTCGAGCGTGTGCGTTTGAGCGAAGCGGCATCACCGCCCGCCGTCGTGCACGGGGTCTTCGCCGGCAGGGCACACCAGCGCACCGGGTCCTGGGCCATGATGTGTCCGACCCAACGCGGGGCCGAGGTCGTCCACCGGTCCCCCTCCTTCACGAAGTCCAGCTTCAGGCTCACCCCTTCCCGGTTCACCGCCAGATCGGTGGCATGGGCGGACACCGAGTTGCCCAACCCGTAGGCGATCCACACCCCGTCGCGCTTTTCCAACGGCAGCACCGAATGCGTGTGGTGCGAATAGACCGCATCGAATTCCCCGCTGTCCGCCAGGGTGTGGGCGATATGGGTTTGTTCGGTGGTCGGGCGTGTCGAGTACTCCTCGCCGGCATGGAACCCGGCCAGCACGACGTCGGCGCCTGCCTTGCGGGCTTGTCTGGCCCGGGCGATCATCTGGTCGGTGTCGATGAGATCGACCCTCCAGTCGGTGTCGGCGCTCAACCCGTTGAGCCCGTAGGTGGCTGCCACGACGCCGACCCGGATTCCCCCGGCCTCCAGGATCAGCGGCTTCCGGGACTCCGCGGCACTGCGATAGGTCCCGGTATGTTCCAGCCCTGCCTCATCCAGGGCGTCCAGGGTGCGTTCGACCCCGGAAGTCCCGTCGTCGACGGCATGGTTCGTGGCGGTGGTGCAGGCGTCATAGCCGGTGGAGGCCAGGGCCGGAAGGATCTGCGGGGGCACCACGAAGGACGGGTACCCGCGATAGGGCCCCTTGTCGGTCCCGACCGGGGTCTCCAACGAACAGATCGCCAGATCGGCGTCGGCAAGATAGGGCGCCAGACCCGATAGCAGCGGGGCGAAGTCGGGGGTGGCGGCCGAACCGTCCGCCCGGGCCTGTTCCCACAGGGGTGGGTGGAGCAACACGTCACCGGTCACCACCACCGAGACCTCCTCGCGGGACGAGCGCGTCGGGTCCGGCCCGGTGGCCTCCGCGTCCGTCGTCGTCGCCGTGGCGCTGCCCGCCGTCGCCGGGGCCGACGCATTCGCCGGCGTCGTTCCCGTCCCGGCCGGCTGGGAGGTATCGGCGCCGGAACAGCCCGAGAGCAGGATCAGCGAGGCCACCAGGGCGGCTACTCGGACGGCGGCCCGCCGGCGGGTCGGCAACGATCTGTGGCTCATCCTCCGATGGTAGGCGTCGCGTCCGGTCCGCAGGTGTGAAAAACTGACTTCATGACGAATCCCCTGCTCAGCAAAAGCGTGCTGCCCTTCGAAATGCCCGCGTTCGATCTCCTGACGGCGCAGGATTATGTCGAAGCGGTCAAACACGGCATCGCCGAGCAGCTGGCCGCCATCGCCGCCATCACCTCCTCCACCGAGGAGCCCACCTTCCCCAACACCACCGAAGCCTTCGAAACCAGCGGGGAAACCCTGCGCCGGGCGGTCATGGCCTTCTCCAATGTCAGGCCTTCCCACGGCACCGACGACCTCGTGGAGGTCGATGCCGACATCCAGGCACTGCTGACCGAACACGAGGATGCCGTGCACCTCGACGCGCAGCTCCACGCCCGGCTGTCCGCCGTGGAAGCCGCCGGTGGGCTCGACGGCGAACGCCAGCGCCTCAGTTCCGAGACGCTGCGCCGGTTCAGCCAGGCGGGAGCCGGGCTCGATGAAGCGGGCAAGGAGCGCCTCCGGGCCCTGAACGCGGAGATCTCCGCCCTCTCCACCCGGTACGGGACCCGGTTGTTGGCCGGGATGAACGACGCCGCGGTGCTCTTCGATTCCGCCGAGGCACTCGAGGGCCTCTCCGACGCCGAGATCGCCTCGGCCGCCCGTGCCGCCACGGAGGCCGGACATCTTCACGGCTATTTGTTGACCCTGGTCCTGCCGACCCAGCAGCCGGCCCTGGCCCGGTTGGAACGGGAGGACTCACGCAGGCGGCTGTTCGAGGCCTCCACCCGACGTGGCCAGGAGGGACCGAACCGGACCCTGGAGCTGGGCGCTTCCATGGCGCGGTTGCGCGCCGAACGGGCCGCCCTGTTGGGCTATGACCATCACGCGGCCTACGTCCTCGAAGGCCAGACCGCTCCCTCGGTGGAGGCGGTGCGTGAACGTCTGGCCGGCCTCATCCCCGGTGCCCTGGCCAATGCCGCCACCGAGGCCGCGACCATGGCCGAGCTGGCCGGACGGCCACTCGCCCCTTGGGACCGCGCCTACTATTCGGCCCGGGTCCAGCGGGAGAAGTACGCCGTGGACGCCGCGGCGTTGAAGCCCTGGTTCGTACTGGACCGGGTCATCCACGCGGGGGTCTTCGCCGCAGCCACGCGGCTCTACGGGGTGGAGTTCACCGAACGTCACGACCTGCCCGTGTACCATCCCGAGGTCAGGGTCTGGGAGGTCACCGACGCCGATGGCAGCACGTTGGGGCTGTTCCTGGGCGACTACTTCGCCCGGCCCACCAAGGCCGGCGGTGCCTGGATGAACAGCATCCGCGACGGGGCCTCCCTCTTCGGCGAACTGCCCGTGGTCACCAACAACCTGAACATCCCGGCCCCGGCCGAAGGCCAACCCGCGCTGGTGACCCTCGATGAATGCCGGACCCTGTTCCACGAATTCGGCCATGCCCTGCATGGGCTGTTCGCCCACGGGATCTACCCTTCCCTCGCCGGGACCTCGGTGCCGCGCGACTTCGTCGAATATCCCTCGCAGGTCAACGAGATGTGGCAGTTCGACGCCGAGCTCGTCACCAAATATGCCCTCCACGTGGAGACGGGCGAACCGCTGCCCGCCGGCGCCGTGGAGAAGATCCAGGATGCGGGCCTCTGGGGTGCGGGCTTCTCCACGACCGAATATCTGGCTGCGGCCCTGTTGGATCTTGAATGGCATTCCCTGGCCGCCGGGGAGGATCCGGGGGATCCGTTGGAGTTCGAGGACCGGGTGCTGCGCGAGGCGGGCTTCTCCCCCGAGGTCATCGTCCCGCGCTACCGCACCGGCTACTTCAAGCACATCTTCGATGGCGGCTATTCCGCCGGCTACTACTCCTATATCTGGAGTGAAGTCCTCGACGCCGACACGGTGGAGTGGTTCACCGAAAATGGTGGTGGGACCCGGGCCAACGGCGACCGGTTCCGCCATGAACTCCTGGCCCGGGGCAATACCCGGGACCCTTTGGCCTCCTATGGGATCTTCCGCGGGCGTGAAGCCCGGCTCGAGCCGTTGCTGGTGCGCCGCGGACTGGACGCGGCCGCCCAATGAGCACCGTAGCCGGCGCACAGCGCGCCTTCGCCGACTGGCACCGGACCCTGGCTGCGGCCACCGGTGGCCGGGAGTTCTCCACCCACGGCTGCCAATGGCTCTATCAGCCGACCCGGGCCCGGTTGGTCCTGCTCTTCCCCACCCGTCCCGAAGCCTCCGGGCTGCGCCCCGGACTGGCGGAGGGAACCCGTCTGGGGGCCCGCGAAGTCCACGTCTTCCTCAATGCCGCGGCCCGCGACGAGGCCCTGACCGAGCTGGGCTTCCGAGACGCGCCCCCGCTCTTCTGGCACGGTGGGTCCGCGGCAGATGTGGCGGCAGCCGGCCGCGATGGCCAACCGTGGGAGGGCAGCGTCGAACTATCCTCCACCCTGCCCGAGGCCACCGGGGCCGACCGGGAAGAACTGGCGGTCCTGCAACCGGGGCGCCGGATCGAGCAGGCCGTGGCCCGGGGCGCCGACGTAACGCTGGCGGGACGGGGGTTCGGTCAATTGCATGACGGCGGGGACCTGTCGATCCAGTCCCTGGCGGTCGGCCGCTCCTGGCGGCGTCAGCGGGCCGGAACGGCCCTGCTGGGGGCCCTGGTCGAACGGCTCGACTCCGAGGAAGGTTCGGGCCAGGTCCTGGCGGCTTCGACCCCCGGGGCGTCGGCCTTCTTCCGCACCAACGGCCTCGAGCTGCTGGGCAAGGGACGCCATCTGGTGCAGTAGGAAGACACGAACGGCCGGCCACTCGGGATGAGTGGCCAGCCGTCCGTTTCAGCTCAGGAGTGTTTACCAGCCGCGCTCGGAGAGGCGGTGCGGTTCGGGCAGCTCCTCCACGTTGATGCCGACCATGGCCTCGCCCAGCCCGCGGGAGGCCTGGGCAATGACGGAGGGGTCGTCGTGGAAGGTGGTGGCCTTCACGATGGCTGCGGCCCGCTGGGCCGGGTTGCCTGACTTGAAGATGCCTGAGCCGACGAACACGCCGTCGGCGCCAAGCTGCATCATCATCGCGGCATCCGACGGGGTGGCGATGCCGCCGGCGGTGAAGAGCACGACGGGCAGCTTGCCCGCCTCGGCGACTTCCTTGACCAGTTCGTAGGGTGCCTGCAGCTCCTTGGCGGCCACGTAGAGCTCGTCCGTGGGCATCGAGGACAGCTTCGCGATCTCGGCGCGGATCTTGCGCATGTGCCCCGTGGCGTTGGAGACGTCCCCCGTGCCGGCTTCACCCTTGGAACGGATCATGGCAGCACCCTCGTTGATGCGGCGTAGGGCCTCCCCCAGGTTGGTGGCACCACAGATGAAGGGGACCGTGAAGTCCGTCTTGTCGATGTGGTTGACGTAGTCGGCCGGTGTCAGGACTTCCGATTCGTCGATGTAGTCGACCCCGAGGGACTGCAGGACCCGGGCCTCCACGAAGTGGCCGATACGGGCCTTGGCCATGACCGGAACCGATACGGCGTCGATGATGCTGTCGATCATATCGGGGTCGGACATGCGCGAGACCCCGCCCTGGGCGCGGATGTCGGCGGGAACCCGTTCCAGGGCCATGACGGCGACGGCGCCGGAATCCTCAGCGATTCGGGCCTGCTCTGCGGTGACGACATCCATGATGACGCCGCCCTTGAGCATATCGGCCATGCCACGCTTGACCCGGGGACTGCCGGTGGTGTTCTCAGTGCTGGACACGTATGGTCCTTTCAAAACGGGGGGAAAGTACGCTCCATCCTAAGCCAGTGTGCCGGTGATCACCGCCCCCGATGACGCCACCGGTCAGCGATGGGCGTGCTTCGGCGCCACCGCGGCGCCGATGATGTAGCACCACTGGTGCTCGCGGTCGAGCTCAGCCCTGGTCCCATGCGTCGGCGATGTCCTGACGGATGTCCCCCAGGACCGCTGGGATGGCTTTGGTCCGGGCGATGATCGGGAAGAAGTTCCCGTCCCCGCTCCACCGCGGGACCACATGCTGATGCAGGTGCGCGGCGATGCCCGCCCCGCCGGCCACCCCCTGGTTCATGCCCAGGTTGAAGCCCGACGGGTTCGCCACCGCCCGCAGCACACGCATCGCCTGTTGGGCTGCCGCCCCCATTTCGGCGGTTTCCTCCACGGTCAGATCCGTGTAGTCCGGGACGTGGCGGTAGGGGCACACCAGCAGGTGCCCGGAGTTGTAGGGGAAGAGGTTGAGCACCACGAACATCGTCTTGCCCCGGTGCACGATCAACGATTCCTCGTCGCTGCGCTGGGGCCCGGTGCAGAAAGGGCAGTCCTCTTCGTTCTTAACCTGCCCCTGGCCCTGTTTGATGTAGGCCATTCGATAGGGCGTCCACAGGCGTTGGAAGGAATCCGGGACCCCGGCCAGTTCGAAGTCGTCGGTGATGTCCTCGTCGTGTTCCGGGGTCCCCATCAACTACGCCTCCCGGTTCTGCACGGCGGAAACGATGCGCTCGATGGCCTCGGCCACCGGCACCCCGTTGTCCTGGCTCCCGTCACGGAACCTGAAGGAGACGGCGCCTGCCTCGGCGTCCTCTCCCCCGGCGATCAGGGTGAAGGGGATCTTGTCCTTGGACGCGTTGCGGATCTTCTTCGGGAACCGTTCGGTCCCCAGATCGGCTTCGGCACGGATGCCGCGGGCCTTGAGCTGGGCGACGATGTCCTGGACGTAGTCGTTGAACGCCTCGGCCACCGGGACGCCGAGCACCTGCACCGGGGCGAGCCAGGCCGGGAAGGCCCCGGCATAGTGCTCGATCAGCACGCCCATGAACCGTTCCACCGAGCCGAAGAGGGCCCGGTGGATCATCACGGGGCGTTGACGGGAGCCGTCCGCCGCCTGGAATTCGAGGTCGAAACGCTCGGGCAGGTTGAAGTCCAGCTGGATGGTGGACATCTGCCAGGTGCGCCCGATGGCGTCGCGGGCCTGCACGGAGATCTTCGGCCCGTAGAAGGCGGCTCCGCCCGGGTCGGGGACCAGCTCGAGGCCCGATGCGGTCGCCACCTCCTCGAGGGTGCGGGTCGCTTCCTCCCAGGCTTCGTCGCTGCCGACGTACTTCTCCGGGTCCTTATCGGAGATCTCCAGGTAGAAGTCGTCCAGCCCGTAGTCCTTGAGCAGGTCCAGGACGAATTCCAGCGCGGTGGTCAGCTCGCCCTTCATCTGCTCGCGGGTGCAGTAGATGTGGGCGTCGTCCTGTGTCATCCCCCGCACGCGGGTCAGCCCGTGGACGACGCCGGATTTCTCGTAGCGGTAGACCGACCCGAATTCGAACATCCGCAACGGCAGTTCGCGGTAGGAACGTCCCCGCGAGGCGAAGATCAGGTTGTGCATGGGGCAGTTCATCGGCTTGAGGTAGTAGTCCTGGCCGGGCTTGCGCACCGACCCGTCCTCGTTCAGTTCCTCGTCGACGTGCATCGGGGGGAACATGCCGTCCCGGTACCAGTCCAGGTGCCCCGAGATCTCGTAGAGGTGGCCCTTGGTGATATGCGGGGTGTAGACGAACTCGTATCCGGCCTCTTCGTGGCGCTTACGTGAGTAGTCCTCCATTGCACGGCGGATGATGCCGCCCTTGGGATGGAAGACCGGCAGGCCCGAACCGAGTTCATCGGGGAAGGAGAACAGGTCAAGTTCGGCCCCGAGCTTGCGGTGGTCCCGGCGTTCGGCCTCGGCCAGACGCTCCTGGTAGGCCTTCAGGTCCGCCTTCGTCGGCCAGGCGGTGCCGTAGATGCGCTGGAGCTGCTTGTTCTTCTCGTTGCCCAACCAGTAGGCGGCGGCGGAACGGGTCAGGGCGAAGGCATTGGAGATCAGCTTGGTGTTGGGCAGATGCGGGCCGCGGCACAGATCGCACCAGATGGTCTCCCCGCTCTTGCGGTCGACGTTGTCGTAGATGGTGATCTCGCCGGCGCCGACCTCGATGTTGGCCCCCTCGCCGACCGCGTCGGCGTCACTGGACTTGCCCAGGATCTCCAATTTATAGGGTTCGGCGGCCATGGCTTCGCGGGCCTGGTCCTCGGTCACCACGCGGCGGGCGAATTTCTGGTTCTGGTTGACGATCTTGAGCATCATCTTCTCGAGGGTCTTCAGATCCTCGGGGGTGAAGGGTTCCTCGACGTCGAAGTCGAAGTAGAAGCCGTCGGTGATGTACGGGCCGATGCCCAGCTTCGCTTCGGGCCGCAATTGCTGCACGGCCTGGGCCATCACGTGCGCGGTGGAGTGGCGCAGGACTTCGAGTCCTGCCGGGGAGTCGATGGTCGCCCGCTCGACGGTGGTCCCGGCTTCGAGTTCATGGGACAGGTCGCAGAGGACGCCGTCCACATGCATGACCACGACGTTGCGCTCTTCGAAGTACAGCTCGGCCCCTGTCGTGCCAGCAGTCACCTCACGCTGTTCGCCGTCGACATTTAGGGTGATCTGCTCTGACACGTTGGTCTCCTGATTCGTGGTGGGGCTTCATGACTTGTGGCATACGGTGACCACAGCCAGCCGGGTCCAGCTTAACCGACTCGTTCGCAGCCGAACCAATCGACCGGGTTCCCGCGGCGTCGCAGGAATCCGGTCGCGTCCGTCGTGCACCCGCCTCGTGCTCCCTGGAGGTCCTGGAGCACGACACCGCGACGGATTCAGCGCAGCTTGATGGACCCGCCGTCGGCCATGACGGTCTGTCCGGTCATGTAGCGGGAGTCATCGGAGCACAGGAACGCGACGATGGGGGCCACGTCGGTCTCCGGGTCACCGAAGCGTCCCAGCGGCACCTTCTTCTCGGAGGC
Organism: Micrococcaceae bacterium; assembly: GCA_030452125.1. Taxonomy (GTDB): domain Bacteria; phylum Actinomycetota; class Actinomycetes; order Actinomycetales; family Micrococcaceae; genus Arthrobacter_H. Next base: position 12,690 of record JAKDMV010000053.1, read on the forward strand.
GGCGAACATCTCCGGGTAGTTCTTCTTCCAGTTCTCCACGCCTTCGGTCATGGCCATCGGGCACACGACGTTGACCCGGATGCCCTCGGGGGCCCATTCGTTCGCCACGACCCGGCTGAGTCCGCGGATGGCCTCCTTGGCGGCCGCGTAGGCAGCCTGGGTCGGCTGGCCTTCGAGTCCGGCCCCGGATCCGTAGTTGACCACGGCGCCGCCGGTCTTCTTCAGTTCCTGGTAGGCGGCCAGCATGAAGTTCCGGGTGGCGAAGAACCCGGTGTTGAAGGACAGGTCCCACATGGCATCGGTGTGTTCCAGAAAGGAACCTTGTTTGGAGGCGTGGGCATTGTTGACCAGGGCATCCAAACGCCCGAAGCGGTCCACGGCGCGGGCCACGGCCGCCTTCGCCACCTCGGGATCGGAGACATCGCCGGCGACGAATTCCACGGCCTGGCCGAATTCCTCCACGATGGCTGCTCCGGCTTCCTCATTGAGGTCGACCGCCACCACCTTTGCGCCCCTGGCGACGAAGGCGCGCGTCACGGCCCCGCCGATGCCCGCCGCGCCACCGGTGACGATGGTGACCTTGTCCTCGAGATTGCGTACTGGTTGGTTGTCCATGGCTGCTCCTCTGATTTGATGTCCTGAAGACAGTATACTCGTTCGATTGTTGCTTTGTCAGCCCACCGCCCCCGCGAAGGCTGCCTGCGGCCCACGCCCTTGCTAAATTGAGGGCCCGTGGCGTGGTGCGATCCGAGCCGGGCCGGGAAACCCGCCGGGAGGAGGAAGGCTGGTGTCTGAAAGCAGGCAGGTGGACCTACCGGGGACAGGGAAATTCGGTGCATGGCGGCCGATGACGACCCCGAAGCCCGATCACCATACTGATCCCCACTGCTCCGACCCGCCGATGCCACGATGAGCACCACGGCGCTGGGGCTGATTCTGCTGGCTGCCCTGGCCCATGCGACCTGGAACATTGCGGCCAAGAGCGCCGGCTCCGCCGGGGCCGCGTTCGTGTGGCTATACAGCGTGGCCTCCACCGTCCTCTACCTCCCTTTCGCCGTGCTCGTGCTCGCCGGGGCCGACGTATCGATGGGCACGTGGTGGTCGGCGGCGTTGGTCAGCGGAATCATCCACACCGCCTATTTCGTGCTGTTGCAACGGGGGTATGCCGTGGGGGACGTGTCAGTGGTCTATCCACTGGCACGCGGGACCGGCCCGTTGCTGGCGGTGGTCTTTGCCATGATCCTGTTCGCCGAACGACCCGGCGCGCTGGGCCTCGTGGGAGCGGCACTGGTGGTCTCGGGCATCGTGGTGATCGGATTGACCGGATCCTCGTCCAGCCGTCCCGGCGGTGCCAGCCGGGGAAACGGGGTCCTCTTCGGGGTGATGACCGGGGTGATGATCGCCGCGTACACCGTGTGGGACGCCCATGCGGTCACGGCACTGGCCATCACCCCGGTGCTCCTGTACTGGGGCTCCTTGGTGACCCAGGTGGCGTTGCTGACCCCCGTCGCACTCCGGGACGTTTCCCGCCTGCGGTCCATCCTGCTGGGGAACTGGCTCAAGGTCCTGGCCGTGGGGGTGTTGTCTCCGCTGGCCTACATTCTGGTCTTGTGGGCCATGCGGCTGGCACCGGTGTCATTGGTGGCACCGGGCCGGGAGCTGAGCGTGGTGCTGGTGACCGTCGCTGGCTGGCTGATCTTCAGGGAGCCCAAGCCTGCCCGACGGCTCGCAGGAGCCGGGACCGTCCTGCTCGGTGTCGTGCTGGTGGCATTGTTCTGAAGAGGGCTCGTGGAGGATGTTCCCGGCAGCAAACACCAGGAGGTCGGATCAGCGACCGCCGATTTCCTGCGATCAAACCGTGCACAGCACCTGATACATCAGGTGGTCCTGCCACCGCCCGGCGATCTTCAGGTATCCGGAGGCCCTCCCATGCCGGGTGAAGCCGTTACGGGTCAGGACGCGCTGGTAGGCATGGTTGTGCACCAGTGTTTCCGCCTGGAGACGGTGCAGGCCCAGCCCATCGAAGGAGTGGGCCCGGGCTTCGGCGACCGCCCGGGTGGCCAAGCCGGCCCCTGGTGTTCCTGTCCGACCCAGAACCCCCGGCTTGCCGATTCCAGCGTGCCGCGGGTGATGCCATTGATATTGATCCTGCCCACCAGGGCGCCGGATTCGTCGGTGATCGCCAAGGGAGGCATGGTCCCGGCTTCCCGGGCGTGGAGACCCCGAAACAGGACACCCACCAGCGCCCCGCCCTCGGGGCCCACCCGACGTGCTGGGGCGGACATTACGGCGATGACGATCTACCCCCTGCTCTTGCAACTGGTTCCGGGTTAGCCTTGTGAGACGGTCAAAGCAGGTGAACCCGGTTGAGCGCGGAGGTTGGCATGAGACGGAAAACATCGTTGACGGCGTTGGCACGTCATGAGTTGGAACACGCAATGACGGGCACGAGCGGTCGTAGTGCGGCTACGGTGCTCGGTGGGCACGACAGGATGCTGCGCCAAACGGTCATCGGGATGCGGGCCGGGGAATCCTTGGACGTGGGCGAAAGCCCGGGTGAGGCCAGTGTGCACGTGCTTTCCGGTCGGGTCGTCCTGCACTCCGGTGGACGGAAGTCCTTCGGCTGGGTCGGTGACCTGCTGGTCATTCCCGCCGCGGCCCACTCGCTGGAAGCCGTCGAGAACTCCGCGATCCTGCTCACCGTGGCGAAGAGCATGCCTTCACGGCCCGACCTTGTTCCTGCTGAGTCAATCCACGAGTTGGCGGAGAGCACTGTGGGTGAGGAGTAGTTCCATTCATTCGCACGGCGAGACGGGATGGTGCCCTGGTCGTGCTGGGCTGACCGGATCATGATCCGACGTCGAATTCCGGCCAACCCTCCGGAAGTTCACCGGGCAGCCGGTTGTCCAGGCCTTCGTCCTGCATCCGGATGGCCAGCAACGAGGTGTCCTCGCCACTGGTGGCGGTCTTCGCCGTGGCAGGTGGACGCTTATCGCTGACTCGGTTCGGGTCATTCAGGTGCCCCGGCCCCGGCAGGGTGGCCTGGTCGGCAAGATCCCAGGCTTGCAGGGCCTGCAGGCTGATGCCGCGTGGACCCGTCCGACGGGTGATCCCGTGCACCAGCAGGAGCCGGGTGGAGAACAGCAGCGGCCCGGAGTTCTGCTGGGCTTCGTGGAAGAAGGTGCAGTCCACGCAACCGGTCCCGTCGTCCAGGGAGATGAACACAACCCGTCGACCGCCACGCATCGGCGGTGTCTGCGTGGCGACCCGTACACCGGCCACCAGCACCTCCGTTCCGTTGCGCAGTCCCAGCAGGTCCTCGGCATGGGTCGCCCCCAGCTTCCCCAGTATCGGGGCGTGCGAGGACATCAGGTGGCCGCTGACGTCCACCGACATCAGATCCAATTCGGTGCGGACGGTCTCCTCCATGCTCTGTTCGGCCTCCCCCACGGCCAACCCGCCCAGTTCCACATCACCCATCGGCAAGGACAGCTGTCCCGGGATGGGCCGGTGCCGTGGGGGCAGCGTCTTGGCGGTCCGGGCGGTCAGGTGGAGCATCAGATCCGCGCGGTTGCCGCGTCCAGCCGCTTTTTGCAGGGAATCGAACGCCCCCAGCGCGGCAAAGGTGCGCAACGAGGACCGGCTCAGCCCCGACCGGTCACGTACATCGGCCAGTGAGTCGTAGGGCCGACCGGCCACGACCCGCTTCACCTCGGTCCCTGAGACCCCGTGGATCCCGCTCAAGGACAGCCGGATGCCCAACCGTCCGGCAGGCATCGTCCCCGGGGCCCGGTAGACGGGGGGCACCGTGGCCGGGGGGAGCAGTCCCTTCATGCGTTCGACCCGGTAGGAGGCATCGGAGTTGTTGATGTCCAAGGGCAGGATGGGGATGCCCATCCGCCGTGCCTCGGCCACCAGCAACCGTTTGGGATACATCCCGGGGTCGTGTTCCCAGATGCCGGCCAGGAACGCCTCGGGGTGGTGGGCCTTCAGCCAGGCCGACTGGTAGGTCGGTACGGCGAAGGCCGCGCCATGGGCCTTGCAGAAGCCGAAGGAGCCGAAGGCCTTCAACGTCGTCCAGACCTCGTCGATCACGGCCAACGGATAGCCCCTCGCCAGGGCGCGGGAACGGTAGAGTTCCTCCACCCGCGGTTCGGCCTGCTCGTTGCCCAGCAGCCGCCGATACACATCGGCCTTGGCCAGCCCGCACCCGGTCATCACGTCGAAGATCCGCAGCACCTGTTCGTGGAAGACCGTGACCCCGTGGGTCTCGGCCAGGGCAGGTTTGAGATCGGGGTGCGGATAGCTTTCGACCGCGAATCCGTGCCGGTTCTCCAGATACGGCTTGACCATGTTCGATTGCATGGGCCCGGGCCGGAACAACGAGATGTCGATGATGATGTCGTTGAATCGGCGTGGCGCCAGCTTGCCGATCAGTTCACGCTGCCCGGGGGATTCGATCTGGAAGCAACCCAGGGTGTCGGTGGTGCAAATGAGCTCGAAGGTCGGTTCGTCATCCAGCGGGACCCGCTGCAGGTCGATGGTCCCGTCGCTATCCAGATACTCCGGAAGCTCCCCGTCAGGTGTTCTCGGGTGGGCCCCGGCGCGCGCGACCGCCTCCCCGTCCCCATGGATCCTGACGACTTCGGAGACCGCATGGGCCATCGCCGATTGCATGCGCACCCCCAACACGTCGAGTTTGAGCATGCCCATGGGATCCATGTCGTGCTTGTCGAATTGGCTCATCGCCAACCCGAGTCCGCTGGGCTGGACCGGGGTCCGGTCCAGCAGGGTGTTGTCCCCCAGGATCACCCCGCAGGGATGCATGGAGATGTGGCGGGGCAGCCGGTCCAGCCGTTCGGTCAGGTCCACCAGCAGGTCCAGTTGCTTCTCGGCCCCCATCCGTTCGGCAAAGGGGCGCAGCTCCGGCTTCTCCTCCAGGGCCTCGCGGAAGTTGCTGGCCGAGAAACGCCACAACTGTTTGGCGATGACGTCCAGATCCCCGTCCCCCATGCCCAGCGCCTGCCCCGCGTCCCGGACGGCACCCCGGGCCCGGTACCCGTTCTGCATGCTCATCAGGGTCACCCTCCCGGAGCCGAACCGCTCGAAGATGTGCTCATAGACCCGATGACGCTCGGCGGATTCGACGTCGATGTCGATATCGGGAAGGGTCGTCCGTTCCCGGGACAGGAAGCGCTCGAAGAGCAGGTCGTGCGCCAGCGGGTTCACATGGCTGATGCCCAGGAGGAAGTTCACCAGCGAGGAGGCCCCGGACCCCCGGGCGGCATTGCGCACGCCCAGGGTGGTGATCATCGAGCTGACCTCGGCCACGGTGAGGAAGTAGGTGCTGAACCCCAGGTCCGAGATGGTTTCCAGTTCCATGGCGAGTCGATCGCGCAGCGTACGGGAAGCGGCGTCCTGCGGAATCAGGCGGGTGATGCCTGCTTCGCAGCGTGCCGCCAGCTCCGCGTCGGGGTGGCCGCTGATGCCGATCACGCTGGCTTCGGGGACCACGGGGATTCCCCAGCCGGCGTCGTCCACCGGGTCCATCCGTGCCCAGTCGGCCATCGCCGCGGTGTTGCCCAGCAGTTCCCCGGCGACTTTCCCCTCCCCCGCCTCCCGGGCGATTTCCCGGGCCAAGGCGTGCATCCTCCCGGGGCTTTTGAGCCACCCCTGACCGTTTGGTTGCAGGTCCCTGAGGGTTTCCAGCGAGCTCAGGGCGCGGGCGGAGTCCAGGACGTCGGCAGTGGCGGCCCCGTCGGGGACCGCGTAGCGCACGGCGTTGGTGAGCAGGGCGGGGACGTGCAGGGCCTGGGCCGTACGCAGCATCCGGATGGAATGCGCCGTGCTGAGCCGCTCACCGGGGGTGTTCATATGGGTGACCAGCTCCAGGCACACCACGTCCCGGCCCACCGCCTGCAGCCATCCGGCCAGCGCGGTCCTGGCGCGCGGGAGTTCACGACGCAGGGCCGCCTGTCCGACGTCGGAATCCGGTCCCAGCAGGACCTTCAGCACCGTGCCGGCCTCCGGGTCGGTGGCGCAGGCGGCCAGCTCCGCGTGGGTCACCCCGACCGGTTTGCGTCCGCTGACGCCCCGGTGCGCCGAGGTTCCCTCATGGGCCAGGGAGACCAGTCGGCAGAGGGCACGGTACCCGGCCCCGTCGCAGTGTCCTTTGGCCAGCACGACGATCCGCCCCTGCACCTGGGGCCCCGGACGCCCCCGGGCGGCATGCCCCGGAGGAGGACGGGGGTCATCGGCCGCGGGGCCCAGCACGGCAAGGTTCACCCCGAGGATCGGATCCAGCCCGGTGTCCCGACAGGCCTTGAGGTGTTTGACGGCCCCATACAGGCCATCGCGTTCGGTGGTGGCCAGCGCGTCGGCCCCCTCGGAGGCAGCCCTCAGGGCCAGGTCCTGCGGCCAGGAGACCCCGTAATGGGCACTGAACGCAGAAGCCACGTTCAGATGGGTAAAAGTCATGCGCTCTCCAGCAGGGCATCGTGGATCCGGATGAGCCGCCAGCGCCCGCTCTCCACGTCACGGGAGACCTCGAAGGTCAGTAGCGGCCCCTTGCCGGCGAGTCTGACCTGGAGCCGCCAGATCTCGTGGTCCACGAGTCCCGGGCCGCGACCGCGTTCGGCGCGGACCTCTTCGGCCCACCAGCGACGGCGTTCAAACCAGCGCACGGGGTCGGCGGCAACACGGTATTCCCGCCCCTGCCACCGCATCCGCAAGGGTAGCCCCGCGGTACTGCATTCCACGTCGACTGACTGGGTGAAAAGCCCCATCTGATACCTCCAAATCGCCCCGGACGACGGCATTGGTCCCGGAGCCCTACACGATGGGAGGGGCCGCGAAACTGCCTGTGCACGACGACCACCTCATTCTATTCGAATCTTTGTTCTAAGCAAGATCAGACTAGAAAGTATGTACGACACTTTGG